>CAZSWK010000152.1:0-2699 GCA_964610835.1 uncultured Anaerolineaceae bacterium | reverse complement strand
TGGATCCTGCGACACGCACCCTGCGCGAGCTTACGTTCCCCGATCCGGTCCGCAGCTCCATGGGCGCGGTGGCGGATACCGCCGGCAACATCTGGGTCGCCCAGGAGGAGTCCAATACGCTGGGTCGGTTCGATCCCGCCACCGGTGGCTACACGGAGATCCAGGTCCCGACACCGGTTGCCGCCCCGTCGGGCATTGCCATCGACGCCGCCGGTGACATCTGGTTCACCGAATTGGCCGTGGGCAAGATCGGGCGCTATGACCCGTCCAGCGGCGACTTCAATGAGTACGCCCTCGCCAGCGCGAACGCCATCCCCTACTGGCTGGCCGTCGCGCCCGATGGCCGGGTGTGGTTCACCGAGCTGCAGGGGGCACAGGTCGGCGTGGTGGACCCGCAGTCAGGGTCGGTGCAGGAGCTGCCCACGCCGGGGGGCGAGGCATCGACGGGGATCGCCGTCGATGGTTCGGGAACGGTCTGGTTCGCCACCACCGCCGGATCGCTGGTGCGGCTCAACCCCGACAGCTTCGGCATGACCGAGCAGAAGCTGTCGACATCCAACGCCTACGGCGTGGCCATCTCGCCCGACGGCAAGGTATGGGTCGGGACGTTCACCGATTCGATCATCGCCTACGACCCAGTGACCGACCAGCTCAAGACGGTCAAGCTGGGTGACAACAGCCAGCCCTGGTGGCCAACCGTTGGGCCCGACGGATCGGTATGGGTAGTGCTCGGAGCGCCGGAGGGTAACGGACTCGCACAGTTGTAGGGCTCGCGTGCGACCTCTGGCACGGCGAATCGGGTCTTTTGGACCTTCGATATCTCAGCGCTCAATGAGACATTTCCGCATGAGATGTCCGACCAAAGCGTTGCCTCGCCGCCCGACCTGCGACTCGACCTCGCGCCGCCACCGGTAGCGCACCCGGTGGAGATCGCCACGTTGCTGGCCGACCGCAATCGGGCCGCGATCCTGGCGCTGTTGCGCGATGGCCCGCACTGCGTATGCGAGCTGGCCAGTTCCCTTGGTGAGCGCCAGAACAACGTCAGCAACCACCTTGCCCGCCTGCGCGATGCGGGCCTGGTGCGCCCGGCACAGGTTGCCGGTGACTCGCGCCGCGTCTACTACGAGCGCGACGAGGAGGCGTGCACGGCGGCCCTCGCTGCCGTGACCAACGTGCTCGGATGAGTGTCCTGGCGCTGCACCAGCGCCGACCGTCGGTGCCGTTGCGACTCGCCGTGCCATTGGCCGCCGCGGCGTGGCTCGTCGCCTGGTTCGTCAATGCGCCGGCGGCCGACTGGCTGACCTTCGACCTGCTCCGCCTGGAGCACGGGTCACAGCTGGGTGAGACGGTCGCCTTCCTGCTCAACGACATTCCCAAGGTCCTGTTGCTGCTGCTCGGGATCGTCACCGTGGTGACCTTCGTGCGCAGCTACTTCCCGCCCGAGCGGATGCGCGCCGCCCTGGCCGGGCGCGGCGTCCTGCCGGCCACGCTCGCGGCGGCCGGCTTCGGCGTGGTCACGCCGTTCTGCTCGTGCTCGGCCGTGCCGCTGTTCATCGGCTTCGTCGAGGCCGGCATCCCGATGGGCGTGACGTTCGCGTTCCTGATCAGCAGTCCCATGGTCAACGAGGTCGCACTCGTGCTGCTGTGGGGCCTGTTCGGGCCGGCCGTGGCACTGACGTACATGGCCGCCGGACTAGGGGTCGCCATCGTCGGCGGCCTGATCCTGGGCCGGCTGCATGTCGAGCGCTGGGTCGAGCCGTGGGTGCTCGAGACGCGCGCCGGCGGCGGCACGACGTCGATCGAGATACGGCCGACGCTCGAGCAGCGGGTGCTCGATGCCTGGCATTACACACGCGACCTGGTGCGCAAGATCCTGCCCTACGTGCTCATAGGCATCGGTCTGGGCGCGCTCGTCCATGGCTACGTGCCGACCGACCTCATTGCCCAGATAGGCGGCCGCGAGAACTTGCTCGCCGTGCCCATCGTGATCGTCCTGGCCGTGCCGCTCTACTCGAACGCCGCGGGCACCATTCCCATCGTCCAGGCATTGCTCGACAAGGGCCTGCCGCTGGGCACGACGCTCGCCTTCATGATGGCCGTCGTCGCCATCAGCCTGCCCGAGTTCATCATCCTGCGCCGCGTCATCCGGCTGCCGCTGATCGCCCTGTTCATCACGGTCGTAGTCGCCGGCATCCTGGGCGTCGGCTACCTGTTCAACGTTCTTCAGCTAGTCCAGCTCGCCTAGTTCGGCCAAGGAGGTTCACCATGCGCGTCATCGAGGTCCTGGGCTCCGGTTGCCCCAACTGCAAGCGCGTCGAGGCAAACGCGCGCGAGGCCATCACGATGGCCGGTGTCGAGGCCGAGATCGTCAAGGTCACCGACTACCAGCAGATCGCCGCCCACGGGGTGATGAGCACGCCGGGCCTGGTGATCGACGGCAAGGTCGTCAGCGCCGGTCGCATCCCCTCCGCCGGCGACATCGCGGAGTGGCTCGTGCGCAGCTAGTCCCCACTCGTTAGGCGGGCACGACGAGCCTGCCGCCCGTCTTTGATGCGCACAGCGCATCGTCTACGGGCAATTCGTGCAGGAAAGTCCATCGAATCGTCGTTTGCGGGCCGGGTTTGTGCAGGGAATCGGCCGGTCTCGAGCCGCTGTGCGCATCAGGCGTCAGGCAACTGTTCTGGTCAGTTGAGCGTATC
>CAZSWK010000151.1:0-2800 GCA_964610835.1 uncultured Anaerolineaceae bacterium | reverse complement strand
CGGTTGACCGTTGTTCCGTGATAGTCCTGCCCGGTCGATGTCGCCTCGCCGGTGTGGATCCCCATGCGTACCTGCAGCGGCCCGGTTTCGGGCCACTCCTCGCCGGCCAGGGCGAGTTGCGCGGCGACGCTGGCATTGAGCCCGTCGCGACACGACGCAAAGGCGGCCATGAAACCGTCGCCCATGGTCTTGACGACCGTTCCGCCGGCAGCCTCGATGGCGTCACGCACGATGGTGTCGTGCCTGCCGAGGGAGCGGCGCATGGAATCCGGATGAAGCTCCCAGAGCTTCGTGCTTCCCTCGACGTCGGTGAACAGGAAGGTCAGCGTCTTGGTCAGAACGTCAGCCTTGGCCATCGTCTCCTGGCATGCTTCGAATTGGCCTCGGAATCGAGTCCCAAGCTCAACGGCAAGGGTAGCCTTCGACCGTCGGTCGCGTGGTCTCCGTGGCTGGCGGTGGGCGGGGCCGACACGTCAGCATCGACCAACCTGCCATCATCGGTCCATGGCCGTAGCCCCTGCCCAAAGACCGATCGTCGCCAAGTACGGTGGCTCGAGCCTGGCCACGACCGAACACATCGGCCGCGTCGCCGACCTCATCGCGCGCCAACGCGCGAACGGCCAGCCGCTGGTGGTGGTCGTCTCGGCCATGGGCGATACGACCGATGACCTGATCGCCCTCGCCGCGCGGGTGACGACGCAGCCCGACCCGCGCGAGCTCGACCTGCTGATGGCCACCGGCGAGCTGGTCTCGGCGGCATTGCTGGTCATGGCGCTCCAGGAACGCGGCGTGAACGCAATCAGCCTGAGCGGACCGCAGGCCGGCATCATCACCGACGCGACGCACGGTCGCGCACGCATAACCGGCGTCGAACCGGCGCGGGTGCGCCAGGAGATGGATGCCGGACGGGTGGTGATCGTGGCCGGCTTCCAGGGCACGGCCGGAACGGAGGTCGCCACGCTGGGCCGCGGCGGGTCCGATACGAGCGCCGTTGCCCTGGCCATCACGCTCGGTGCCGATCGCTGCGACATCTACACCGACGTCGACGGCGTGTACACGGCCGACCCGCGCCTGGTGCCCGAGGCCCATCGCCTGCCGGCGATCAGCTACGAGGAGATGCTCGAGCTGGCCCACCAGGGTGCCAGGGTGCTGCAGACTAGATCGGTCGAGCTGGCCTGGGTGCACGGGCTGGAGGTTCAGGTCCGCCATTCGTCGGGCGCAGAAGGAGGAACGTCGATAACCGAGATGCCCATGGAGGCACGCCAGAAGGTCCGCGGCATTGCCACCGATGACGGCATGGCCAAGGTCACGCTGCTCGACCTGGCCGACCGGCCGGGCATGGCGGCGGAGGTCTTCGCGCCGCTCGCGGAGGCCGGCATCCCGGTCGACGGGATCATCCAGAACGTGGGCCACGACGGCGCCGCGGACCTGTCGTTCATCGTCACCGAGACGGACCTGCCGGCCGCCGAACGACTGCTGCGTGCGCGCCTGCCCGAGTTACGCGCGCGCGACCTGGCCGTGGCGTCGGGCCTGGCCAAGGTGAGCATCGTGGGCACCGGCATCCACAACGCGCCCACCTATCCGGCGCGCATGTTCGCCGTGCTCGGCGAGGCGGGCATCAACATCGAGATGATCACCACGTCGGAGATCCGCATAACGTGCCTGATCGAGAGCAGTCAGCTGGCCACCGCGGCGCGTCTGCTGCACCGCGCGTTCGAGCTGGAGAAGGCGTGAGCAGTCGGGCGCGTGGGCATGCGCCGGTCGTGGCCGTGGTGGGCGCAACGGGCCTGGTCGGCCGGACGATGCTGCAGGTGCTGATCGAGCGCAGGTTTCCCGCCCGCGAGATTCGTGCGCTGGCTTCGGGTAGATCGGTTGGCGATCAGCTGAAAGCCGGCGGCCGACAGTTCACGGTTGCCGAAGCCACGCCCGCTGCCTTCGCCGGCGTGGACATCGCCCTCTTCTCCGCCGGTGCCGCTGTCTCGCGCGAGCTGGCGCCCGCGGCCGCGGCCAAGGGCGCGGTGGTGATCGACAACTCGTCGGCCTGGCGCATGGATCCGGAGGTCCCGCTGGTCGTCAGCCAGGTCAACCCGGAGGACCTGGGTTGGAATCACGGCATCGTCGCCAACCCCAACTGCTCGACCATGCAGCTGGCCCCGCTACTCGCCGCGCTGCGCGACGCGGCCGGCCTGCGAAGGGTGATCGTCGACACCTACCAGGCGGTGTCGGGCACCGGCTCCGACGCGGTGGACGAGTTGACGGCGCAGATCGAGGCGCACGTCGCCGGACGGCCCAAGGTGGCCGGCGTCTACCCGCATCCGATCGCCTTCAATGCGCTGCCGGAGATCGACACGTTCATGGACAACGGCTACACGCGCGAGGAGTGGAAGGTCGTCGCCGAGAGCCGCAAGATCCTGCACCTGCCCGACCTGCCGGTCTCGTGCACGGCGGTGCGCGTACCGGTCTTCACCAGCCATTCGGAGGCGGTGCACGTGGAGATCGAGCGGCCGATCACGCCCACGCAGGCGCGCGACCTGTTTGCGGCCGTGCGCGGGGTGGTGGTGGTCGACGAGCCGGCCGCCCACCGTTATCCGCTGGCGACCGAGGCGGCCGGCAGTGACGAGATCTACGTGGGCCGCATCAGGACGGACGTGTCACTCCCTGATGGTCGCGGGCTCGCCTTCTGGGTCGTGGCGGACAACCTGCGTAAGGGTGCGGCGACCAACGCGGTCGAACTGGCGGAGCTGCTGCTCGCCTAGCTGTCGGCCAACACCACTTCCCGATGAAGGTGCAAGTGAAGTGC
>CAZSWK010000150.1:0-2870 GCA_964610835.1 uncultured Anaerolineaceae bacterium | reverse complement strand
TGGTTGGTGCCGCGCGGATCGCGGCCAGGGCGAAGCCCACGCTCGCGACGATGACCGGTACGGCACCCCAGGCGCCGTAGAGCACCCACGAGTCCTTGCCGCGGGCCAGCAGCCCGATCGGCATGAGCGTGCCGCCCAGCCACAGGAAGCCCCAGCCCAGGGCCGCGCCCAGCGTAAGCGCCAGGACGATGTCGCCGTAGCCGAGCGCGATGATCGCGGCGAAAGCGGCGAAGACCACGACGGCCACGATGAGGCCGTTGCGCAGGCCGCGTGCCACCAGCCGCCAGTCGACCACGTGGCGCACGATGGCCGCTCCCCACAGGATGGCCGTCGCCGCGTAGCCGATGATCTGGACCGCTGTCATGTCGTAGCCGAACATCGACGTGATTGTCGCGGTTGCGCGGCCGCGTGGCTTGCACCCCGTATCTAGTGGTACTCTTGGCTCGAACCACCAGGTGTTGTGGTGGAAGGGAGGTTGCCGCCGGTGCGCTGCCCGAACTGTGGGGAACGCGACACGCGCGTGGTCGACTCGCGCGACATCGACGACGGGGCCATCCGCCGCCGCCGCGAATGCAACCTGTGCGCCACCAGGTTCACCACCTATGAACGCATCGAGTCGGCGCGCCTGGCCGTGCTCAAGAGTGACGGGCGGCGCGAGGAATTCGATCGTGACAAGCTGGCCTCGGGACTGGCCAAGGCGCTCACCCGCCGGCCGGTGCCGGTGGACGCCGCGGAGAAGGCGGCTGAGGAGATAGAGGCCGCCCTGCGCTCGCGTGGGCTGTCGGAGGTGCCCTCGCGCCTGATCGGCGAGGCGGCCATGGACAAGCTGCGCGAGCTCGACCAGATCGGCTACATCCGCTTCGCCAGCGTGTACCAGAGCTACGAGAACATCGAGGAGCTGCAGCGCGAGGTCAACTCGTTGCTCGCCGAGCGCGAGGAGATCGAGCGTGAGGTGGAATCGCCGCCTGCCGGCGGAGGCGTCGGCGGCGGGTCGGGAGGCAAGCGCTACCCCAAGCGCTGACCCACCCCGGTCGTCGATAATCGGCACCGATGGCCGTCCTGTCCGACCGTGACATCCGCGCCGCCATGCAGGCGGGTCGCGTACGCATCGACCCCTACGATGCGAGTTGCCTGCAGCCGTCGTCGGTCGATCTGCATCTCGACGCCGACTTCCGCGTCTTCCGCAACAACCGCTATCCCTACATCGACGTCCGCGCGCCACAGCCCGACCTGACCGAGTTGGTGTCGATCGGCGGGGATGAGCCGTTCATCCTGCATCCGACCGAGTTCGTGCTGGGGCAGACGTTGGAGTGGGTCGAGCTGCCCGACGACCTCGTCGGGCGCATCGAGGGCAAGTCGAGCCTGGGGAGGCTGGGGCTGCTGATCCACTCGACGGCGGGCTACGTCGACCCGGGCTGGAAGGGCAACCTGACGCTCGAGCTGTCGAACGTGGCCAACCTGCCCATCGCCCTGTACCGCGGTATGAAGATCGGCCAGATCTCCTTCTACCGCATGTCCAGTCCCGTAGAGCGGCCGTACGGCTCGCGCGAGCTCGGCTCCAAGTACCAGGGCCAGTCGACGCCTACCGAGTCGCAGTTCTTCAAGGACTTCGAGGCCGACCGGCCGGCGGTGTCCAGGGGCGGTCCCAAGCGCTGATGGCCATCAACGAGTCTGTCGATTGGCACGCCGAACTGGGCGGTGGCGTGAAGATCGCGCTCATCCAGGCGGGCACGTTCACGACCGACGCGGGCGCGGCCTTTGGCCCCGTGCCGCGCACGATGTGGGAGCGGCTGGTCGCGGCGGAGATCAACCCCAACTCGACGCTCAACCAGGCGCTGAACTGCCTGCTGGTCGAGACACCGGGCGGCCGCGTGCTGATCGAAACCGGGGTCGGTGAGCGGATGGACGAGCGTCACCGCGCTCAGCGGGGAGTGGCCGGCAGGCCCATCCTGCCGTCGCTGCGCGAGGCCGGCTTCGACCCCGCTGCGGTGGACATCGTGGCCCTCAGCCACCTGCATTTTGACCATGCCGGTGGCCTGTTGACGGCCGATGGCGGACGCGCCTTCACCCGCGCCCGCGTGGTGGCGCAGGCGGACGAATGGAAGTTCGCGTTGGGCACCAACCTGCGGCTGCAGGCTTCCTACGATCAGGACGACCTGCGACTGGTCGAGCCGTGGGGGAGGGGTGAGTCGGCCGATGGCGACGAGGAGGTCCTGCCCGGCGTGTCGGTCGTGCGCACCGGCGGGCACAGCGGTGGCCACCAGGCGGTAGTGGTTCGGGGGCCGGGTGGTCGGACGGTCGGCTTCTTCGGTGACCTGTGCATGCGCCCGTGGAGCGCGAATCCGCGCTGGGTACCGTCGTTTGACGACTTCCCACTGACTTCGGTCGAGGTGAAGGCGACGCTCTTCCGGCGTGCGGCGGAAGAGGGCTGGACGGTCGTGCTGTCGCACGAGCCGCGCCAGCCCGTTGGCCACTTCACGGTCGATCGCGACCGCTTCCGCTTCGAGCCGGTCGTCTAGGCCGGGGTACCCGCGCCGCCCGACCTCCGTGATGCCGGCAATATGCGGGCAAGACGCGGGCAAGACGCCCGCGCGCGATGCGGGCAGCGCATCAGATTCGGCCGATTCTCAGGGCAAACCCAGTCCGGGCCGGCCGTTCGCGCGCGGGTTTCTCCAGGGAATGGTCGCGGGCGATGCGGCCCACGCATCACGCTGGGTGAGGTGACGCTACGGGCGGTCGTTTTCCGTCGTTTCCGGCAAATGGCCGCAGCGGGTCCGGGGCAAGGCCGCATCTTCCTCCGTTTGCCGCCGATTCACCGCAACTGACGGAAACCGCGTCCGCCTGGCTGGAATGGTCCGGCAAATAGCCGG
>CAZSWK010000149.1:0-2909 GCA_964610835.1 uncultured Anaerolineaceae bacterium | reverse complement strand
CCAGACAACAGCGGGTGCCGATGATCCGGTCGTCGGCACCAACGCCAGCGCCCGCTGCTCGGCCTGCTGCTGGCTGATGCCGCCCGGCCAAGGCGTCGGCGGATAACTGCAGCAGTCCTGCGGGTTCGAAGCCTTGTAGACAACCGAGCAGCCGACAACCAACAGTGCGGTGATCAGCCAAGACACGATGCGGGCAAACACCTGGTGCCTCCAGACGAACAGTGCTGTCACCCTGATGACGTGGACATCACGATGCCAGTGCCAGAGGTCATCTGAACCCGAGACGGCCAGGTTCCGTCAGAGAGCGCGCCCGGCAGGATTCGAACCCGCGACCTGATGGTCCGAAGCCACCCGCTCTATCCACTGAGCTACGGGCGCGCGCGTCTGGCAGCGTAGCAGAGGCCCCGGTGGCCGAGCTCCTCAGTCGCCTACTGTGACGCCTGCTGCACGCCACGCTCCACCAGCACGTCGCGCGCCTCGATGAGGGCGGCGGTGTCAAAGCCCTGGGTGAACGAGCCGTACAGAACGGCGAGCGAGCGCACGAGCGCATCGTCGTCCGCGCCACCGGCCAGCATCTGTACCCGGCGAGTGGCGGCGCGCAGCGCCGGAGTCATGGTCCCAGCCTCGGTCGCCAGCCGGTAGGCGAGCTCATAGGCAGCCACGCGTTCAGGAGTAGGACCACCAAGCTGCCCACCGTCGCCACCGAGCAGGTCGCCCCTCAGCACGTGCAGTTCTCCGACGAAGGGTCCCCCGTTACCGCCCAGCGCTATCGCTTCCTCGACAAACTGCAGGCCCTCGCGCGCACGACCAGCCCGACCGCAGGCCCACGCCCGGACGTGGAGCAGCATCGGCCAGAAGACGGGTGGCGTCTTGAGACCGCGATAGAGCGCCATGCCTTCCTCGATCCCAGCCAGGCCCTCCTCTGCCTGGCCCAGGCCGGCTGTCGCGGCGCCCAGCATGGCTGTCGCGATCGCGCGCCAGATCTCCAGGTCTTCCGCTTCGGCGATCTCCAGCACCTCATGCGCATGTGCGCGCAGCTGTTCGGGCTCTGCACGCATGAAGTGCAGCAGGCCCGCGTGGTGTCCTGCGTACGCGATGCTCGGCGGATGCGCCAGTTCCGCGGCGACCTCGAGCGCCCGCCGCGCCCGCGCCAGTGACTCGTCGATCCTGCCGACCAGCCACAGAATGAAGCCCGATGTTGTCAGCGCGGAAACTCGCGGATCGTTGCCCGAGCGATAGCGGTCGGCGCGATAGGGGTGCAATTCGAAACCCGCGATGGCCGCCTCCAGCATCTCGAGGCCAGGCTGCAGCTCATTCACGAAGGCCAGGTTGGTGCCGACCATGAGCCGGCCCTCGAGGCGCATGTTGTCGTCATCCTCGGCCTCGGCGATCGCCAGGATCCTGCGGCCTATCTCGGCCGATTTGCCGAACTCGGCGCGATACATGTAGAAGGAAGACAAGCCGCGCAGAACCGGGAGCAGCTCCGGGGCCTCGTCGTCTCCGCCAAAGAGTTCGATGGCGCGGTCGTAGGCTTCCTTGACCGCCGGCGTGAAGCCCTCCATGGCCGAGAGCGTGCGGGCCATGCTCATGCGCAGGGCGATCTCGGCACGCGCGCGCTCGGGCGTGGCGGGCGCGGTGGCCTGCACTTCGAGCATCTCCGCACCCATTTCGAGCATGCCCCGATACCAGCCCTTCGCCTCGTACAGGGGCCACAGCGAGTCGATCAGGCGGTCGAGCCGCTCCATGTCGCGCTGCTCAACCAGGTGGCGCCAGCAGGCCGCGAAGTTGCGCCGTTCGGCAACCAGGACTGCGAGGGCGCCCTCGCGCTCAGGCCCCGCGAGGCGGCCCGCCTGGAGGGCGGCCTGGCGCATGTAGTAGTTCGCGTGTGCTTCCCGTACCGATCGGGCAAGGTCACGGTCGCCCTCGAGTTGCCCGCTCGCGTACTCGCGGATCGTCTCGAGCATGCTGAAGCGAGAGGTACCGTCGAACTCCTGCCGGCGAACCAGGCTCTTGTCGGCGAGAGACGCCAGCCCGTCGACCAGATCGAGCTGGCCAACATCGCCGTCGAGGCTGTCCACCACTGCCTCGATCGCCTCGAACTCGGCGCCGTCGAAGACCGATACCAGGGCGAGCAGCTTGCGCTCCTCCTGCTCCAGCAACTCGTAGCTCCACTCGATGGTTCCGCGCAGAGTGCGCTGCCGCTCGGGCAGGTCCCGGGCGCCGCCCTTCAACAGGTCCAGCCGGCTGGTGAGGCGTTCGAGGAGCTTCTGCGGCGAGAAGATCGCAACGCGTGCCGTGACCAGCTCGATTGCCAGCGGCAGCCCGTCGAGGCGGCGACAGATCTCCGCGACCGCGCCGGCGTTCTCATCGGTCAGGCTGAAGTCCGGGCGGACGGCCTGGGCACGCTCGACGAAGAGCTGGACGGCTTCGAACTTCGACATCCTCTCCGCGGAGCGTGAACCCGATACATCGTCGGGCAGGCCCAGGGGCTGGACCGGGAAGACGTGCTCGCCACGTACGTGGAGTGGCTCCCGGCTGGTGACCAGGACCTTCACCCGCGGACACTCGGCGAGGATGGTGGCAATCGCCGGCGCGGCCTCGATGACCTGCTCGAAGTTGTCCATGACGACCAGCCGCTGCTGGTCGCGCAGCCTGGCCACGATCTCGGTCATCAGCTCCTGTTCGCTGCGGTCGGCGATGCCGAACGAGCGGGCAGTTGCCAGCAGCACAGCGGCCAGACCGGTCGCGGCGGAGAGGTCCACGAACGTCGCGCCATCCGCGAAGGTGGGCAACACGTCCGCAGCGGCACGCAGCGCCAGGCGGGTCTTACCGATGCCGCCCGGCCCCGTCAGGGTGATCAGTCGCGCCGCGTCGGCCGTGAGGCGCTCCTCGAGTTGTGCCAGCTCGGC
>CAZSWK010000148.1:0-2970 GCA_964610835.1 uncultured Anaerolineaceae bacterium | reverse complement strand
ATCCGGCGCTCGAACGGCGCATCGTCACCGTCCTGTTCGCCGACCTGGTCGGCTTCACGTCGCTCTCCGAGCAGCTCGACGCAGAGGACGTGGCGACCATCCAGGACGCCTACTTCGGCGCGGTGCGCGAGACCGTTGGCCGCTGGGGTGGCCGGCTGGAGAAGTTCATCGGCGATGCGGCGATGGCCGTGTTTGGTGCCGAGCGGGTGCACGAGGACGATGCCCGGCGGGCGGTCGCCGCCGGCCTCGCTCTTACTCACGCCATCGAACAGATCGGGGCGCGCCTGGGCCTCGACGAGGACGTCCTGCGCCTGCGCGTCGGCATCAACACCGGCGAGGCGGTGATCGCGACCGCCGGCGCCGACGAGGGACGGGTCACCGGCGACACGGTCAACACGGCCGCGCGGCTGCAGACTGCGGCACCGCCGGGGCGCGTGCTCGTGGGCGCAGACACGTCCCTGGCCGTGGCCGATGCGGCCGAGCTCGAGCGCGTCGACCCGCTTCACCTTAAGGGCAAGGCTGAGCCGGTGCCGGCGTGGCTGGTGACGACGCTGCGCTCGGAGGCGTCGCGCGAGCAGGCGATGGGCTCGCTGCGCGCGCCGACGCTCGGCCGCGAAGCGGAGCTGGGTGAACTCGAGGCGGCCTACCAACGCGTTGCCACCGGCGGCGTGGAGCGCTGGCTGGTGATCGCTCCGCCGGGCGTCGGCAAGTCGCGCCTGTTACACGAGTTGACCGACCGACTGGCCAGCGCCGAGCCCACCCCGCCGGTGCTGCGTACGCGCGCCAAGCCAGACGCATTGTCGCCCTTCGACCCGATCGCCCGCCTCCTGCTCGACGCGCTGTCGCCGGCCGACTCGGGCCTGACCGACGAGTCATCCGCGCGACGCCTTCTGCTCGATCACCTGGCGGCCACGGGGGCGCCGGCCGAGCGCGCACGGGTCGTCGCCGATGCGGCGCTGGCCGTTATCTGGCCGCCCGAGGTCGAACCGCGCGACGGCCAGCGCCAGGAACGCGACGTGCTCTTCGCCGCGTGGCTCGACGCGTTCGACGCGCTCGCCGCCGGCCGTCCGGCCGTGTGGCTCGTCGAGGACGTCCACTGGGCCGGCGGCGACGTGCTCGCGTTCGTCGACTTCGCCGCGGCACGGCGGCCTGCGGCCGGGCGCGGACGCCTGCTGCTGGCCACCGCGCGGCCGTCTTTGCTCGAGGCGCGTCCCGACTGGGCTGCCGCGGATCCGCAGAGTGGGCACCATTCCATCGAGCTGACGACCCTGGCGCCGACGGCCGCGCGTGACCTGGTGCATGCGCTCGTCGGCGACAGCCTCCCGAACGCGCTCGTGGAACAGATCGCGCAGCGGTCAGACGGCAACTGCCTGTTCATCGAGGAGTTGTTGCGCGCGTGGGTGAGCGTGGGCACGCTTGCCGAGCACGATGGCCGCTGGCATCTGACGGTGCCGGCCGAAGAAGTCGCGCTGCCGGCCAGCGTGCAATCGATCTACGCGGCGCAGCTCGACGACCTGCCGGCCGACGCGCGGCTCGTCGCGCGCCGGGCTTCGGTGGCCGGCCGGCGCTTCCCGACGGGCGCCCTCGAGTCGCTCGGCGTGGATGCGCGCACCGGCCTCGATCCGCTACGTCGGCGCGAGCTGGTCGTTGGCCCGCAGGCCGAAGCGCTGCTTGGCGAGGCATATGCCTACCGCCACGCCCTGCTGCGCGACGCCGGCTACGCCAGCCTCGCGCGCGCCGAACGGGCGCGACTGCACGTCCGCCTGGCACGCTGGCTGGAAGCCGCCGCCGGCGAGCGCAGCGGTGAGCTTGCCGACCAGATTGCGGGGCACTACGCGGCCGCACTCGAGAGCGCACCGGCACTCGCCCGCGAGGTCGACGAGGGCGTCGATCGCGCGACCGCGCAGCGCCTCGCCGCCGAGTGGTACGAGCGGGCCGGCAAGAGCACGCTCGCAGTCTCCGCCCACGACGCGGCGCGCCAGCTTTTCCGCCGCGCGATCGACCTCACTCCGGGCGAATCGAAGTTCAGCCTGGCGCGCCTGTGGGAGCAGCTGGCCGACGCGACCGCCTTCGCCGCGGACATGGACGAGGGCGCGCACGCCTACGAGCAGTCGATGGAGCTGTACCGCGAGGCGATGGCCGAGGCAAAGGGCGAGCTCGATGCCGCGTCGCGCGAGGTCAAGCAGGAGCTGGCGCAGGGCGCCGACGAACTCCGTTCCGGCATGGCCGAGCTCGACGCCGGAATGGCCGAGGCGCGTGCCGCGCTGGCGAGCGTGCCGGGCGGCAAGGCATTCGCACGGCTGCTGCCGAGTTCCGACGCGCTGACCGTGTCCGCTGGCTCGGCATTCGAGGCGGCCCGCTCGGGGCTCGCCCGAGCCACTGCCGCGCTGTCCGGGGTGATGTACCAGCAGCTCCGCTTCGCCGACTCGGAGAAGCTCGCCGACCGGGTGATGGAGGAGATCGGTGGCGAGCAGCTCGCGTCGAATGATCCCGGATCACTCGCCAAACTGCTCATTGCGCGAGCCCTGGGGGCGATGGGTTCGCGCGGGGGGTCGGCCGAGATCGAGGCGGAGCTCGAGCAGGCCAAGGAGCTGGCTGCCCTATCGTCCGACCGAAGGACGCAGCTGCATTCCCAGAGCGCGCTTGCGGCGATGCGCGCGGAGAGTGGCCGTCCCGAACTTGCCGACTGGGCGGCGCTCGAGCGCTCCGCGTTCGACCAGGGTGCCTGGAAGGAGGCGATCAGCGCGGCGGTCAATGCCGCCGCGATGCAGATCGACGACCACGCTCCCGAAGTCATCCCCGCCATCCAGCGCGCCAGAGAGATCGCGACTGCGCACGGATACCTCGAAGATGTCGCATGGACCGCATATATCGAATCCGAGGCGCGGTTCGTAGCCGGCGAGTGGGATGAGGCTGTGGCCGCCGGCACGCAGGCGATGGATATCGGTGAGGCGAACGCCTACCGCCGGC
>CAZSWK010000147.1:0-3040 GCA_964610835.1 uncultured Anaerolineaceae bacterium | reverse complement strand
CGGGCGGGTCGACATACTCGTCAACAACGCCGGCGTGCACGTGGCCAAGGGAGTGCTCGAGACGACCGAGGAAGACTGGGATCGGACCATCGACGTCAACCTCAAGGGCGCCTACCTGTGCTCCAAGGCGGTCGCGCTACCGATGTTCGAGCAGGGTGGCGGCACGATCATCAACATGTCGTCCAATTCGGGCCTCTACCACCCGTCGGCGATGCGCTTCACCGAGTACGTCGTCTCCAAGGCGGGCATGAACGGTCTGACCAAGGCGATGGCCCTGGCCCTGGGACCGAAGATCACCGTCAATGCCATCTGCCCCGGCTGGATCAGGACCGACATGCTCGAGGAGATCGACCCCGAGACGCACCAGAAGATCCTGGACGAGACCGCGCTGGGGGACGCCGGAGGATATCGCCGCATCGGCAGCCTTCCTGGCCTCGGCCGACGCATCCTTCATCACCGGCGAGCTGCTGATCGTGGCCGGCGGCCGCGGCATGCATTGAGGGCCGGCGGGCCGACCTACTGCTGAACCGCCCTCGAGAGTGCCTCTTCCGATAGATCGTCACCCGCAGCACGGTCCAGGACCCCGCGCACCCGGCCGTCCCTCATGACCAACACGCGGTCGGCCACCCCGCTCAGCTCGGCGAACTCCGAGCTCACGAGTACGATGCCGTGCCCGCTCGCCGCCAACTCGCGCACGTGCATCAGAATCTCGCCCTTGGCACCGATGTCCACGCCCACCGTTGGGTCATCGAGCAGCAGGATCGACGGCCGTACGGCCAGGTTCTTGGCCACCACCACCTTCTGCTGGTTGCCACCCGACAGGTTCTTGACTTCCTGATCGAGTCCGGTCACCTGCACGCGCAGCCTGTCGACGAGCCTATTTGCGCTGGCTATGTTTCAGGGCGTTATGTTCGCGCACGCCGAACAAACTGATTCTAGGGGGCGCGCGATCCGGCTAGTCAACATTTATCGTCAGCCTCATCTATCGTTAGCCTCCGGCGCTGGGCACCGCGTGGCTCTGTTCTTGTCGGCAGAACACAAGGTTGCCCGCCCCAGCGGCGCCCTATCGTCATCCAGCAGAGGAGGGCAGGCCACGAGAATCGCTTTGGGCAGTGACGACATCGGCCTGCCACTCAAGAACGTCCTGGCCGAGTATCTGACCGAGCTGGGCATCGAGTTCGTCGACCTCGGCGCGCGCGATGAGACGCCGGTCGATTACCCCGACATCGCGGTGGCGGTCGCGCGCGAGGTCCGCGACGGCAAGTTCGAACGCGGCATCCTCGTGTGCGGCACCGGCCTGGGCATGGCCATCACCGCCAACAAGGTGCGCGGCATACGCGCGGCGACAGTACATGACGCCTATTCGGCAGAGCGGGCGCGCAAGAGCAACGACGCCCAGATCATCACCATGGGCTCGCGCGTGATCGGCCCCGAGGCGGCCAAGACGGTGCTCCAGGCGTGGCTGGGCAGCGATTTCCAGGGCGGCAACTCGGCACGCAAGGTGTCCAAGATCAGCGCCGTTGAGGAGCAGGAGCTGGCGCGCTAGCCGCTCGCGAGACCAGCGCCGGCGATCCTGGCAAATACCTGCGCGTCCAATGCGGCGCGCCCGACGAACAGGCCGTCGACGCCCGGTGTCGCCAGCAGCTGGGTCGCGTTAGCCTCATCGACGCTGCCGCCGTACAGCACCGGGACTTGTGCGCCGTCCGCCCAACGGCGCGATAGCCAGCCGTGGATCAGCCCATGCAGTCGCGCGACGTGTTGAAGTGGCGCGGCGATCGCGCCTGCGCCGATTGCCCACCATGGCTCGTAGGCGACCAGGGTGTTCAGAGCGTCTTCGTTGGATAGCCGGCCGAGGATCAGATCGAGCTGTCCGGTCACGACCTCGCCTGACCTGCCGGCGTCGCGCTGCGGGCCGGACTCACCGACGCATACCAGCGGCCACATGCCGTGGCGCAGGATGGCCGCGACCTTGAGCCCGATGAGCGTGTCGTCCTCGCCCTGGTAGCGCCGTCGCTCCGAATGTCCTACCTCGACGATGCGACAGTCGAGTGCGGCCAGCATTGGCGCCGAGATCTCGCCCGTGAAGGCGCCCCAGTCCCTGTGGTGGACGTTCTGCGCTCCATACAGGATGCCCGAGCCGGCGAGCTCGTGACGGGCGAGATCGATGGCGGTGAAAGGCGGCAGGACAAAGACGGTGCGTTCTCCCCATCGGTTGTGCTGCTGCAGCTGACGCAGCCAGGTCTCCGCCTCGGCACGGGTCAGGTTCATCTTCCAACTGGTCCCGATCAGCGGCCTTGCCTCCCGGCCGACGACGTGGCCCACCTCTAGAACGGCAGGCGGAGGCCGAAGACTGCGCCGAGGGCCAGGCCGCCGATGTAGGCCCAGCCGAAGAGTCGGTTGTGAACCAGGCAGACGCGGTGATACCAGAGGGGCCAGCCCACGTAGCCGGGCGGGGGTTCGGCCGGGCGCGGCTTGGCCATAACCGCCAGGGCGTGCAGGCCGCGGGGCAGGGCAACCACGACGATCGCGGCAAGGACGCTGATCGTGCCGGTCAGCACGAGCGCCGCCACGCCGACGTAGATGCCGGCGATGACCGTGCCGTTGAGCAGGCGCGTGACCCGCTCGCCGAGGACCACGGGCAGCGTACGCAGCCTGTGCTCGCGATCGAAGTCGCGCTGGTCGATGTGCTTGCCGATCAGGATCGAGGCCACGCCCAGGCCGTACGGGATCGACGCCAGGAAGGGCGTGGCCGAAAGCTGGCCGCTGATCACGAAGTAGCCGCCGCCGACCATCAACGGGCCCCACACCAGGAAGCTGGCGACCTCGCCCAGGCCGATGCTCTTGAGCGGCACGGGCGAGGCGTCGTACATGAATAGCAGCGCGATGCCGGCCAGCGCAAAGATGAGGGCCGTTGGTCCACGGACGACCGTGAAGTAGGCGACGATGGCCAGGCCGACGGCGCCCAGCACGATCAGCCCGGTCGCTAGCTGACGCGTCGTCAGCAGGCCGCCGGCAACGGGGTGGATGGTGTAGCGCAGGC
>CAZSWK010000146.1:0-3070 GCA_964610835.1 uncultured Anaerolineaceae bacterium | reverse complement strand
CGCTATTTCGAGGACTTCGCCGTCGGGCAGGTGTTTGCCGCCGACGAGGACTATGAGATGACATCCGAGCGCATTCACGCCTATGCGTCGGAGTACGACCCGCAGCCGATCCACCTCGACCCGGACGTGGCGGCCCGCGAGATGTTCGGCGGCATCATCGCCAGCGGCTGGCACAGCCTGTCGGTGACCATGCGGCTGGTTGTCCACTCGAACATCTTTGGCGGTGCCCCGGTGGTGGGCGTGGGCGTCGATAACTTGCGCTACCTGAAGCCGATTCGGCCGGGAGATCGGCTGCGCGCGCAGGCGGAGGTCGTCGGGGTGCGCCCGTCGCGCAGCCACCCCGACCGCGGCTACCTGACGCTGCGCATCACCACCACGCGGCAGGGCAATGAGCCGGTCCTGACCCAGGAATGGACGGTGCTCGTACCGACGCGCTGATCAGCGCCCGGCACGCTCCCGGGCAGCCTCAATCGTGTGGAAGCGCGGCGGCCACAGGTCGATCTGTGGCCGGCCGTGAATGCCCTGGATCATGGCGATCTCACCGGCGTGGTACGCCTCGTGGGTGATCATGCGCATGAGGAGCGAGCGCCTGGTGAAGTGCACCACCGAGTCACCTTGGCCGCGCTGCACGGACTCGTCGAGCATGGCTGGCGTCCAGGTCGCAAGCAGGCGCTCGACGACGGCCCATGTCGTGGTCCAGGCCATGACCAGTTCCTCCGCTGAGCGCGGATGGTCGAGGTCGTCCTCCCAGCCCATTCCGGAAGGATCGGTGAAGGGCGTCGTGTCGGCGCCCGGTTCGCCGATGACCGTGCACAGCCAGTAGACGCGTGTGCCGGCCGTGTGGCCGGCTATTGCCCAGATCGGCCAGCTCGTGCTCGAGTCCGGATCGCTGGACGGCGCCCGCAGCGCCAGCTCTTCTTCCGACATGCCCCGAAGGGCGTCCGTGACGAGCTCGTTGTACAGGCGCCAGTCCCCGTAGATCGCCTCGAGCGTCATGCGGTCGCGAATCTAATGGCTGCCTAGCCCTCGGCCGTCTTCTTGAAGTACATCGTGGTCGCCGGCACGCCCATGCCGGGCACGGTCGAGACTGCCACCAGCTCCCAGCCGCGATCGCCCAGCAGGCCACAGAAGTAGGGCACGTTGAGCGTCTGCTTGTTGAGGCTGAGCACCCACTCCGACGATTGCGGCACGATCAGCGACGGGCCCAGCACCTGCGACAGCTCCTGGATCAGGTTGGGCCCCTGCGCGTGGCTGAAGAAGGCCGCAACCTGCGTGTCGTCGCGCACCCACGCGTACTGGAAGTGCTTCATCCCGGATACCTCCCTTGAGAGACTGCCACCGACTACTTGAGATACTCGCGCGCCGTCTTGCGGCGCAGGAACCGACCCCAACCCTTCTCACCCAGCCACTCCCCGTGGTCCACCACCACGCGTCCGCGTGACATGACCACATCCGAGCCACCCACGATCGAGCGGCCCTCGTAGCACGAGTAGTCGACGTTCATGTGGTGGGTCCTGGCCGACAGCGTGTGCCGGCGTTGGGGGTCGTAGATGACGATGTCGGCGTCGGCACCAGCCGCCACGACACCTTTGCGCCCGGCCAGGCCGAACATGCGCGCTGGCGCGGCGGAGATGATCTCCACCCAGCGCTCCCGTGAGAAACGGCCGCTGGCAACCCCGCCGTCGTGCAGCAGGTCGACGCGTTCCTCGACGCCGGGCAGGCCGTTGGGGATCTTGCGGAAATCGCCGCGGCCCAGATCTTTCTGGCCCTCGAAGTCGAAGGGGCAATGGTCGGTCGACACGACCTGCAGGTCGTCTTTGACCAGGCCCTGCCACAGCGCGGCCTGGTGGTCGGCGGGACGGAGCGGCGGTGAGCACACGAACTTGGCGCCCTCGAAGCCGTTGCCCATGTCGTCGAGCGACAGGAACAGGTACTGCGGGCACGTCTCGGCGAAGGCCATCGAGCCGCGATCGCGGGCCGCCTGGACCGCGTCGAGCGCGTCGCGTGCCGAGAGGTGGACGATGTACACGGGCACGCCGGCCGCTTCCGCCAGGCGGATGACGCGGTTGGTCGCCTCGCCCTCGAAGACCGCGTAGCGCGCCACGCCGTGGTAGTACGGGTCGGTCTTGCCCGAATCGGCGAGCGCGTTGGCGACAACGTCGATGACCGGGCCGTTCTCCGCGTGCATCATGATCAGGCCGCCGTTCTGTTCGGTCTGCTGCATGGCGCGGAAGATCGAGGCGTCGTCGGACAGGAAGACGCCCGGGTAGGCGGTGAACAGCTTGAAGTCGGTAATCCCTTCACCGACCAGCGTGTCCATCTCCTTCAGCGTCGCGTCGGTGACGTCCGACATGATCATGTGGAAGCCGTAGTCGATGCAGGTGTTGCCCTCCGCCTTGGCCATCCACGTGTCCAGCCCTTCGCGCAGGGCCTTGCCCTTGGGCTGGACGGCGAAGTCGAGGATCGTCGTGGTGCCGCCGAAGGCCGCGGCACGCGAGCCGGTCTCGAAGGTGTCCTTGGCGAACGTGCCGCCGAAGGGCAGCTCCATGTGCGTATGTACGTCGATGGCGCCCGGGATCACCCACTTGCCCCCGGCGTCGACGGTCCGCTCCACGCCCGCGGCGAGATCCGTCCCGGCAAGCCCGCTCCCCACGGCGGCGATCGTCTCGCCGTCGACCAGCACATCTGCCTGGGTCGAGCCATCGCCATTGACCACTGTGCCGTTGCTGATCAGCGTCCTCATGAGCGCATGTTAGAGCCCCTGAATCGGGCGCGGATGGCTCTTCGCCGGATGGCTAGCCGACGACGATGGCGAGGCGCGAGTCCCAGTGGAGGTCGTTACTGGCGCTCGCCCAGGCCGACTGGTTCGTCGTCGCGCCGGGCGACGGCGACGTCGACGGCACCGGCGTCGGCGGCGTCGGCACCGGCGTCGGCGGTGGCGGTGGCGTGGTCGTCACCTGTTGCTGACTCGATGACGAGCCGCCCGAGTTCGAGACGGTGAGCGTGATCGTGTAGGTGTTCGCCGTCTTGTAGGTGTGACTCGGGTGCTTCTTCTTGGCACCGCTGTCGC
>CAZSWK010000145.1:0-3403 GCA_964610835.1 uncultured Anaerolineaceae bacterium | reverse complement strand
CGCTGCCCATGTCGGAAGAGCCGCATCACCTTCGCCGTCCCACTTCGTGGTGAGGCTACTGCGGCGGCGTCCCGCTGAGTAGAGTCGCCTGTTCAAACAGGTGCCTCGCGGCGCGTCGCCGTCATGCGCTTCTCCCAGGGATCCAACGGCGGGTCGTGAGTAGGCGACCCTACTCCACCGGGACGGACGCTCTGGCGAGTTGGGCCGTTTCAGGGGGTGGAGCGCGAGGTGGTCGTCATCGTCGAGCTAGACCCCGCCGATCAGCGCTTGACAAGCTCATGTACGTGGGCTTGCGCGGGGAGCCATTCGGCCCTCGCCGCGCGCTGAATCAGGTGCTATCGTCCGGCCCTTCGCTCATATGCGATACGAGAGGGATCGGATGGCGCAGTTGCCCATGCGTCGCTTCACCACAGCGCTCAGTTTCCTGTGCCTCCTGGCAGCGACCGCGCCTGCTGCGGTTACGGCCGACTACGTCCCGCCGACTCCCTATTTCCACTCACCGGATGCCCCTTACACGCGAAACCCGCAGATCTACATCGGCTTCGTCCAGCCGACGGGAGACGCGATCGCCGAATACCTGCTCGTCAACGATGACCCCACGGTCAACCAGAACGGCCGGCTTGCTAACGCCACCACCGTGCCCGGCGGGCTCGACTGGACCTTGCCGGGCCTGGGCCCCCACACCGTCTACGGCCAGGTCGAATATGCCAGCGGCTATCAGTCGGCCGTGATCTCGCTCGACGTCGTCGTCGGTCCGCCCGTCGCCAGCTCGATGTACGTCGACCTTGATCCAGGGTCTCTCCTCCACGTCGCAAACGGCGACTGGCATTCGCTGGCGCGCAGTACAGCGCAGACCTTCATCGCCTACACCATGCCTGTCGACGGCAGCTCCCCGGTGGGCGTCGTGGCGGAAGACGACGACTTCCGCATCGGCTTCTTCGACAGCACCGGCGCCTTTGCTCCCGGCACGCACGTCGTCTCCGACACTCAGACCGCACTCGTCGCGTCAGGATCGGCCTATTGCTGGGCGACCGGTGGCGAATACACGGTCAACAACATCACGTTGGAGCCCGGGCCGGACGTGAGCGTCATCGACGTCGACTTTCGGCTGCTCTGCCACTCCCACGTAATGGCAGGCTCCGTTCGCTATGCGTCGGAACGTGCAATCCCCGCCATCGACCCATCAGCCGACAGCCTTGCGTTCGGGGCGGTGGATCTGGGCGCGTATGACACGAGGACGGTGACGTTCACCAACATCGGCGACGTTCCGTTGGATCTTGGTGCGGCGGAGATCGGTGCCGCTGCCAGCTATTCCGCCCCAGGCGACTACACGATCTCCAACGACCAGTGCTCGAACTCGTCGCTCGACGTTGGGTCATCGTGCGATTTGAGCATCGAATTTGCCCCGGGCGGACTTGTCAACAGAAACGCGACACTCACCATCCCAGATGGAACGGCGCGGGGCGACCGTCAATTCGTGCTGACCGGCAGCGGGCAGCAGCCGACCACGCTCGACCTGCAGGCATCGGGAGATACGATCGCGCCAGGGCCAATTACCTTCACGATGACCATCTCGCCGCCGCCCGGCAGCTACGACCCACGCTTCATCCTGGAGAACGGCCCGCCTTCACAGGACCTCGTTTGGACCGTGACGAACCTCTCGGATCCCCCCAGGCGCGAGTACAGCACGACCGTCGATCTGGCTCCCGGTACGTACACGGCATCGGCCTCGTTTGAGGCCCAGGGCGGCTACCTGTCTTCATCAGCCGGCCCTCTCGACGTGGTCATGACCGGCGATTCGACGCCGCCCGTGGGACAGATCGTTGTCGAGCATGTCCACTCCGGCTACGTCAACGATCCGTCGCTGGTCATCCAATTGCCGGCCACCGATGACGACACCGGCGTGGCCAGGGTCGCTTACGAGACCTTCATTGGAGGGCGTGGGTCGGGCTGGGCCGAGTTGGCGTACGTTGGTGATGGCCCGATCATCGACAACTACCTCCAGCCTGGCCTTACCGAAGAGATTCATGCCAGGTGGAAGGACGTCGCCGGAAACTGGTCAGATGAGGTGGTCGCGGAAGTCACCGCTGACGTCACGCCACCTGCCGTGGCGCCGCCGGCCCCGGAGCTGGTGTCGGGCACGTCGATCAGCAGTGGCCAGGTCGCCGTGGACGTACCCCTGTCCGCGACCGACGACATCTCCGGTGTCGCAGGCATCAACCTCAGCCAACGCGTGGATCGTCGAGCGTGGCAGCCCGTTGGGGCAATGGGAGGCGCAACAGTCAACGGCAAGGATTCGGCGGTCGGCAGAAAACTGGCACCGGGGCACGCCTACACATTCCGGGCTGACGCCAGGGACATCGCGACCAACCGCAGCGACTGGGCCACGGGGCCGCGTCTCACGCTCAAAAAGCTCCAGGAGTCGGCGCGGCGCATCAAGTACAGCGGCGGCTGGAAGCGCGTGAGCGCACGCAGATACTGGGGCGGCGCGGCCAAGAAGGCAACGCGTGCCGGCGCCAGCGCGACGTTGACGTTCACGGGCACGGCCGTCGCGTGGGTTTCGCGCACGGGGCCGGATCGCGGTCGAGCGCAGGTGTGGGTCGATGGCGCGCTCGTCGACACGGTCGACCTGGAATCGGCCACCTACGCCAACAGGCGCGTGGTGTGGGCGCAGAACTGGGAGACCCCCGGCAAGCACACCGTGACTATCAAGGTACTTGGAACAGCCGCCCGGCCGAGAGTCGACCTGGACGCCTTGCTCACTCTCGGCTAGGGCGCACTGACGTCGAGGTCCGCGTCGACATCGACGCGTGGTCGTCGTTCTCACCCAGACCTAATGCCTACCCGGGCCGGCGGCCCATCGAGTCCGGCAAGGGGATGACCTGGACGCCCAAGTCCGTGGCTGCCCGGGCAAGTGCCGGGTCGGTCGTCGCGACGGCGGCGTGCTGAGAGAGGGCCGTCGCGAGGCAGGCGCAGTCGGCCAGCGACAGCGGCGAACTCGCGCGGTCGTAGAAACGCGCGCGAAGTGCCGCTGCGTTCCTCGCCTGGGGCAGCCAGAACGGAAGGACCTCGAGCCCACCGACGATGAGCAGGTCGATCGCGTCATTGACCTGCTCCGCATCGGCAGACCTGCCGCGAACGAGCTTGTCGATGACCTCCGCCAGGTTCACCGCGGATATCAGCGGCCCCGGGCGGCGGCGCATCAGCGCCTCGGTGTCGGCGCGACCCGGTTCATCGAGCAGTAGCGCCAGCAGCGCCGACGCGTCGAGGACGGTCAGCCGCGTTTCGCGAGCCGCTGCCACTTGCGCTCTTCCGCCTGGGCCTCTTCGTCACGCCACATTCGGGTCAGCTCATTGACCGACAGCCCCGGCCCGGCGAGCGACCCAGCTGCAGCGCCGATCGG
>CAZSWK010000144.1:0-3510 GCA_964610835.1 uncultured Anaerolineaceae bacterium | reverse complement strand
GGCTACTTGATCTCGACCTTGGCGCCCTGCTCCTCGAGGGCGGCCTTGACCTTCTCGGCCTCTTCCCGGCCGACGCCTTCCTTGACTGCCTTCGGCGACGCGTCAACCAGGTCCTTGGCCTCCTTCAGGCCCAGGCCGGTCAGCTCGCGCACAACCTTGATGACCGGGATCTTGTTCGGCCCGACTTCGGTCAGTACGGCGCTGAACTCAGTCTGCTCCTCGGCCGCGGCAGCAGCTGGCGCTGCGCCGGCCGCGGCCGGCGCAGCAGCGGCGGCAACGGGTGCGGCGGCGGTGACGCCGTAGCGCTCTTCGAACTTCTTGATGAACTCCGACAGCTCGAGGACGGTCATGCCGTCAATTGCCTCGAGCAGATCGTCCTGCGACACCTTGGTGGCCATGTGATGGTTCTCCTTTCGACGGTGTGAGTGGGTGGCGGCCTATGCGGCCTGCTGGCCCTTCTTATCGGCCAGCTGGGTCAGCGCGTAGCCCAGGTTGCGCAACGGCGCGGCGAAGAGCGACGCCATCGACGCGAGCGGCGAGGACATGGCACCAGCGAGCTGCGACAGCAGCACTTCACGCGCCGGCAGGCTCGCCAGGCGAGTAACGGACTCGGCGTCCAGACGCCGGCCCGCGACCAGCGCGCCGCGAACCGTGACGGACCGGAAGGGACGGACCGCGTCGAGGAACGTGCGGGCCAGGGTGACCTCGTCGGTGCCCCCCATGGCCAAGGCACTGGGGCCCTCGAGCAGCTCGATGAGCTCTTCCTGGCCAGCCTGCTGCGCCGCGATCTTGGCCAGCCTGTTCTTGACGACGCGATAGCGGATGCCTTCGCTGCGCAGAGCGCGACGAACGGCACCTATGTCCGAAACGGTAAGGCCGCGGTAGTCGGCCACGATGGTTGCGGAACTGCCCGACAGTGCGTCGGCCAGCTCGGCCACCGCGGCACGCTTGGCCTCAGTGGGCATGCTGCCTCCTTTCCGTGACGCCCGGCGCGCCGGGACGTCCTCGCTTTGGTTCCGCGCGAGGGCGTCGTGGCGCTGCGGCGCAGCGTCGCGGGCTGGTGGGCCCTGACGTATCCCTTGCCTCGGCGTGCCCGTCGGCGCCCGGGTGAACCAGGCCTCCGGCGAATTAAGCCCTTATGGGGCGCAGCGCTGTCTGCGGCGGAACGTTGTTCAATTGCTCCCCACCTGGGGCTGTTTGATTGGCCTAGGCGTTGGCCGCGGCAAGAACAGCCGGCACGTCCACCCGGATCCCGGGACCCATCGTGGCCGTCACCGTCAGGCTCTTGAAGTACTGACCCTTGGCCGCCGCCGGCCGGGCGCGATTGATCGCGTCGATCAGCGTGGCCAGATTTTCCTTCAGCTGGCCGGCTTCGAAGCTGGCCTTGCCGAAGGGAGTGTGGATGATACCGGCCTTGTCGACCTTGAACTCGACGCGGCCAGCCTTGACCTCCTGGATCGCCCGCTCGAGATCGAAGGTAATGGTGCCCGACTTGGGATTGGGCATCAGCCCTCGGCGGCCGAGGATGCGGCCCAGGCGGCCGACGACGCCCATCATGTCAGGCGTCGCGAGAGCCACGTCGAATTCGAGCCAGCCTGCTTCGATGCGCTTGGCCAGATCGTCGCCGCCGACCTCATCGGCGCCGGCCTTGAGCGCCTCCTGGGCCTTCTCGCCCTGGGCGAACACGAGCACGCGTATCTTCCGGCCCGTGCCGTAGGGGAGCACGACGGTGCCGCGCACCATCTGGTCGGCGTGGCGCGGGTCCACACCCAATCGGATGTGTGCCTCGGCTGACGCGTCGAAACCCGCATAGCTGGTCTGCTTGAGCAGTTCCATCGCCTGCTCGGGCTCGTAGGCGCGACCGCGCTCCACGAGCGCGGTGGCCTGCTGATACTTCTTGCCTCGATCGGACATCCGGATACCTTCCTCCTGGCGGGCCGCCGATGGCGTCCCTCCCCTCTAACGCGGGGTGTGCGTCAGCCCTCGACCTCAATGCCCATCGAGCGCGCCGTGCCCTCGATGATCTTGCTGGCGCCGTCGATGTCGACGGCGGAGAGATCAGCCATTTTGGTCTCGGCAATTTCGCGAACCTGGCGCCGCGTGACGGTGCCGACCGTTTCGCGGCCGGTGGTCGAGGCGCCCTTTTCGATGCCGGCCGCCTTGCGCAGCAGGTCGGCTGCCGGCGGCGTCTTGAGGATGAAGCTGAAGCTGCGATCCTCGTAGATCGTGATCTGGGCCGGAATGACCTGGCCGGTCTGGGCCGCGGTCCTTTCGTTGTAGCTCTTGCAGAACTCCACGATGTTGATGCCGTGCGGGCCCAGCGCGGTGCCGACCGGCGGTGCGGGCGTGGCCTTGCCCGCCGGCAGCTGAAGCGTCAGGAGTATTCGTATCTTCTTTGCCACTTGGACCCTCTAGAGCTTTTCCACTTGCAGGAAGTCGAGTTCCACGGGTGTCTCACGGCCGAAGATCGACACCAGCACCTTGAGCTTGTTGCGCTCGGGATTGACCTCGTCGACGGTGCCGATGAACTCGGCGAACGGCCCGTCGGTGACGCGCACGCTCTGGCCCTTCTGGAAGGCCACACGGTACTTGGGCGTCTCGACACCCATCTGGCGCAGGATCTGCTTGACCTCGTGCTCCTCCAGCGGCACCGGCTCGTTGCGCGAGCCGGGAATGTTGCCGCCGCCCACGAAACTGGTCACGCCGGGCGTGTTACGGACCACGAACCACGAGTCCGGGTCGAGGATCATCTCGACCAGCACGTAGCCTGGGTAGACCTTCTTCTGGACGGTGACGCGCTGCCCACCGCGGATCTCGATCTCGTCCTCCTCCGGGACGAGGACCTGGAAGATCTTGTCTTCCATGCCCATCGATTCGATGCGGTGCTCGAGGTTGGTCTTGACCTTCTTCTCGTAGCCCGAGTAGGTGTGGATCACGTACCAGCGCTTCTCGGGTGCGCGGACCGCAGCTTCCGTCTCGGCCATCAGAGTTTCTCGAGGTTGGTGACGATGTAGTTGAAGATGAAGTCGAAGATGGCAATGTAGGCGCCGACCGCCGCGCTGATCACGAAGACCAGCACGGTCAGGTTGCGCGTCTGCTCAGGCGTTGGCCAGGTCACCTTGCGGAGCTCGGACCAGGCTTCTTCGATAAAACGCCGGATGCGGGTCACAGATTGGCTACCTCTGAAATGGATTGGGGCTGGCAGGAGCGACAGGACTCGAACCTGCAACCGCCGGTTTTGGAGACCGGTGCTCTACCAATTGAGCTACGCTCCTTCGCCGCATCAGCCGCCGACCTATTTTGCCTCACGATGAAGAGTGTGCCTGCGGCAACGCGGACAGTACTTACGCAGTTCCAGCCTGTTGGGATCGTTCTTCTTGTTCTTGGTGGTGCTGTACGTACGCTCCTTGCACTCTGTGCACGCCAGCTGGATGACGGGCCGATTCTCAGCTGCTCTGGCCATCTCGCTCGCCCCGCGACCTACTCGTAGATCTCGGTGATCGCGCCGGC
>CAZSWK010000143.1:0-3619 GCA_964610835.1 uncultured Anaerolineaceae bacterium | reverse complement strand
CATGATCGCGTCGGGCACCGCGGATGACGCCGGCTCGTCGAGCCGCGGGTCGCGCACCGCGAGGTACCGCCGCCCGTCTCGGCCGACGATGCGAATGGGCATCGTGTCCCTGACCCGCGCGACGCGGTCGGCGACCGTGCTGCGGGGGATACCGGTGCGCTCGCTGATGGCGCGGATTGACAGGCCCTGCGCGCGGAGCGACCCCACCAGGCCGCGGTCAACCCGGGTCATCGCCGGTCGTGCGTCGGGGCCGCCTCGACCAGTAGCGCGCCAGCAGCGGCGCGACGGCGCCGTCGGCGACCGGGCACCAGCCCTCGTGCTCGATGAGCAGCTCACCCAACCGCGGCGCCAGCGGCGTGCCGGCAGTTGCCGTCGCCGAGCACCGAGAGCACCGGCCCTTGAGGGTCGCCTCGAGCCGGAGTCGCAGAAGGCGTCGAAGGCGAGGCGGCATGTCGGGTCGAATGGTGGGCACGAGATATGCCACTTCGCCTACGAGGAGGATTTGTGCGTGGCCGTCGGCCAGCGGGTGGCTCGTGGTCATGGCGTCACCGTCCTTCCCCACCCGCCGTCTCGTCCGCCACCATCCCGGCGAAGACCGAGCGGGCCAGATCGACTAGGTCGTCATAAGACTCTGGCCATGGCGGGGAGCCGTCGGCATCGACTCCGCCGGCGGACTCTGCCACTCGCGCGCGGGGGTGCTCCGAAGGGTTTCTCGGCACAAAGCCACCAGCTGCCGCGAACCCATCTTCGGGAGAACCCTCCTGAGCGTGGAAAGGTGCCGAAAATTGTCCATGTGTGGCAGGGCTCGGGTCCTCGGCGGTTTCCGCCGCGAAGTCCGCCGCAGAGCCCGTCGCGGGGTCCTGGCCGTGGGGGTTCTCGGCGGAGACGGGCCGTAGCTGGTAGCGATACGGGTCGCCGCGCCGGCCGGCGCCGGTGCGTTCGACACGGTCCACGCTGTGCTGCGTCAGGTGGGCCAGGGCAGTCTGGACGGTTGAGCGGACGATGCCCGTGGCCTGCACGATCTCGTCCAGTGTTGCCTCGATCACAGTGGCCAGGAAGGCCTCGATGGCCGCCCGGTGCTGGATGGCCTGGATCTGCTCGCCACCCGGCAGCGCCACGTACTCGCCATCGCGCAACTCGATGAACAGCTCGTCGGGGATGCCGCCCAGACGGCCCACGCCACGCAGCACCCGGACGGCGCGCCCCTCGCCCGGCCGCCCCACGGGGCGCGACAAGCTGAGGATGATATCGGCCTCACCCGAGGCGGCGTTCGAGCCGCGCGCGGTGTCGGTCACGTCGTCGTGCTCGCCCTTGCGCGCATGGCGGATGACCAGCGTCGCCAGGCGCAGGTCCTGGGTCAGCAGCACCAGTGGTCGATAGGCGGCCATGGCCGCGGTGGCGTCGTTCTCGTCGGCAATGCGCGACCATTTGGAAAAGGTGTCCACGACGAGCAGCACGCGCGCCGCGGCAAGGCGCGCCTCGACCCGCCGGCGGACCATGGCCAGGACATCGGCCCAACTCTTGGCGTGGACCGCACCCCAGGAGACGATCTCGACGCGTCCGACCACGTCGCGGCCGATGCCCGCCGCGGCGAGCTGCTCCTTGAACGAGTCATGGCCCTGCTCGGTGAGGTAGATGACCGTGTCGAACTCGACCTGCGTGCCCAGGAAGCGGCAGGCCGGGTCGAGCGACGCGGCGACGAGCATCAGCGCGAACGTCGTCTTGCCCGTCTTGGGCTTGGCGTCGAGGTTGGTGATGGCGCCCCGCGCGACCATGCCGGGCACGACCCACTCCACCGGCGGCGCACCGTCGTAGACCTGCGCCGGGCTCAGGAAGAAGTGCTCCTCGTCGTCGGCCGCTGCGCCTTCCGCGGCGGACCCGTCGCCTGGCTGCCCGCTGTCGGTGTGGATCGTGTTGCGTTCGGCCGCGGCGAGGGTGCGTGCCGCGGCGCCGAAGTCGCCGGCGTGCTCGAGGACGGCGTAGACCCCGAACGGCGAGTAGGCCGTGTCGGTCCGAAACGGCGTGGCGGTGCTGAACACCCTCAGCACTCCGGGCGCGATGTGGCCGAGCGACGCCGAGATGCCCGGCGGCTCCTTGCCCGGCCGGCGCAGATACAACGCGTCGGCGTCGCGGCGAATCGTGGCCCAGCCGTGCTGCTCGAGTAGCACCAGCGTCCGCTGTGCCGCATCGGGCGCGCCGTTGTAGCGGTCACCCGGCCGCTCCCCGTGGGCGTCTCCCGCCGACGAGCGGACCTCCTCCGCCGGCGGCAGCTCGTCGAGCATTCGCGCCAGTGCATACAGGTCCTCGCGCTCTTCGTCGGTGATCGTCGCGATGGATGAGAAGCCACCTCGCTCGAGCGCCCAGGCACCGCCGCTTCCGTGCACCCGCCCGTTCGACGGCGCGACGATCGTGTAGCCGCCCTCGCCGCGCGTCTCGACCAGCACCCGCACGCGGTCGTGCGGCTCGAGGGTCAGCTCGTCCGCGCTCGCGGGGCGCTGGGCGAGCTTGGTGTTGGGCCGTGGCGTCGGCACGCGGTAGAGCAGATGGATGCCGCCCGACGGGGTGCGTTCCTGGTATCCGGCGCGGATGCGCTCGACGAGCTCGGCAAGGCCCGTGTCGGCGGCCAGTTCGAGAAAGATGCGCGAGCGTCCCTCGGCCACGGCGCGGCCCTCGAATTCGAGCATCTCCAGACCGCCCGACACGGCGCCACAGACGAGGCCCAGGCCGGTGTGCGGCCCGTACCAGGCGTCGAGCTCGGCGCGCGTGGGGCGGGTCTGCGTGTATCGCTTCCACGACCCAACTGGTGCTTTCGAACCGTCCTCGCGGGGCGGCACCACGCACAGCCCGACCGCGTGCGCGGCGAGGGCCGCCTCACGGACGGCTGGGTGGGTCGCCTCCATGGCGGGGATGCCCGAGCAGGGCGACGCCCCTTACCGCTCGCGCGCAGGATCGGTCAGGTACGCCTCGAGGTCCGCCGGCCGGACGCGCACGGAGCGGCCGATGCGCACCGAGCGGAGCTGCCCGTAGGTGACCAGCTTCCAGGCCATCGAACGGCTGACGGCGAGCTGGCGCGCCACGTCCTCGATGCGCAGCAGGCGGCGGCCCTGTCCGTCCACGGCGTCGACGGTTGCCGTCTGGGTCGGTATGTTGTTCATCGTGATCTCACTGCCTCCTATTGGACTTGCCGGTGACTCTCTGCAGATGGTAGAGTAGGCTCCTCCTACACGACAACGCTTGGATTGTCAGTGACATCGCACAAAGGGAAGTGTGTATGAGCTCCCGGCCGCGGCTGGGGGGTGAAGGCCGCCTGCGGATGCCAGACCAGGTGTCGGTGGGCCGTGACGGCCAGATCTGGGGCGTCCTGGGCGATCGCTCCGTCGACCCCTTCGAGCGCACCGGCGAGGACCTTCTCCTCGTCGAGGCGTTCGCCCGACTCGAGCTACGCCGGCCGCGCAAGGCGCGCGACTGGTTCGCCGAGCACGGCGTGCCCGACCTCGCGTCGCTATTCCCCGAGTTGTTCGACGGCGGCGACTTCTCGCTCGGTACCGATGGGTTCGGCGACGCGGTGACCGACGCGCTCGAGCAGCAGGTCAACGTCCGCTGGCACCTCGCGGCGCTC
>CAZSWK010000142.1:0-3729 GCA_964610835.1 uncultured Anaerolineaceae bacterium | reverse complement strand
CGTGCAGGTCGTCTCGCCCGAGCGCGGGGTCGCCACTCCCCTGCCCTGATTGGGGCGCGGCCTCGAGTCGGCCGCATTTGGTCATACACGCGCGGGGCGCACACTAAGTGCAGTTCGGCGCGGTCAAAGCACGCCGCGGCCATCGATTCGGGTGCAACTCACGCTCAGCCACGCCTGGTGCGCGACGCCTCACTCGCTTGACCGTGGCCAGATCCGACTTAACGCGCGTGACCGGAGAATCTGACCAGAAGGACAGGCAGGCAACCGGCGCGGCCGGCCGGCGCAGCCAGCCAGCGATCGTCCGGCCGTCAGTGGGGAACGCCGCCCGCAACGTGGTTCGGTGCGCTCGAACGCGGCGACGATTGGTCGAGCCGTCGGCGACCACCACCCAGACCGAGACCGACGCCGGCACCCAGCCGCGCTCGCGGGCAATTACCGGCGCAAGGCGCCGCTTGCGATCGATCGTCCCCATCAGCTCGTTGATGTCGACGATCTCCGTCTTGAGCTCGATGACGAGCAGCATGCGACTTTGGGCGTGCCAGGCCAGGATGTCGATCACGCCACGCTCCCCGTAAACGGAGAACGAGATCTCCGGGACAAGCACCCAGCCTGGAGTTGCGAGGAGCGCCCGGGCCACCGATTCGTGCATCGCGGAATGGCGGGCGTTCAGCAGCCTATCCAGTTGACCGCCCTGCCAGCGGACGACGTAATCCAGCCTGCCGCCCAGAGCCTCCACCAGGTCGAGGAGCATGCCGACGCCAAGCTCCCGCACGTGGCCACGTTCCAGTCTTGACACGGTCGTTGCCGAAACGCCCACCCGCGCGGCGAGATCGACCTGCCGCCAGTGTTTCTTGATGCGCAGCGCCCGGCAGACTCTGCCCAGGCGATGCGCGTCCACCGTTCCATGTTGCGGGCGGCCGCTTGGCGCCGGCTTATCGGACGCTTATCGGCGACTTATCTCCAGCTCATCGAGCAGCGCCGGGAGGGGGATCGGCTCTGGTGGCCGAGCGCCGGGTGGAGGGTCGGCCAGGCGCAGGCTGTACCAGGCGACATCGACCCACCGGCCCAGTTTCCAGCCCACCCGCTCGTAGACGCCGACGAGTGACATGCCGATCGATTCGTGGAGCCGGATGCTGGCCGGGTTCGGTAAGCCGACGCCGGCGTAGGCGTTCACGAAGCGCTGGCGACGAAGGATCGGCAGCAATTCGGAATAGAGGGCGCGGCCGATGCCGCGCCGCCGTGCCACAGCGTCGACGTAGACGGAGATGTCGACCGACCAGCGGTAGCCCGCCCGAGTCCGGTGCGGGCCAGCATATGCATAACCGACGACAAGTCCGGCATCATCTTCGGCGACCAGCCAGGGCGTGCGTGCGAGGACGGTCTGCATGCGGGCCGCCATCTCGTCGGCGTCGGGCGCTTCCTCCTCGAAGGAAATCGTGCTGCCGACCACGGCCGGCCGGTAGATCTCGGCGGCGCGTGCCGCGTCGCGGGCTGGGTCGGCGATGCGGATGCGCGTCACCGTGCCGAGGTCAGCGCGGGGCCCAGCTGATGATGCCGATCCTGGTGGGCCGCCAGTCGAACGAGTAGCGGCCGTCGCGCTCCTCGAGCACGTCAGGCATGAGTGCCTGGAGGCGCTGGTCCTTCTCGCTGCCGGTGTGCAGCCACAACTGGCGGCGCGCAGTTGCCAGCGCTTCGTCGACCGATTCGAAGCGCGGCGGCACGCGATCGACCAGGCGCACCTCCGGCAGGCGGCCGCGGGCGAGCAGCAGGATGAGCAGCTCGGGCATGGCGGGAAGTCGGACGCGCGGCTCGCCGTGGATGCGCTCCCAGAACATGGCCGACACGGTGGCCATGGCCGACTCACCCATGACCGCCACGCACAGCCGGCTGGCAGCCTGCTCCAGCGCGTCGAGGAAGGGGCCGATGTCACGGATGTCGTAGCCCACGTGCGACATCAATGCGACATCGCCCTTGGGCGCCTCCGAGGACATGGGCCAGCGCGATTCGATGGTCTGGAGGTTCTTCGCGCCGTGCGTCGCGGCATCCTCCGTGAATGCTTCGAGCATCGCCGGCGAAGGATCGACAGCGATCAGCCGACGCACGGCGAGCGCCAGCGGCAGGCCGAAGCGCCCACCCCCGGCACCGACGTCGACCCACACGTCGTCCGGACGCGCGAGCTCGAGCAAGGCATTCAGCGTGGCGTCGTCCTTGCGGTGCGGATCCATCCGGAAACGGTTGGCGGTCGGGGCGTAGAAGTCGGTCGGGTCGGGCTCCTCGCGCGCGCGATCCACCTGGTCGTTGTCGGCTATGACGCGTGCTCGCCACGCGTCGAGGAGTTCGGGTACGGACGGGCTCAGGGCGTCATTCACCGGGCGAGGGTAACCGAACAGCCGGCGCGTAGGACACGCGGGCTGATGCGTACAGGGGATCGGGATCGGGCGATTCCCTGGCTAAACCTCATCACAGCGGGCGATCTGGAGCCATTTGCCTGCAGGAATCGTTAGGAAGCGATGCGGTACCCGCATCAGGGCGTAGGCCGACTGCCCGGACAGAGCGGACGGCTACAGACCCAGCACGAAGCGCAAGGCCGAGTCCACGCGTGTGACGGCATCCGGCGACAAGCGACCCGCCCGCGGTCCCAGGACGGCAACCGGCAACGTGGCGGGCTGATCGCACTTGACATAGCCGTCCCGATCGAGGCCGGACTCGCGGGCAAGTACCGACACCAGGTACCGCGGCGCGAGTTCGGCCGAGCGCGCGGCGCTCGTCATGGGTACGACGACCACCGTGGATGACCTGGCCATCCGGTCGGCCTGGACGACTACTGCGGGATGCGGCCCGCGCAACACGCTGCCACCGGTGTCGGGAAAGGCAATGAAGTGGATGTCGCCGCGCCGTGGCCCCGGCCGGGGAGCCTCCCGGCCGATGCCTACCACTTGAGATCCGCCCAGCCGCGAGCGGCCATTGCCATGGCGTCGCGGGCCCACGCCTCGTTGTCGCTGGCATCCTGCGCGAGGGCCTGGTCAAGCCGATCCTGTTCCACGCGGTCCAACGACTGCCGCAGTGCAGCCGCAATCACGCCGCTCACGCTTGTTCCCGATTCTCGCGCTGCCTGGCGCACCTCCTGCAGCAACTCCGCGGGGAGGCTCACCGAGAGCTTCTCGTAGGCCGCCTCCGCGGGCGTTCCATACTCCGCGACCGTCTCTGCCAATGCATGCCGACGCCCTTCACCCGTTCCCATTGGTAGCATTTAGAGTAGCACCAGAACTCGTACCATGCGAGGCACCGGCTCGCCGGCTACCGATCGCGATGAGGCGCCTACGCCTTGAGGTGGAGCACCTTGGTGCGGCTGTCACGGCCACCTGGTCCGGTAACCGTGAGGGTGACGTCGTAGTCGCCATGGCCAGCGTAGGTGTGCGGGGGATTGCGCCGGTTGGACGTCGTGCCATCGCCGAAGTCCCAGTGCCAGCGCGTGACGTAACCCGTAGAGAGGTCCTGCCATTTCACTGTCAGGCCGTCGGCCTTGATGGTGCCGGTGAAGTTGGCGGTGGGCGCAGCCCTCAGATACAGGGTCTTGGTGCGGCTGTCCTGGCCGCCTGGCCCGTAGACGGTAATGGTCACCGGGTAATTGCCCCGAGCGGCGTAGGTGTGGCTGGGGTTCTCCCTGTTGGATGTGGTTCCGTCACCAAAGTCCCACAGCCAGGTGGAGATGTCGCCGCTCGAGAGGTC
>CAZSWK010000141.1:0-3764 GCA_964610835.1 uncultured Anaerolineaceae bacterium | reverse complement strand
GTGTCGGCCGACTCGTCGCGCGCCGCTTCCGTCTGCTCCATCTGCTGGCGGACCTGCGCGAAAGCGGCGGCCAAGGTGTTGTCTATGCCACCCTCGGGCTCCTGAACCGCCTGGCTCATGTCATAGCCGCGATCGCCACGCGGTCGGCGCTCACGCCGTTCGCCGGGCTGGCTGCGCGCCGGTGCCTCCTCCGCCTGCTTGAGGCTGAGGCCCAGGCGATGGCGCTCCTGCTCGAGCGAGATGATCTTCAGCTTCAGCGCCTGGCCTTCGTGTACGACATCACCGGGATGAGCGACGCGCTGATGTGACAGCTCACTGATGTGAATGAGGCCCTCCAGCCCGTCTCGCACACGCACGAAGGCGCCAAAGTTGACGATCTTGGTGACCGTGCCGTCGATGAGGTCGCCCACCTTGAGATCGGCGACTGTGGAGTGCCACGGATCGGGCTGCAGGCGGCGGATCGACAGCGAGATGCGCCCGCGCTCGTGGTTGATGTCGATGACCTCCGCTTCGACCTCTTCACCCACGCGGTAGCCGGCTTCCGGGTTATTGACCTTGTTCCATGACAGCTCGCTCTTGTGGACCAGGCCGTCGATCCCGCCGAGGTCGACAAAGATGCCGAACGGCGCGATCGAACGCACGGTCCCGGTCACCTTCTGGCCCACCTGGAGGCTGCTGAAGAGCTCGTCGCGCTTCTCGCGACGCTCCTCGTAGAGGGCGACCTTCTCCGACAGGATCAGCCGGTTTGCCTTGCGGTTGACCTCGAGAATCTTGAGGCGCAGCTTGCGGCCGACGTAAGGCTGAAGCTTCTCGGCGATCTCCTGAGCCGCGTCGCGCGGCTGCTCGTTCTGCGGCCGGCGTGGAAAGTCGACGATCTGGCTGATGGGCACGAAGCCGCGAATGCCGCAATCGACAATTAGGCCACCCTTGTTGTGGTCGATGACCGGGGCCTCAATGATTACGCCCGCCTCGAGCTGCTCCTGCATGGCGCGCCACTTGCGTTCAAGGCCTGCGCGGCGCAGCGACAGAACCGCATGGCCCTCGGGCGACTCGGGCTGCAGCACATAAACCAGCACCGTGTCACCGATGTGCAACTCTGGCTGGCTCTCGGCGTTGCGCCCGTACAGTTCGCGGTTGCTGATTACGCCCTCTGACTTGGCGCCGATGTCGACGAGGATCTCGTCCTTGTCGATGCGTACGATGTTGCCCTCGACGACGTCACCGTGCTTGAGACTCTTGATTTCCGTCTGCTGCTGGTTGAGCAGCTCCTCCATCGTCGTTGGCTCGGGCCCTTCGTACACCGGAGGCGCGGGGCGCGCCGGTGTAGCCTCCGGCTCGGCCGGTGCCTCGGTCGTGCCAGCCGCCTCGGTCGTCGGCGCAGGTTCGGTCGTGGGGGCAGGTTCGGTCGTGGGGGCAGGTTCGGGTTCAGCTGGCGCTGGTTCAGGCGCGGCAGCCGCGGTCGCCTCAATGCGCTCCTGGCTGGCTGCCGGTGCGGCTTCGGGCTCGGTCACGGCCTCATCCTCCGCCGGAGCCTGTGTCTCCTCGGCGGGCGAGGGCGCCACACCTGTCGTGGCGACAGTGTTCTCGGCGGGCTCGTGCCCCTCATCCTCGGCAGCAGGCTGTGCCTCGCCGACGCCCGCCTCTGTGGGTGCCGCCTGGGTGGCCTGGGCGTCGCCGGGCTCTGCCGCGGCCTCCACCGCATGTGCCGCCTCGGCGGTCACTTCGGCATCGCCCTGCTCTGTCTCCTGCTGGGAAGTGGCGGATTCAGTCGGCGTGGCGTTTGCCGACTCAGTGTCAGCCGCCTGCGTCGTGGTGGTCGGCTCAGGCGTCGTTGTGTCCGCCTGGTCGGCCTGCTCCATGCGCTCTACGGTCAAAGTGTTGGCGTCCTCCGTCGAAAAGCTCCCAAGGGAAATAAACAAGACCCGAGCAACACGCCCGGGCCTCCGTCCTTGCTGGGTGTCTTCCGTGTCCTGGTGGGCTCTTCAGACTCCTTCCGTACCGTCGGCACGCGTGCGCTCTTCCAGTTTGCTCCCCGTAGGGCCCGCGCATGTTACCACGCGCTCTCGCGCGGCTACAATCGCGCGCCGTGCCAGTTTCGCACCCGAATCGCCCAACCGGACGGGCGGTTGCTGAGAGCCATGCCCGAGTTGCCTGACCTGGCGATCCTCGCCGACGCCCTGCATGCAGGTCTGGCCGGTCGGCGGCTGGACATCGGCCGCGTTCCTCAGTCGCTGGTGCTGCGCGGCACGCCGAGCGAGTTGGACCTCTTCCGGGGGCAGCGACTGACCTCAGTCGCGCGGCGCGGGAAGTTCCTGGTGTTCGAATTCGAACGCGACCGAATGGTTCTCAATCCCATGCTCACCGGCCGAATGGGGTTTGCCGCGCCGGGTGACAAACCGTGGCCGCAGACCGCTTTCGTATTCGATTTTCTGGAGCCGCAGCCCGATGAGACGTCACCCATCAACGAGCCGTGGTTGCGCGACGTTGCGTGGCTGCCCGCCGCCGACACGCCCGTCCAGTTGCGCTACCGGGATGCCACGCGGATGGGCAAGCTGTACCTGCTGCCGGCCGGCGTGCAGCGAACCGTGGCGGGATGGGACGAGCAAGGGCCCGACGCTGATGATCCAGCGCTGACACTCGACACGTGGCGGGCGCGCATCGCTCGCCATTCGGGTCAACTCAAGAACCTGTTGCGCAACCAGGAGTTCGTGGCGGGGATCGGAAACGCCTATTCAGACGAGATTCTCTGGGATGCGCGCCTCGCACCCTTCCGCACGCGCGCATCGCTCGCCGACGCGGAGGTCGACGCACTGTACGAGGCCACCCGCCATGTGCTCTCGCGGGCAATAGGCCAGTTGCGCGACCTCGTGCCCCCGCGCCTGGAGGTCGAGCAGCGCAAGTTCCTCAGCGTTCACGCGAAGGGCGGCGAAGCATGCCCGCGTTGTGGTACTCGGCTGACCGAAGTGAAGGCAGGCGGGTTCGTAACAACCTATTGCCGCAATTGCCAGCGCTGACCAGCGAGCGAGCGTGAGCCGTCCGCCAGCTCTGATCGTCGCGCGCGGACCCGCTACCACAAGCGCCGGCTGGCCATCACGTGACCCTTCCCACGCCGGCCGGGATGTCCATCCACCCTTGCAGGATGTGACGAGGCACTTGGGCGCACGGAATCAAAAAGGATCCTGGCGACGACCTATTTTCCCGAGGAGCTACCCCCTGAGTATCTTCGGCGCTGGAGAGCTTAACTTCCGTGTTCGGGATGGGAACGGGTGTGGCCTCTCCGCTGGAGTCACCAGGATCCTTCATGAAGTGACGACGTGATCAGCGATGTCTTCGATTTCTGCACAGCAGTCGTGAGATACCCGAACCTCCTGCCGGCCTCTCGACCGGCACGCAGACTGCCTCTTGGGTCAGCTGCTGAAAGAGGTCAAGCCCTCGACCATTAGTACGGCTCAGCTTCACTGGTTGCCCAGCTTCCACACGCCGCCTATCAAACAGGTCATCTGCCTGCGGTCTTACCCGGTTGACCCGGTGGGGAACCTCATCTCGAGGCGAGCTTCGCACTTAGATGCTTTCAGTGCTTATCCCAACCGAACTTGGCTACCCAGCGGTGCCCCTGGCGGGACAACTGGCACACCAGAGGTTCGTCCACTCCGGTCCTCTCGTACTAGGAGCAGCTCCTCTCAAGTTCCCTACGCCCGCGATGGATAGAGACCGAACTGTCTCACGACGTTCTGAACCCAGCTCACGTACCGCTTTAATTGGCG
>CAZSWK010000140.1:0-3843 GCA_964610835.1 uncultured Anaerolineaceae bacterium | reverse complement strand
AGCAGGGCCGCTTCCGCCAGAACCTGCTCGGCAAGCGCGTCGACTACTCGGGCCGCTCGGTCATCGTCGTCGGACCTGAGCTCAAGCTGCACCAGTGCGGCCTGCCCAAGAAGATGGCGCTCGAGCTGTTCAAGCCGTTCGTCATGCGCCAGCTGGTCGAGAAGAGCCTGGCCCACAACATCAAGAGCGCCAAGCGCATCGTGGAGCGCGCCTCGAGCCGGCCGGAGGTCTGGGACGTCCTCGAAGAGGTCATCCAGGATCATCCCGTCCTGCTCAATCGCGCGCCGACGCTCCACCGCCTGGGCATCCAGGCGTTCATGCCGGTGCTGGTCGAGGGCTCGGCGATCCAGATCCACCCGATGGTCTGTTTCGCGTTCAACGCTGACTTCGACGGCGACCAGATGGCCGTCCACGTGCCCCTCTCGCGCGCCGCGCAGGAAGAGGCACGGCGGATGATGCTGTCCACCGCCAACCTGCTGTCTCCGGCTGCCGGGGAGCCGGTCGTGGCGCCGACCCTGGACATGGTGCTCGGCTGTTATTACCTGACCATCGAGGAGGAGCAGACCCAGGACAAGCCACCGGTGGCGACCTTCTCCGACCCGACCGAGGCGCTGCTCGCGTACGACGTCGGGCGCATCGACACCCGCCGCGAGACGGACGTCGAAAACCACTCGGTCCCGCGTCTCGAGCTGCACTCACCTATCGAGGTGACTGTCAAGCAGTGGGATGAGGAAAAGGACGAGGTGGTCGAGGCGCCGCTGCGCACGACCGTCGGCCGAGTTCTGTTCAACCAGGTGCTGCCCGAGCGGCTGCGTTTTGTTAACAAGCCCATGAACCGCAACGCGCTGCGCGAGCTGGTGGCCGAGTGCTATCGGGTGCTTGGCGCGGCAGATACGACGCACCTGGTCGACGGCATCAAGAAGATTGGCTTCGACTACGCCACGCGTGGCGGCATGACCATTGCCGTCGACGACATCACCGTGCCGGCCAAGAAGACCGACCTGCTACGCGCCGCCGATGCCAAGGTGGAAACCATCGACCGCCAATTCCAGCGCGGCCTGATCACGGAGGACGAGCGCTACGAGCAGGTAGTCAACGTCTGGAAGGACACCACGCAGGAGGTCAGCGATCAGATGGTCGCCGATCTCGATCCAACCGGTCCGCTGACCATGATGGCCACCAGCGGCGCCCGCGGGAACAAGGGCAACCTGGGCCAGCTGGGCGGCATGCGCGGCCTGATGGCCGACCCGACCGGGCGGATCATCGACGTGCCCGTGCGCAGCAACTTCCGTGAAGGCATGACCGTGCTCGAGTACTTCATCTCGACCCACGGCGCCCGCAAGGGCCTCGCCGACACGGCTCTGCGTACGGCCGACTCGGGCTACCTGACCCGGCGTCTGGTCGACGTGGCGCAGGACGTCATCACCCGCGAGGATGACTGCGGCACGGAGGAAGGCACCTGGATCACGCGTGGTGAGACGGAGGAGTTCGCGACCGAGGCGGATGCGTTCCAGCGCCGCATCGTCGGCCGCTACGCCGCCGGCCCGGTGATTGATCCCAAGGCACGCAAGAAGGGCGCCGAGCCGATCGTCGAGCGCAACCAGGAGATCACCGAAGAAATCGCACAGCGGATCGCTGACACGGGCATCGAAGAGGTGCTCGTGCGCTCGCCGCTGACCTGCCAGTCACGCCACGGCGTTTGCCGCGCGTGCTACGGGCGCAACCTCGCAACAGGTCAGCTGGTCGGCATCGGTGAGGCGGTGGGCATCATTGCCGCACAGTCGATCGGCGAGCCGGGCACGCAGCTGACAATGCGGACGTTCCACACCGGCGGCGTCGCCGGACTGGACATCACCGCGGGCCTGCCGCGGGTCGAGGAGCTGTTCGAGGCACGCATGCCCAAGGGCAAGGCCGAGATCAGCCACATCGATGGCGTGGTCGAGATCGTCCAGGGCGAGAATGGCGCCCGGCGCGTGAAGGTCACTTCGCGCGAGGAGTTCGACACGCCGCTCCGTATCGGCAAGGGCCACGAACTGCTCGTGGCCGAGGGTGACACCGTCGAGGCCGATCAGATCATCGCCAAGTTCGAGCACGACGGCGAGGTCGACGAAGTCCGTGCGCCCGAGGCGGGCACGATGCACAAGGTCAAGGACGGCCTGCGCGTCCACTCGGAGGACGTCGTCGAGCGAGAGTATGCAATACCGCACAACGCCAAGCTGCTGGTCGAGAACGGACAGCTGGTACGTGCCGGCGACCCGATCACCGACGGGCCGATCAACCCGCAGGAGTATCTCGAGACTCGCGGCCGCGACGCGGTCCAGCGCTACCTGGTCAAGGAAGTCCAGCGGGTGTATCGCAGCCAGGGCGTGACGATCAACGACAAGCACATCGAGATCATCGTTCGACAGATGCTGCGCAAGGTGCGCATCGATCAGCCGGGCGACTCGGAGCAGCTACCGTTCGAGCTCGTCGATCGCTTTGAGTTCGAGGAGATCAACAACCGGGTCATGGCCGAAGGCGGCGAGCCGGCAACGGCAGAGACCGTGCTGCTGGGCGTGACCAAGGCGTCGCTCAACACCTCGTCCTTCCTGGCCGCGGCTTCGTTCCAGGAGACCACCCGGGTGCTGACCGAGGCAGCCATCAACGGCGCCAAGGACAACCTGATTGGCCTCAAGGAGAACGTCATCATCGGCAAGCTCATCCCCGCCGGGACGGGTGCGCCACAGAACCTGGCCGCCGCGCGGGCCGCAGCCCGTCGGGCGGCGGCGGAGGCGCTGGCCGGTGGCGAGCTGCCGGAAGGTTTCGGCGAGGAGGAGATCAACATCTTCCTGGCCGAGGCCCAGGCGCGGGCCGAGGCAGAGGCAGCGGCGAGCGCGGAGTACAACCCGCTGCTCGGCGAAGCCGGCGAACAGCCGTCCGAAAATGGCGAGGATGGCGCCAATCCGTTCCTGTCCGAAGAAGACGAGGAAGGGGAGGGCACCGGCCTCGGGGACGCGGACGAACAGCCCGAGACTGTCGCTTAGTCAATAGCGGGTCCTGCCCGGCGTCCGTCGTCGGTCGCCGCTTGCGCACAACGCACGACCCGTCCATCGGGACCAAAGCTGGCACTCCCGATCGGGCCTTCGGACGCCCCGAAGGCAGGTCGAACGTGTCCCGAGCGGCACAGACGGTCCTCTCCCGCGCTGGTGGCGAGCCCACGGGAGCTTCCGGGATGACCTCCTGTCGTCGGGACGAGGCCAGACCCGGGGCGGGTCGTGCGTTTGGCGCAAGGCGCAGCGAAGAGTTCGTAACGGCAGCCGGGATGGGAGTAAGTGCTCGTGCCGTAAAGGACGTCTGTGCTACACTGCGCGATCGTGGCCGGAACGGTCACAGTCGTTCCCGGCGGGGAGTCGGCACCATCGGCCAAAGCCACCGGTGGAGTCGGACGTCGGGCCACCCAACCAAGTCGAAAAGCATTGCCAGTCGGTCGCCGTGTGCCGTGAGGCCCGGGGCCAGACAGCCACCCATAGGAACCAGGAGTCAGAGTTCGTGCCGACGATCAGCCAGCTCGTGCGCAAGGGCCGTCAGCCTTCCTTCAAGAAGATCAAGGCGCCCGCCATGCGCAAGAACTGGAACAGCCTCCGCCAGCGGCAGGAGACGATCCCGGGCGCCCCGCAGAAGCGCGGCGTCTGCCTCCAGGTGCGCACGATGACGCCCAAGAAGCCGAACTCGGCACTGCGTAAGATTGCCAGGGTGCGCCTGACCAACGGCATCGAGGTGACCGCGTACATTCCGGGCGAGGGCCACTCGCTCCAGGAGCACTCGGTGGTGCTGGTGCGCGGCGGCCGCGTCCGCGACCTGCCG
>CAZSWK010000139.1:0-4021 GCA_964610835.1 uncultured Anaerolineaceae bacterium | reverse complement strand
GCTAGCTGCCGAGCTCTACGGGGCGCTGGACGAAGTCCGAGTATCGGGCGACCTCGGCGGCGAGCGCGCGCTGCTCGGCCCCTGTGAGCGGCCGGAGCAGGCTGGTCTCGATGCGGTAGCCGCCTGCGTCGTTCAGTCGGCGCCAGTAGCCAGCGACCTGACCGTCGACAACGACCGTGTTGAAGAAGGGCGGCGGCCGCAGCACCGGCGCCAGGGCGAGGCCAGCGGCGTTGATCGGCGTGCGCGGCGATTTGTAGCCGACCACGTACTCGTCGTAGGCCGGCAGCAGGTGGACCGCCAGCGAGGGTGAAGGGTCGGCCGACCCACCGAGTTTCCCCGGCCCGCCGCTTATGCCTGCCCACCAGAAGCGCTGGCCGGCGACGTCCAGCTCCTCGAGCACCGATCCGTTGATCGCCAGGCCACGCTTGGTATCGGCCTGGTTGATGCCGCACCACCAGGTGAAGTCGGCGACCGTGGCCGGGCCGTGGCTGGTGAAGTAGCGCAGCGTCAGGTCGGCCAGCGCGCGGTCGCGGTCGAAGGGCCGCCTGTCCGCGGCGGTCGGCGGCGCGACCTCGTCGAGCAGCGCGTAGGTGTGCGTGCCGTTTGCCCGGGGGGTGCCGCTGGCGATCAGGCAGGCCATCTCCGCGGCCATGACCATGTAGGCGATGCGCTGGCCATCGGGGTGCAGGCCGGCCTTGTCCAGCGCCCGTTGCAGCTCGGGTCGGGTCAACTGCCGGCCGCCCGCGAGCGCGCGCACCATGACGTCGTTGGCCCGCTTCACCTGGTCGTCGTCGAGCTCGAGGAAGCGCAGCCGATGGGCCGAGCCGGAGAGGATGCGCGGCGCGGTCAGGCGCATCCATGATCGGATGTCCGCCGGCGCGACGAAGTGCCACGTGGGCCGCAGGATGTGGGTACGCAGGATCTCGCCCCGACCCACCGCCGCGTCGATGTCCTGGTCATGGACGCCGGGCCGCACGCGCATGCCCAGCGACCACTTTGCGAGCGAATACTCCTGAGCCTGAACGCCGCCGAGCCACGCGACGGCCTGGGCCGGCGTGCTGAGCTTCTCGCCGGCGACTCGTTGGCTGTGGAGTCGGAGCCGGGCTACCTCGCGCAGATCGATCGCCATCGTTGGCGAAGGCTAGGTGGTCCGGATCTTCCAGTAGGAGTCCTTGAGCACGATCTGGTCTTGGTCGCCGTTTTTGTCGTCGCCGAAGGTCCACAGGTCGCAGCCGCGCACCTCGATGCGCTCGCCGGCCGGCGTGGTGCCGCTGAGCAGCCACTCGGACGCGCCACGGTTGCCGCTCACGAAGTGAGTGTCGTCCGTGTAACGGACGTCAGGGAGGCCCGCGAAGCGGCCGGCAAAGGCCTCCCGCACCGCGGCCTTGCCCTCAATTCGCGTGCCGACGGCGTCCCGTCCGCGCGGGGCGAGGAAGACGCAATCGTCGGCGAAGTAGTCCATGATCGCGTCGAGTTCGTGCCGGTCGAACGCGGTTGCGATTGCCTTGAGTCGCTGGAGCTGGTGGTCGTGGGTGGTGTCGTCGCTGGCCATGGCCCGAGCATAACCACCGGCCGCACCACCCTTGCCGACCACCCCGTATGGCGTCACTCGGAGTGTCACGCATCGTCTCTTCGCTGACGCTGCGGGCCGCCCCGACACTTGACTGGCGCCAAATCGCCCCCGACCGCCCACCTAATCGCCCACGGCGTCACTCCGAGTGGCGCCGCGGCCGACTCTGTGTGCTGGATACCAGCCGCCAGCGCAGCCACCGCTCAAACGACCCCCTGGCGACACTCCCAGTGACACCACGGGGCCCAAGCGCGCCGGGCCGGCGCCGGGCCGGCCCGCGCCAGGACGCAATCGCGGAGTAAGCGGCGAGTAAGTGGCGATCGCGACACTCCGGGTGACATGGGACGCGGTCGGACGAGCAGGCAACGGCGGACGCCCAGACAGGTGGCGGCGGACGATGTCTCGGACGCACTGATGCGCAAGCTCGGCGCGATGCTGCGTGACGGCCGCGTGCGGATGGGCCTGAGACAGCTCGAGGCCGCCACTGCCGCGGGGATATCACGCAGCGAGTGGAGCGAGCTCGAACGCGGCAGGTCGCGCGCCACGCTGCACCTCGTCAACCGCGCCGGGAGTGCTGTGAACGCGCCGCTCGGCGCGTTCCTGCGCCACGCGTCGGCGGCGGACCTGCCGCGCGACGCCTCGCAGCTCAAGGGCCAGGAACTGCTAATCGTCACGGCACGGCCGGGCGGCTGGCAGGGCCTGCCAGAGGAGCAGATCGACCGCGACGCGCGTACGTCGCGTGCCGCCGATGTGCTGTTGTTCCGCCAGCGCGAAGTCCGCCAAGACGACGTCCACGCGCCCGAGTACGCGCTGATGGAGATCATCGACTGGTTCGCGGACGTCGGCGAACCGCTGCGCGCCTGGAACAGCCGATTGGCGGCCGTCGAGCGCTACGCCATCGCGCGCATGCAGAACGACGTTCTCCCGATCACCTCGGGCTGCTGGATCGTCCGCGCGACGCAGCGCAGCCGGCGCCTCGTCGCCGACCACGCCAACCTCTTCCAGGCCCGCTTCCCGGGGTCCGGCCGCGCCTGGCTCGCGGCCCTCACGAACCCGACTGTCGCGATGCCGACCCGGCCGAGCCTGTTGTGGATCAACGTCAAGGGCGATCGGCTCTTTCCTGTACGTTGGCGGTCGTAGCCACGGTCGTAACGCGGGTACCATCGATGGCGTGATCACGTGCCCACGTTGTGGTCAGCAGAACCCGGACGGCTTCAAGTTCTGCGGTAACTGCGCGTCGCCGCTCGGGCCGGCTGCCGCGGCGCGCGAGCAGCGCAAGACGGTCACCGTCCTGTTCTGCGACGTGACCGGCTCAACGGAGCTGGGCGAGACTGCTGACCCGGAGGCGGTTCGTGCGCTGCTCGCGCGCTACTTCGAGCGCATGAAGTCGATCGTCGAAGCGCACGGCGGTACGGTCGAGAAGTTCATCGGCGACGCGGTGATGGCCGTCTTCGGTGTACCGGCGGTGCACGAGGATGACGCCCTGCGCGCAGTCCGCGCCGCCCTCGCAATGCGCGACGAGCTGCCCGCGCTGGGCATCAGGGCGCACATCGGCGTCAATACCGGCGAGGTCGTCACCGGCACCAGCGAGCGACTCGCCACCGGTGACGCGGTCAACGTCGCCGCGCGTCTCGAACAGGCGGCCAGCCCGGGCGAGATCCTGATCGGCGCGGACACCTACGCCCTGGTCGAGGCCGTCGCCGACGCACAGGCGGTCGAGCCGCTGGCCCTCAAGGGCAAGACACAGCCCGTCCCCGCCTACCGGCTGGCCGGCCTGACCGGCAGCCCGACCAGGCGCAACGAGGCGCCCATGGTCGGCCGCACGACTGAACTGCGAAGGCTGCGCGACGCCTACGACCAGGCCCTGCGCGACCGATCATGCCAGCTGTTCACGCTCCTCGGCAGCGCCGGCGTGGGCAAGTCGCGCCTGGTGCACGAGTTTCTCGCCGGCGTCGACGCGACCGTGGTCCGCGGCACGTGCCTGTCCTACGGCGAGGGCATCACCTACTGGCCGGTGGTCGACATCATCCGCCAGCTGACCACCATCCGGCCCAACACCGCGCTCGACCCGAACCTCGCCAGCCTGCTCGGCGAGGAAAGCTTCACCGCGCCGTCCGACCAGATCGCCTGGGCCTTCCGCCGATTGCTCGAGGAGACCACCGCCGAGAAACCGCTGGTGGTCATGTTCGACGACCTGCAGTGGGCCGAGCCCAAGCTGCTCGACCTGATCGAGCACATCGCCGACCTGTCGCGCGACGCCCCACTGCTGCTGCTGTGCATGGCCCGCCCCGACCTGCTCGACCGCCGGCCGTCGTGGGCGGGCGGCAAGCTCAACGCCACCAACCTGCTGCTCGAGCCGCTGTCCGGCGCGGAATCGGCGGAGATGGTCGGTTCGCTGGTGAGCGGGCTGTCGGCGGAGATCGGCAAACGGGTGGTCGAGGCGGCCGAAGG
>CAZSWK010000138.1:0-4050 GCA_964610835.1 uncultured Anaerolineaceae bacterium | reverse complement strand
AGAGCCTCTTCTTCAACTTCCGCCGCTACGACCTGGGCCGCGTCGGCCGCTACAAGCTCAACAAGAAGCTGACGCCGGTGGCCGATCGGATGGGTATCGCCATGTCGACCGAGCGCACCGTCAGCAAGGAGGACATCGCCGCCATCGTGGGCCACCTGATCGAGCTCAACCGCGACCAGGGCCTGCCCGACGACATCGACCACCTGGGCAATCGCCGCATCCGGGCCAACGGCGAGCTGATCCAGAACGCTTTCCGCGTCGGCCTGCTGCGCATGGAGCGGGTGGTTCGCGAGCGCATGTCGATCCAGGAGGCCGACAAGGCGACCCCCAACGCGCTCATCAACATCAGGCCAGTCGTGGCGGCGATGAAGGAGTTCTTCGGCGGCAGCCAGCTGAGCCAGTTCATGGACCAGACCAATCCGCTGGCCGAGCTGACGTCCAAGCGGCGTCTGTCCGCGCTGGGCCCCGGCGGCCTGTCGCGCGAACGCGCCGGCTTCGACGTGCGCGACGTTCACCACAGCCACTACGGCCGCATCTGCCCGATCGAGACGCCGGAGGGTCCGAACATCGGCCTCATCGGCTCCCTGGCGACCTATGGGCGGATCAACGAGTACGGCTTCATCGAGACGCCTTATCGCAAGGTGAAGCGCACTATCGGCTATGACGACCCGCAGGCCCTCGAGGAGATCGCCGACGCGGATGTCGCCAGTAAGTCCGGCACGGTGGTGCTCAAGAAGGGCAAGAAGCTGACCAAGGAAGCGGTTGCCGAGCTCAAGAAGCAGAAGGCGACTGCCTTCCCGATCCAGCCGCGGGTGACCGATGAAATCGTCTACCTCGCCGCCGACGAGGAAGAGGAGCACCACGTCGCACAGGCGAACGCCCCCCTCGACGCGGGTGGCCACTTCATCGACGACCGCGTGCCGGCGCGCTTCCGCGACACCTTCCCCGAGTCGCGACCAAACCAGATCGAGTACATGGACGTGAGCCCCAAGCAGGTCGTCTCGGTGGCGACCGCGCTCATTCCGTTCCTCGAGCACGACGATGCGAACCGCGCCCTGATGGGTTCGAACATGCAGCGCCAGGCCGTGCCGCTGCTCGAGCCTGAGGCACCCATCGTGGGCACCGGCATGGAGCGCCGCGCGGCGCTCGACTCCGGCCAGGTGCTCACCAGCAAGGCGCCCGGTGTCGTCACCAGCGTCACCGCCGAACGGATCCAGATCGAGAGCGACACGGGCGACCTGACCGAGTACCGCCTCGACAAGTTCGTGCGCAGCAATCAGGGCACGTGCATCAACCAGCGCCCGATCGTCGAAGTGGGTCAGCGAGTCGATGTCGGCCAACCGATCGCCGACTCGAGTTCGACCGATCGCGGCGAGCTGGCACTCGGCCGCAACATCCTGGTCGCGTTCATGAGCTGGGAGGGCGGCAACTACGAGGATGCCATCGTCATCAGCGACCGGCTGGTACGCGACGACGTCTTCACCAGCATCCACATCGAGAAGCACGAGATCGAGTCGCGCGACACGAAGCTCGGTCCCGAGGAGATCACGCGCGACATTCCCAACGTGGGTGAGGAATCGCTCAAGGATCTCGACGACGACGGGATCATCTACATCGGCGCCGAGGTTCAGCCGGGCGACATCCTGGTCGGCAAGATCACGCCCAAGGGCGAGACCGAGCTGACGGCGGAGGAACGTCTGCTGCGCGCCATCTTTGGCGAGAAGGCGCGCGAGGTCAAGGACTCGAGCCTGCGCCTGCCGCATGGCGAGCGGGGCAAGATCGTGGACGTGCGCGAGTTCAATCGCGATCGCGGCGACGAGCTGCTGCCCGGTGTCAATCGCCTGATCCGCGTCAGCGTCGCCGCCAAGCGCAAGATCAGCGTGGGCGACAAGATGGCCGGCCGCCACGGCAACAAGGGCGTGGTAGCCAAGATCCTGCCCCAGGAGGACATGCCCTTCCTGCCCGATGGGACGCCGGTCGACATCATCCTCAACCCGCTCGGCGTGCCCAGCCGCATGAACATCGGCCAGATCCTCGAGACGCATCTTGGCTGGGCGCTCATGGAGCAGGGTCGTCACGACGGGGGCACGCCGGTCAAGGCAGCCAGTGCTGTCTTCGACGGCGCCAATGAGGAGGAGATCAAGCAAGAGCTGCTCGCCGCCGGGTTGCCCGGATCGGGCAAGACAGTTCTGCGCGACGGCCGGACAGGTGACCCGTTCGATCGCGAGGTGACCGTCGGCTACATCTACATGCTCAAGCTGCACCACCTCGTGGAGGACAAGATCCACGCGCGATCGACCGGCCCGTACAGCCTTATCACGCAGCAGCCGCTGGGTGGCAAGGCGCAGTTCGGCGGCCAGCGCTTTGGCGAGATGGAGGTGTGGGCCCTCGAGGCCTACGGCGCCGCGAACATCCTCCAGGAGCTGCTCACGGTCAAGTCCGACGACGTTGTGGGTCGCGTACAGACCTACGAAGCCATCGTCAAGGGCGAGGACATCCAGCCACCGGGCGTGCCCGAGTCGTTCAAGGTCCTCATCAAGGAACTCCAGAGCCTCGGCCTCAGCGTCGAGATCCTGAACGAGAACGAAGAGGAGATCCACTTCGCCGAGGACGCCTCGGCGTATCCATTGCCTGACCTCGGCGGGATCAATCTCGCCGGGTTCGAGGACTAGTCCTGATCAACAAGTGCGCCGGTCGCCGGACCGGCGCCACCCACCTTCGGGTGACAGCCGTCATCGATGCCCGAGGGGCCGAAGTTCGCGCACCAGCCGGCGTGCGCTGACGAAGGAGAGTCATGCTCGAGGTCAACAACTTCAACGCCATTCGCATCTCGCTCGCATCGCCCGAGCAGATCAGGGACTGGTCCAAGGGTGAGGTAACCAAGCCCGAGACGATCAACTACCGCACGCTGCGACCGGAGAAGGACGGCCTGTTCGACGAGCGCATCTTTGGCCCGTCGCGCGACTGGGAGTGCTACTGCGGCAAGTACAAGCGCATTCGCTACAAGGGCATCATCTGCGACAAGTGCGGCGTCGAGGTGACGCGCGCCAAGGTCCGCCGCGAGCGGATGGGACACATCCAGCTGGCCAGTCCGGTAAGCCACATCTGGTATTTCAAGGGCACTCCGTCGCGCCTGGGCATCCTGCTCGACATCAGTCCGCGCAACCTCGAGCGCGTTCTCTACTTCGCCACCTATATCGTCACGCGCGTTGACGAGGACGCGCGTGCGCGCCTGCTGCAGCAGTTGGACGAAGAGGCGGAGGGCCGCGGCGGCCAGGCCGGCCGCGAGCTCAATGAGCTGGAAGATCGGCTGCGCGCCGACCTCAACCGGCTGACCGATGAGCTGAACGAGGGCCTGGCAGCGCTCAAGAAGGGCCTGGAGGAGGAGCGGACGAACCGCACCGCCGAGCTCGTCGCCGCGCAGCAGGCCACCAAGGCCAGCATCGACGCGATCTCGGGCACCGCCGACGAGGCGATCGTCTTTCAGCCCACGGGCGAGATCATCGTTGCCGCCGGCGACAAGGGCGGCAAGGCTGTGGTCACGGCACTCAACAAGGCCGCCGCGGCGGAGATCGAGCGCGTCAACACGGAAATCCAGCAGCGTGAGGAGAACGAGGCCGAATCCGTCAAGCGCCAGCTTGATGACGCACGGCTGCAGCTGGACGCTTCGCTCGAGGCCGAGCGCGAGCGGCTGCGCAACGAGGCCGAGGGAACTCGCGAGGACGTTCGCCAGGCACGCGACGAGATCAATCGGTTGCAGGAGGGCATGCTGCTGCCGGAGGCGTCACTCGACGGCTGGAACTACCGCGACCTCGATCGTGCCTATGGCAGTGGCGTACGGGGCGGAACGCGCCTGTTCACCGCGGGCATGGGGGCCGAGGCCGTGCGCGAGTGCATCCAGCACATCGACCTCGACGATCTGGGCCAGAAGCTCCACGCCGAGGTGCGGACGACATCCGGCCAGCGACGCAAGAAGGCGATCAAGCGCCTGCGCCTTATCGAGGCCTTCCGGCGTTCGGGCAATCGTCCCGAGTGGATGATCATGAACGT
>CAZSWK010000137.1:0-4209 GCA_964610835.1 uncultured Anaerolineaceae bacterium | reverse complement strand
TCGTTCGCGAGCTGTCGATGGCGGCCAACATTCCGCCACCGCGCGTGTACGTGATCAACGATCCGGCCCCCAACGCGTTCGCCACCGGCCGTGATCCGCAGCACGCCAGCGTGGCCGTCACGGCCGGGCTGCTGCAGAAGATGGATCGCGAAGAGCTGCAGGGTGTCATCGGCCACGAGCTGTCGCACGTGCGCAACTACGACATTCGCTTCTCCCTGCTGGTCGCGGTGCTGGTCGGCTCGATCGTCCTGCTGGCCGACTTCTTCCTCCGCTTCACCTTTTGGGGCGGCCTGAGCGGCGGCGGCCGCAGTCGCAGCAGTCGCAGCAGCGGGGAGGGTGGCGGCGGTGGCGGTGGCCTGTTCGTGATCATGTTGGTGCTCGGCCTGGTCCTGGCCATCATCGCGCCGCTGTTCGCCGCGCTCGTGCAGATGGCCGTCAGCCGCCAGCGCGAGTACCTCGCCGACGCGTCGAGCGTGGACATCACCCGCAACCCGTATGGGCTGGAACGAGCATTGGTGAAGATCGGCGAGGACACTCACTCGCTGGGCTCGGCCAACCGTGCCACGCAGCATCTCTATTTCGTGAACCCGCTGAAGAAGATGAGCCTCAACATGAGTGACCTGATGGCCACTCACCCGCCGATCGTCGACCGTGTCAACCGACTGCGCCGGCTGACCGGCCAGCCGCCGATCGATGCGCAGACGAAAACGGCCCTGGGCAGCGCCGACTGACGGCTATCGGGGCGGGCACACGGTCGCCCGTCCGAGGAGGTCGACTGACGGCATTGGGGAGGGCACACGGTCGCCCGTCCGGGGAACTCGGCTAACTTCGCTGCAGACACCATTATCGGAGTGCCGCACGGTCATCGTCTCGACCCCGCGCTGGGCGATCGCGAAGAAGCGACGCTATTTCGGCCGTGGGCACCAATTAGCCCAGACGGGCCCGTCGCGGAGCTGGATAACGGTGGCGTGGCCGCAGTTGGCCCAAGTCGGGCGCAAGCCTGCCGGTCAAGCCAACGCTCTGGAACGGGCGGGAGCGTTGTGGTTCAATATGGCCGGTCGTTACCGCGGCCGGGAAGTGCTGGACGCGCCGAGATAGCTCAGTTGGTAGAGCACGTGACTGAAAATCACGGTGTCGCCAGTTCGATTCTGGCTCTCGGCACCACCCCATCAGCCCGGCGTGGTCGATGGTCAACGAGCGGAAGTGGCTCAGTTGGTAGAGCATCACCTTGCCAAGGTGAGGGTCGCGGGTTCGAGTCCCGTCTTCCGCTCCACTCCCTCCGCCAACCGACCTCCGAGGACCGCTGGCCCTTCGTCTAGTGGTAGGACAGCGGACTTTGGATCCGTTAACCCAGGTTCGAATCCTGGAGGGCCAGCCAGCACCGGACTGAGCGCACTGGCAGTGCGCGAGCTTTCGGCGGAGAATCTCTCAGGGGCGACGTACCCAAGTGGCTAAGGGGGCGGTCTGCAAAACCGCTATTCACCGGTTCGAATCCGGTCGTCGCCTCCAACTTCTTCCGCACTGATGCCTTCATGGCCACGAACCGTGCCGGCAGTAGGTGTTGGTCGTATGCTCGCGCGATGGAGGATCGGGACGGCACTTCCGGGCACAGCCTCCCCACCGGCACGCTGACCTTCCTCTTCTCCGATATCGAGGGCTCGACGCGCCTGGTGCAGTCGCTGGGCAATGGTTTCCCGGCTCTGCTCGAGCGCCACCAGGCCCTGCTGCGGCAGGCTTTCGAGGCTGGGGACGGCGTCGAGGTGGCCACCGAAGGAGATTCGTTCTTCGTCGTGTTCCGCAGCGCGGTGTCGGCCGTCCTGGCGGCGGCAGCAGCACAGCGTGCGCTGGCGGCGGAACCATGGCCGGCGACGGTTGGCCAGGTGCGCGTCCGCATCGGCCTGCATACGGGGGAGGGCACGCTGGGCGGCGACAACTACGTCGGCCTGGACGTGCACCGGGCGGCCCGTATCGGGGCGGCCGCCCACGGTGGCCAGGTCCTGTTCTCGGACGCCACCAGGGCGCTCGTGCGCGGGTCACTGCCGGCGGACCTGGAAATGCGCGACCTGGGCGAGTACCGACTCAAGGATCTCGAACTCCCGGAGCGATTGGTACAACTGGTCGTCGCGGGCCTGCCCGCCGATTTCCCACCACCGCGCACGCTTGAAACACCTTCGAATCTGCCACCCCAGCTGACGGTGTTCGTCGGCCGCCGGCAGGAGGCGGAGGCGGTCGCGGCACTCGTCGGTCAGTCGCGCCTGGTGACGCTCACGGGACCCGGCGGCACCGGCAAGACTCGCCTGGCCCTGGAGGTCGCCTCGCGGCTGATCGGCCAATTCAGCGGCGGCGTCTTCTTCGTCGACCTCTCGGCGCTCACCGATCCGGCGCTCATCCCCACGTCCATCGCCACTGCCCTGGGCGTTCGCGAGCAGCCGGGTCGTCCCGTGATCGAGTCGCTGGAGGGACACCTGCGAGATCTGCAGCTCCTGCTCGTGTTGGACAATTTCGAGCAGCTCCTGGGTGGCGCTCCGCTCGCCGGCCGGCTGCTCGAGGCGGCGCCGCGTTTGAGCGTGCTTGTCACCAGCCGCGAGGTGCTGCACATCCGCGGTGAGCAGGAGTACGCGGTACAGCCACTCGGGCTGCCGGATCTGGCCGCCCTGCCGCCCCTGGCGACTCTCTCGCAGTACGACGCGGTGGCACTCTTCATCAAGCGCGCGCAGGCCGTCCGCGCCGATTTCGCCGTCGACAACCAGAATGCTCCGGCGGTCGCGGCGATCTGTACGCGGCTCGACGGCCTGCCGCTGGCCATCGAACTCGCCGCCGCGCGGACCAAGGTGCTGGCACCGGACGCCATCCTGAGCCGCCTGCAGAAGAGCCTCTCGCTGCTGACGAGCAGCTCGCGCGACCTCTCCGAGCGGCAACGCACGCTACGCGGTGCCATCGACTGGAGCTTCGAGCTGCTTGATGGGACCGAGCGGGTACTCTTCCGCCGGCTGGGCATCTTCGTCGGCGGCTTCAGCATCGAGAACGCCGAGGCGGTGTGCGATCCCGATGGTGCGCTGGGCATCGACATGCTCGACTCGCTCAGCTCGCTCGTCGACAAAAGCCTCCTGCGCCAGACGAGCAGCTCGGACGGCGCGCCCCGGTTCGGCATGCTCGAAACGGTGCGCGAATACGCCGTGGACCGGCTCGCCGAGAGCGCCGACGGGGAAATAGTGCGCCGCGCACACGGCGAGGTGTTTTCGACGCTCGCCCGCCAGGCATCGGGCGAGCTCATGGGACCGCGCCGGGCAGAGTGGATAGGCCGGCTCGAAAGCGAGCGGGACAACCTGCGCGCGGCCGTGCAGCGACTCGCGGAAGACGGCGAGATCGAGGGCGCGCTCGACATGGGTGCCTCACTGTGGCGCTTCTGGCAGGTGCGCGGCAATCTGGCCGAAGGGCGCGCCACGCTGGAGGCCCTGCTCGGCCGTGAGGATGCGCAGGAACCGACCGGGGCACGGGCCGGGGCACTGTCCGCGTTGGGCGGCCTCGAGTACTGGCAATCGGACATGGCAGCAGCCGAACGCTCATATGTCGAGGGTCTCGAAATCGCGCGTTCGCTCGCCGACCCGCTGGGGCTGGCCGAGGCGCTCTACAACCTGGGCTTCGTGAAGGCGCTGGCAACCGAGCATGACGAGGCACGGAGGCTTTACCAGGAAGCCCTCGACATCGCCACCCGGGCCGAGGATCGAATGTGGACCCTGCGCGCGCGTGAGGCACTCGCCTTCCTGATGTTCCACATGGGGGAGTACACGACCGCGGAGGAGCTGCAGCGCGAGAACGTAAGGGCCTTCCGGGCGGGCGGCGAAACATTCCGGGTGGCCATCGGCAGCGGCTTCCTCTCGTACCTCGTGGCCAGGGAAGGGCGCTTTGACGAGGCTCGGGCCATGCAACGCGAGGCCCTGGGCACCTTCCGCGCAACGGACGACCGCCACTCGATGGTGCGCCAGCTGATACTGACCGCCGCGGCCGATGTCTTCACCGGTGATTTGGAGATGGTCGCTCGGCTGTGCGGCGCCTATGACGTCATGCGCGAGCCGCTGGGCGACATGGCGACCCCGATCGACACCCTGCACCTGCCGGATCCGGCCGTCCAGGCGCGCGAAGGCCTGGGCGACGAAGCATTTGAACGTGCCTATGCGGAAGGGCGCGCATTGAGCCTTGACGAGGTCG
>CAZSWK010000136.1:0-4234 GCA_964610835.1 uncultured Anaerolineaceae bacterium | reverse complement strand
CAAGGGCCAGCACCAGGACACCGGCGCGAAGGCCATCCACCTGGCTCCTGACACGCGGAGCCGCATCGTCTCCAAGTCCGTCAGCAAGGACGGCGGGCGGGCCAGCTACCGCGGCCAGCTCAAGGTCGCGCCGGGTGCCACCGGCGTCGTCGCCAGTGTCCGTTGCGACGCGCTGATGCTCGACGACGAGAGTCGCAGCGACACCTACCCGTACATCGATATCCAGGAAGACGACACGACGATGACCCACGAAGCAACCGTGGGCAAGATCAGCCAGGACCAGATCTTCTACCTGATGAGCCGCGGCCTGTCCGAGAACGAGGCGCAGAACCTCATCGTGCAGGGCTTCCTCGAGGTGTTCACCAAGGAGCTCCCGATGGAATACGCCATCGAGTTCAACCGGCTGGTGAAGCTGGAGATGGAGGGCGCGCTCGGTTGAGCGATGCACTGAAGCTGCCCTTCGCGGGCGAGGACTTCGTCCGCCGCATATCCGCCGATCTCGAGGAGCCGGAATGGCTCCTCGAAGAGCGTATGGACGCACTGCGCCTCTACGACGAGCTGCCCATCGAGACCAACAACCTGTTCACGCTGTACGTGGACCTGCGCGCCGCGCACTGGAACGACATCGAGCCGTACCGCGAGATCGGCGACGCGCCCGGGGTTGACGAAACCGTGCCGGAGGGCGTGGCGGCCCTGATCGATGTTGGCGAGGACGCAATCGTGGCGCGGGCCATGAGTGCCGAGGCGCGCGCCGCCGGCGTCGTTGTCGACACCTTCGCGAACGTGCTGCGCACCCAGCCGGATCTGCTGCGCAAAGCGCTCGAGGGCGGCCAGACGCTGCCCGACGACGACAAGTTCGCGCAGTTCGCGCGCAGCCACGCGGCGCTGGGGCTGCTGATCCACGTGCCCGATGGCGTCACGCTGGAGCAGCCCATCGTGGTGCGCTGGAGTGTCGGTGCACCCGGCCGCGGCCTGATCACGCGGACCGTGCTCAGCCTGGGCGAGAACGCCGGCGCTCGTGTGCTGGAGGAGCAGCTCCCTTCGGCGGCCCACACCGGCGAGGGTCAGAGCCTGTGGTGGGGCACCACCGAGACACTGCTCGGACCCGGTGCGCGGTTGTCGTTCGCCGGCCAGCAGGACTTCGCCGGCAACACGCTGTCGATCGTCAACCGCCACGCGACGCTCGAGCAGGACGCGCAGCTGAATTGGGCGCTGGCGAGTGTCGGTGCGCAGCTGTCCAAGAGCCGCATCGACAACCGGCTCGTCGGTCGCGGCTCCGCCGTGCACCAGGTCGAGATCGGCTTCGGTGCCGACCGGCAGCTGTTCGACGCCACCAGCTACACGCGCCACATCGGCACCGACACGACCGGCGACCTGTTGTCCAAGGGTGTCTTCCTGGACCGTGCACGTGGCTACTACAAGGGCATGATCACCATCGAGCGTTCGGCCCACGGCTCCGACAGCTTCCTGGGCGAGTTCGCCATGCTGCTCACCAAGCAGGCGCGCTCGGTGACCATCCCCAGCCTCGAGATCGACCAGCCCGACGTACGCCGAGCCGCCCACTCGAGCTCGGTCGGCCCGATCGATGAGACGGAGATCTTCTACCTGATGAGCCGCGGCCTGCCGCGCGAGGTGGCGCGCAAGTTCATCGTGCTCGGCTTCCTCGAGCCGGTCGTCGCGCGTATCCCGCTGGCCGACGCGCAGGATCGCCTGCGCGCGCTGCTCGATGCCAAGTGGCCCAGCACCAGCGAGGCCGCAGCCTGAGCGAGCTGCGGCGCGTGCCGGTGGGCAGCCTCGCCGACCTGCCGCCGGGCACCATGGTCATGGTCCAGGTCGACGGCACCGACATCCTGCTGGTCAATCTCGACGGCACGGTCCATGCCACGCAGGGCATTTGCTCGCACGAGTACTTCGAGCTCGACAAGGGCTTCCTGACCGGCGACACGCTGACCTGCGCGCTGCACCAGTCGCGCTTCGACCTCGAGACGGGCGAGGCACTCGACCCGCCGGCCGAGGCGCCGCTCGCCGTCTACCCGGTCTCGATCGAGGACGGCCAGGTCGTGCTCGAACTTCCGGAGGGCAAGATCCCGGTCAACGAATAGCCTCGGGATTCGGCGTCAGTTCGGGGACTTCGCGTAGACGTCGAAGGTCAGGTGGATGCCGCCCTGGTCGACGGTCTCGGTGACCGTTATGCGATAGCCGGTAGCGGCCAGGATCGAGATCGTGCCCTGAGGCTTTATGCCCTTGTCCAGAAGCGTCCGGCCCTGGTCCGGCACACGATCTGCAGCCCTGACACGCAGCAACCAGCCGCCCACAACTTTGGGATCACCCAGCTTCGTGCCCGCCGATTCGATCAGCACCAAATGGAAGCGGAAACGCCTGGCGGCGTCGGCGGGCCACGTTTCCGACGCCTGGAGATGCCCGATTTCCAGCTGGTACATGGTCGCCGGCAAGCTGGCGCCCGCGACGATCGGTCGGATCTCGTAGACCTCCTGCGGGTGCAGAATGTCGATCCGGCCCGCCGTCGCGTTGATCGACAGATCGGAAACGCCGTTCTGCGCGGCGCCCAGCGTGACCCGAACTTGGTAACCGGCCTGCATCAGGCGGGGCATGGCGACCATGCCGATGGCGGGCGCTGCTGTGGAACCGAGTATCGAAGTGACGCCGCCATCCGGCGGAGCCAGAGTCAAGTCCCAGCCATCTATCACAGTGGCATCTTCGAGCAGCGCGTCCGAGAACTGGACGAGTGAAAGAGCGACGCGCGGCTTCGACCCGTGGAGCGCGATCTGGAAGTGGGCGACCAGCTGGCCCGGCTCCGGCTCGTCGAACACGGCGACGACGGGCCCATTCTGGCCGAAATTGAGGACTGCCGCGTACGCTCCGGCGGTGACACTGCGGTAGCCGGCCGGGACCTCGATGCTGACGTTGGGCGACGGCGTCACAGGCGGCGCGGACGGCCTGTTGCTGACCTGCGATGGCGTGGGCGCCGGCACGTTGTGCGGCCGATCTGAAAGCCCGACATAGACCACGCCGGCGAGCACGGCGACGACCGCCAGTGCGATCAGGCGACTGTGCCGGCCGCCGGTTGTCCTGGTGACTTCGATCCTGTTGCTGTTGTGCGTCAACGTGGCAGCTTCGTCCCGAGCTGGCCTGCTCGGGCGCGGCGGACGATGGCGTCGGCGAAGACCACGTCGGCCAGGCCGACGCCCAGGTGGTTGATGAGCACCGGTCCGTTGCCGGCGGTCGGCGCAGGCAGTCGGCCGAGCAGCGCCTGGCCCACTGAACCGTCGGGGTCGCGGTAGCCGGCGAAGATGTCGCCGTGGCGCGCACCCGCGAGCTGGGGTACGTCGTCGGTCAGGAATAGCCGGGCACTTTCGACGACCGTGGCCGGCACGCACATGTCGTAGTCCACCGACACGATCAGCCGCGCCCGCGAAAACGCGTCGGCGGCCAGCAACTGGCGATGGCTGCCGAAGGGGATCATCGTCAGCACGACGTCGGCGGCGCGGACAGCGGCCGCCGGATCAGTTGCCGCCGAGGCTTCGGTAAAGCGGCCGCTCGCGCGCGCCTGTGCGGCCAGTTGCTCGGCGTGGTCCGCGTGGCGGGCGACGACGATCAGCCGCGCCCCGGCGCGGACCTCCGCGAGCACGTCCAGATGGCTGTGGCCCTGCACGCCGGCACCGATCAGCGCGACCACCGGCTGGGCCACATCGCGCGGCCAGTACTCGCGCAGCGCCACACCGCTGACCGCCGCGGTGCGCTGCGCGGTGATGCCCACCCCATCGAGGATCGCCAGCGGCGCACCGGTGGCCGCGTCGTTGAGCACGACCGTGGCGTAGATCGCCGGCAGTCCGGCTGCGTCGTTGCCGGGAAAGGCCGTCACCCACTTGACGCCCATCAGGTCGCCGCTGCCGTCGCTGGCCGATCCGCGCAACAGGGCCGGCATCGCGGCCGTGAACGACGCTGGCTGGCGAGGCTGTACGCCCACCTTGGATGGCAGGTCGGCATCGGCGACCAGGGCAGTCAGGACGAGGCGCGCCAGTTCGAGCCGCTCGCCGACGGGCGGCATGGCGGCGCGCACGTCGGCGTCGGTCAGGTAGATCAGTGGCGGCAGGGCCATGGTGCCAGCCTAACGGTACCCTTCAGCCATGGCCCCGCCACCGCTGCAGCTCAACGACCAGGAGCGCAAGCTCAGCCTGGCCAACCTCAAGCTGGAACGCGACGCGATAGTCCT
>CAZSWK010000135.1:0-4275 GCA_964610835.1 uncultured Anaerolineaceae bacterium | reverse complement strand
TCAGGCAGTCGCCTTCGCGGCGACCTTGCCCTGCTGCAGGATCCGGAGCGAGTTACCGAACGGATCGCGCACGGCCATGTCCGTGCCGTAGAAATGCTCGGTGGGCTCCTGGATGAAGTCGGTCACGCCACGCTCCTTGAGCGTTTCGTAGAGGGCACGCGCGTCGTCCGTGATCCACACCAGGCCGCCCATCGCCCCCTTGGTGATCAGCTCACGCAGCTGCTCGGTGGTGGCGGCGTCGTGCAGCGGCGGGCCGGGCTGCTCGAGCGAGATCTCGACGCCCGACGGGTCAACGGGTACGCGGATCGTCAGCCAGCGATAGTCGCCCTGGCGAACGTCGTTGCCCTTCTCGAGGCCGAGCTTGTTGACGTAGAAATCGAGCGCCTCTTCCTTGTCGAGGACCCAGATCGAAGCGACGTTGAGCCTGGTGATCATGGCGGTGATTCTCCTTTGTCGGCGTGGGCCGGAACGTCACTCACCCTACGGCGCGGCTGCAGCGGCCGCTTCTCCAAAACTGCTCGATTTCGTCGCTTCGTAGGCGGCCACACGCGGCCGCATGCCCATCAGCTGGACGCAGTTCGGTGCAACCACCGGGCCGTGCCCGGCTCTGTAGGCGGACGGTGTCTCACCGACCACCAGGCGAAACGTGCGGCTGAAGGTGCCCAGGCTGGCGAAACCAACGTCGAGGCAGACGTCGGTGACGCTGCGCTCGGTCTCGCGCAGCAGGAACATCGAGCGCTCGACCCGCCGCCGCTGCAGGTAGCGGTGCGGCGTCTCGCCGAACACGGCGCGGAAGCTGCGGATGAAGTGCGCGGGCGAAACGTGGGCCACGCGCGCGACTGCCGCCACGTCGAGCGGCTCGGCATACGCCCGGTCCATGGCGTCCCGAGCACGCAGCAGGCGACGGTTGAACTCTTCGACGGCGCGGCTCATGGGTCAGCCTCAATCAAACCACGTCTCGTGCCGCCTGTCCGCCGCTGTCATCCACCCCTTCGCTACATCCACCCTTGACTACATCCACCCTTCGCTACATCCATCCTTGATGCGCACAGAGGTTCAAGAACGGCCGATTCCCTGCAGAAACCCGGCCCACATCGGCCGTTACGCCGACGTTCCCTGCATGAATCACCGCTTTCCGATGCGGCACGCGCATCAAGCGGGAGCGTGGCAGCCGCTGGCGATTGGCTACGCCGGTGCGGCCGCCTTCGGCCCGTCGCCGGCAGCGCTGACCGACGCTTGATGCGCACAGCGGTTCAAGACCGGCCGAATCCCTGCACAAACCGCGTCCACATCCCCAATTAGGTTGACCACTCCAGTCGATGTCCGCCCGCTTCGCCCACAGGCGGATGAAGGCCTCCTGGGCCAGGTCCTCGGCCGATTGCCAGTCGTTCGTCCACGCCAGCGCGAACCGGAAGACGGACAGCCAGTAACGCTCGAACGCGTCATTGAACTGACCCTCGGAAGCCCTGAGCTCAGGCATCACTGTTGTTGTACACGCTCGACGCGGCCAAAACGCACGCTCCGACCATGAGCGCCGGCCCACGAAAGCGGCGAAACGCGGCAGGCTGGTACCCTCCCGCCTGAACCATGACAACGAATCGCCCGCGCACTCGAGCCGAGCGGCGCGCCGCCGAACGGCGACGCTCCCGCGAGAAGGCTCCGCCGCCGCAACAGCAATCGTTCTTCACGGTCGGCCGGCTATCAGTGGCCGCTGCCGTGGCCGGCATCGCAGTGGTGATCATCCTGCTGTTCGTCAACGGACTTGGATCGTCGGGAGCGGGGCCGCTCAAGTCGCCCGACTTCCCGGTCAACGCCAGCCTCGAGCACGACCGCACCCTCGGTGACCCCAACGCGCCGATCACGATCGAGGAATGGGCCGACTTCCAGTGCCCGGTCTGCGACGAGTTCTACCGGAACATCGAACCGCCCCTGCTCGCCAACTACATCGAGACCGGCAAGGTGAAGCTCGTCTTCCACGACTATGCCTTCATCGGCCCGGCGTCGACCCAGGCGGCCGCGGCAGCGCGGGTCTCGCAGGCGATTGGGCCCGGTTTCTGGCCCTTCCACGACATGCTCTACTCCAACCAGGGCGCGGAGAACGGTGACGCCTTCAGCCAGTCACGGCTGGCCGACATGGCGGTTGCCCTGGGCATGGACCGCACTGCCTTCCTGAACGCGCTGGCCGATCCCACGTACACCAACCAGGTCCGGGCCGAGACCGCGCAGGGCACCGCGCTGGGCGTCAACTCCACGCCGACGCTGGTGATGAACGGGAACCTCTACCCGGGGCTGCCTACCTGGACCCAGCTCTCGACGCTGATCGACAGCATCGCTTCGCCGAGTCCCAGCGCCAGCCCGTGAGCGACGCGGTCAACGAGGCCGACGCGGAACAGCTGGACGCGGAGCAGGTCGCGCCGCGACGTATCGGCGCCACCGCGATGGTCGTCCTCCTGGTCGCCGCCCTGGCGGTGGCGCTGTACCTGACCTGGACAAAGCTGACCGGCGAACCGGTCGTGTGTGGTCCGCTGGCGGGCTGCGAAACGGTCGCCACGAGCCCCTACGCGGCCTTCTTGGGCATTCCCGTGGCTGCCTTCGGTGCCGGTGCCACGACCGTGACGCTGATCGGCGCCTTCCTGTGGTGGCGCCGGCAAGAGCGGCTGGGCCTGATCGTCGCCTACGCCATCGGCCTCATCAGCCTGCCGATCCTGGCCTACCTGGCCTACCTCGAGGTAGCCGTCATCCACGCTGTGTGCGTGTGGTGCGTCATCTACGCGCTGCTGACCATCGCCGCCTGGCTCGTCTCCGTCAGGGAGCTGCGCCGCTAGTCGAGTTCCTCTCACGCACGAGCAGCACGACCTCGACCGCCAGCCAGGTCAGGTCTGCCGGGATGAGCCACCAGCCACCTTCCCAGCCGGCGGCAAAGAGCAGTGGCAACAACAGCAGGGCGGCAGCGATCTTCTGGGCGCCCGTCGCGATCACCTGGCGGCTGAGCAGCCAGATCAGGGCGAGGATTACGACCCACACACCGACCAGCTCCCATAGCTGAAAGCCACTGGCCACCAGGAGGGTGGCTAACCACCCGAACGCCACCAACCACGGCAGGCGACGCAGCACGTTCACTGCGCCATGATACTCAGGAGTTACAAGTATCAGGTATCGGTGGATCGCCGATGCATGGCCATCTTCCAGATGTCCGACCAGGTGCGGCCTTCATCGGAGGAGATCGCCAGGGTCCAGTCCACGGCGTCTTGCCCCGCCGCCTCGAACGCGATCCGCCCATTGCGGTGGCCCTCCGGCGTGTCCCACGCCCGCTGGAACGTGCCCCGGCCATCCTTGATCGTGCCCGTGTACGGCGCGCCGAAGTGCGGAGAGAGGGTGTCCATCCAGTAGATGGACCAGGTGCCGCTGCCGGGATCGTAGGAACGGACGCTCAAGCCCTTGATGATCGCCGGTTCCTGCATGCCGTTCCAGAAGAACAGCACCTCCCCCTCCCAGTGCTCAACGATCGCGCAGCCATCGAGATCGGCGCGGACGGACGTGACCGCCGGAAACTCTCGCCAGCTGCCGTCGGCCTGCAGGACGTGCTGGTGGATGTCCCAGTCGCCCACCCAGAAGTCGAACGCGCGCGCCGCCGGGTTGCGGCAACCTGCGGGCGCTTCGGTCACTCGGGGCCCTGGCTCGGGTCGATGCGATAGACGTTCGTACCGGAGTAATCGAGCACCCAGCCGCTGCCGAGCAGGCCGTCGGCGAGGAAGATCCGGGTCGCGCTGGGAAGCGTGAAATGGCCCACCAGCTGAGCCGTCGTCGGGTCGATGATCGAGACGGTGTTGTCGCCGGCGCTGGGCATCCAGATCATGCCGCCGACCACGCCCGGATCACGCGGCAGACTGCCGACCGGCACCACTCCCCGCACCGTCGCCGTGGCCGGGTCAATGATCGCCACCTGGCTGTTCTGCGACAGCGACACCGCCACGCCGTCGGGTGCCACGGCGAACCAGAACGGCGCCGCGTCAAGGCTGATCTGGCCGATCACCTTGTTGGTGGCCGGATCGATGCGGGTGATGTTGGGGCCGTTCTGGTTCGCCACCCACACCTCGTTCGCAGTGACCCCCACGCCGGTCACTGTCGGCCCGGCGTCGATGGTCGCTACGACCTTGGCCTTCCTGGGATCGATGCGCAGCACCACGTCCCGACCACGCACCGGGACCCACACTGACCCGAAGCCCACCTGTACGTCCCACGGTTGTCCGCCCACGTCCACGGTGGCGGTCACCT
>CAZSWK010000134.1:0-4343 GCA_964610835.1 uncultured Anaerolineaceae bacterium | reverse complement strand
GACCTGGAGTGCCTCGGGCCGGTAAGCCGTCATGAGCCCGTTCAGGCGGTCGAGCAACGCCGGCCCGTCCATCGGCCGCACGAACTCGCGGAACTCATGCTGCGTCGAGAGGACCTCCATGTCCAGGTGGTGCGCGGCGGTGAACCCCAGCAGCGCCTCGGCAAGCGGGTAGTTCATCAGCCCGTCGAACGTGTCGCCGCTCAGCCATTCCGGCTTCACGCGCCAGATCTCGGCCACGATGTACGCGTCGTCGCGCACCGACCGCACTCGCGCGCGGAACTCGCGCCAGAAGCCGGCATCGATCTCCTCGGCCACGTCGAGGCGCCAGCCGTCGATGCCGAAGCGTAACCAGTGCTCGGCGGCACCCAGCAGGTGCTCGCGCAGGTGCGTGTTGTCGGTGTTGAGCTTGGGCAGCGCCGGCAGGTCCCACCACGCTCGGTAGCCGAGGTGTCGGAGCGAGGCTTCGCCGTCGCGGCGCTCGGCGGAGGCTGCCGCCATCGCCCGCTCCTCCTCACGGGTCGGATAGGGCTGCACGCTTGCTCCCGCCTTGAGGGCGGCGCGATCGACGTAGAACCAGTCGAGATACGGTGAGCCGGCACCGTTCTCGACCACGTGATGGAAGGGCCAGAAGCCGCGTCCGGAGTGGTTGAAGACACCGTCGAGCACAACGTGCATGCCCCGAGCGTGGGCAGTGTCAAGCAGCTCGCGCAGCGCGGCATCGCCACCCAGCAGCGGATCGACCGAGTAGTAGTCGTACGTGTGGTAGCGGTGGTTCGAGGCCGATGCGAACACTGGCGTCAGGTACAGCGCGTTGACGCCCAGGTCGACCAGGTAATCGAGGTGCTCAACAACGCCCAGCAGGTCGCCGCCCTTGAAGCCGTGGTATGTCGGCGGCGCATCCCAGGGCTCGAGCGGTCCTGGCTTCGCCACGCGTTCGCTGCGTGCGAACCGGTCGGGGAAGATCTCGTAGAAGACCGCATCGCGCACCCAGTCGGGCGTTTCGTTGAGGCTCAGGCTGGGACTCCGGCTTGATGGGACAATCGGCTCGATGTCATCGTATCCGCGACGCCCGCCACTGGGCGTGCTGCTGCTCCTTGCCTTCGGTTTCGTGCTCCTCGCCGGCATCGGTCTGACCCTGCCGCTGATCGTCAGCCTCGCGGTCGACGCCCCGGTCTCGCCGTGGGGTCTCCTGTGGATGCTCCTGCTCGCCTACCTGATCTTCACGCTGACCCTGATCCTGCAACACAAGCAGGCGGCGTGGATGCTCGGACTTGGCCTGGCGTCGCTCAGCGTGCCCATTGCGGTAATTCTGTTCTTCTGGGCCGGCCTGATCGGTGGCCTCGTCGGCGCCATCCTCGCAGCAGGGCTGTTCTGGTCGCTGCGTGGCGCGGCGGTCCGCGCCTGGTTCAGGGAGCCCTAGCCGACGAATCCTCCCGGGCCGCAGCCGGCCGCTGCCTGCCTTAGGCTATTCATCTCGACGTCATCGGGCGTATCTTTCGGAGCAAGTGAGGCTGACCACAAAGTGACCGAGACCCGCGCATGACTACCCGATCGGCGGCCGTTCTCGAGTCACCGCCGGTCGGCACATCCATGCGCGCGCTGGTCAAGGAAAGTGCCGCGCCGGGCGCGGCCATCCGCGAGGTGCCCATACCTGCGCCAGGCCCGGGCGAGGTACTCGTCCGCGTCGAGGCCGCCAGCATGTGCGGTACGGACGTTCACATCGAGCGCTGGAACGAGTGGGCACAGGAGAACTTCGGTCCGCCGCCGATGATCTTTGGCCACGAGATGGCCGGCCGGATCGTCGATCGCGGGCCCGGCGCGACGCGTATCCCCGTTGGCACGCTTGTCGCGGCCGAAACGCACATCGTCGACTGGACCTGCTACCAGTGCCGCACCAACCGCTCGTACGTGTGTCAGAACCTGCGCATCCTGGGTGTTCACCGGCCCGGCTCGTTCGCCCAGTACGTGGCCATTCCCGAGGTCAATGCCTGGCCGTCGGAGGGCCTCGCGCCGGAAATCGCAGCGCTACAGGAACCGCTCGGAAACGCCGTCTTCGCGTCGCTGGTCGAGGACGTCGCCGGCCAGACGGCCGTGGTCACCGGTTGTGGCCCGATCGGCCTGATGAGCATCGCGGTGCTCAAGAAGGCCGGCGCGCGCGCGGTTTATGCGACCGACATCAACCCCGAGCGGCGGGCGATGGCCGAGCGCATGGGCGCCGACCTGGTCCTCGACGCCGCGGACGACGTGCCGGGCACCCTGCGCGAGCTGACCCACGGGGATGGCGTTGATGTGGTGGTCGAGATGTCCGGTTCCAGCGCAGCGCTGCACCAGGGCTTCGCCGCAGTCACCAACGGCGGGCGCGTCTCGCTCCTAGGCACGCACTCGGTGCCGGCCACGATCGACCTCTCGCAGGAAGTGATCTTCAAGGGCATCCGCATCTACGGCATCACCGGCCGCCGGCTGTTCGACACCTGGTACCGCGCCAGCGCGCTGCTCCAGGAGGGCCTCGACCTGACGCCGATCATCACCCATCGCCTGCCTTTGTCCGAGTACGGCAAGGCCTTCGACCTGGTCGCCAGCGGGCATGCGGGCAAGATCGTGCTGCTGCCGCAGGAGGAGCAGAGATGAAGACCGCCACCGACCCGCTCGCCTATCTGCAGACGGAGCTCGATGAGCTACGCGAGAAGAACCTCTACCGGCCGCTGCGCATCATGACCGGCGCCCAGGCCGTGCACACGGTCGTGGCCGGCAAGCCGGTGATCAGCCTTTCGGCGAACAACTATCTCGGGCTGACCACGCATCCGAAGCTCGTCCAGGCGGCGGCCGACGCAGTCAAGCGGCTGGGCGTCGGGACCGGCGCCGTGCGCACGATCGCCGGCGCGACAGAGCTGATCGAAGAGCTCGAGCAGCGCCTGGCCACTTTCAAGCACGTCGAAGGGGTGCTCACGCTGCAGTCCGGCCTGACCGCCAACAGTGGCACGATCCCGGCCATCACCGGCGAGAACGACCTGATCGTCAGCGACGAGCTCAACCACGCCTCGATCATCGACGGTGTGCGGCTGTCCAAGGCATCGCGCGCCGTGTTCCCCCACCGCGACGTGGATGGCCTCGAGAAGGTGCTCAAGGATGCGCGCGGGAGTGGCAAGTACGCGCACATCATGGTCATCACCGACGGCGTCTTCTCGATGGACGGCGACATCGCGCCGCTGCCCGGCATAGTCGAGGCAGCCGAGCGTTACGAGGCGGCGGTCATGATCGACGACGCCCACGCCTCGGGCGTCCTTGGCCGCAACGGCCGGGGCACGGTCGACCACTTCGACCTGCATGGGCGAGTGGACGTCCAGGTCGGCACGCTGTCCAAGGCGGTCGGCGTGATGGGCGGCTACATCGCCGGCCGGCAGCACCTCAAGGATTACCTCATCCAGCGCTGCCGGCCGCTGCTCTTCTCGACCTCGCAGCCGCCGGCCGTGGCCGCGGCGTGTATCGCCGCCATCGACGTGCTGGAGAACGAGCCGGAGCGCATCGAACGCCTGTGGGACAACACGCGCTTCTTCAAGTCGGCGCTACAGGAACTCGGCTTCGATACGGGCATCAGTGAGACGCCCATCACACCGGTGATGGCCGGCGACGAGGGCAAGGCTCAGCAGTTGGCGGCGCGCCTGTTCGAGGAGGGTGTCTTCGCCACGTCCGTGGTCTACCCGACGGTGCCGCTCGGCAAGGCCCGGGTGCGCACGATCGTGACCAGCGAACACACGCGCGACGACCTGCAGGCGTGCATCGACGCCTTCGCGCGCATCGGCCGTGAACTGCGCCTGATCTAGGTGTCGACCGGGCAGCAGGCTGGGCGCCGGTGGGTCTGCCTGGACGTCGGCGAAACGCTCATCGACGAGACGCGCATATGGAGCGCCTGGGCAGACGTACTGCAGATTCCGCGGCTGACCTTCATGGCCACCTTCGGCGCGGCCATCGCGCGTGGTGGTGATCATCGCGACCTCATCCGGACACTCGGCCGGCCCGACTGGCAGGACCTGCGTGGCGAGGTCGAGGCACGCTACGGGGGCTTCAAGCGTGAAGACCTGTACCCCGATGCGCTGCCCACGCTCGACGCGCTGCACTCAGCCGGATACCGGGTCGCCGTCTTCGCCAACCAGCCGCCGCAGCGGACCGCCGAACTGCGCCGGCTGGGCGTCAATCCCGACCTGATGGCAATGAGTGCCGAATGGGGCGTCAGCAAGCCAGCGCCCGAGTTCTACACGCGCGCCCTGGCCGAAATGGATGCCTCCCCGGCCGACGTGGCGTACGTCGGTGATCGGCTCGACAACGATGTCCGTCCCGCCGCCGCC
>CAZSWK010000133.1:2780-4370 GCA_964610835.1 uncultured Anaerolineaceae bacterium | reverse complement strand
CGCTTCAAGGCGCAGTGCCTGGCCATCCTGGACCGCGTCGAGCGCACGCGGGGCGCCGTCGTGGTGACCAAGCACGGCCGGCCCGTAGCACGCGTGGTGCCGGTCGACGCGGGCCCGGAGCATCGCGACACGCGCGGCTCGGTGCAGCTGCTGGTGCGCGAGGATGAGGCCTACTACGGCACCGGCGAGGAGTGGGAGGCGGACAAGCCGCCACGGTGAGAGTCGTTGCCGACACCCACGCGATCCTGTGGTGGCGAGGAGATCCGGCGCGGCTATCGTCGGCCGCGCTGCGGGCCCTCGAGCGCGCCGACCCAGTCCTGCTGAGCCCGATCTCCATCTGGGAGGTGTCGACCCTCATCCGCCTGGGCCGCATCCGGCTCGACCGCGACCTGCTCGACTGGGTGACAGACCTCGCCGGCGAGGGCATCGCGCTGGCCGACCTGACGCCACGCGCCGCCGCGGACGCAGGCGCGTGGAGCCCGGAAGGATTCCCGGGAGATCCGGCCGATCGCCTGATCTACGCCACGGCGCGCGATCTGCGCGCCCCACTCGTAAGCAAGGACGAGAGAATGCACAGCGTCGCCGCAGCCCGCGGTGACGTGCGCGTCATCTGGTAGCCGGCGCTGCTCCGGCTCAGCTCCGGCTCAGCTCCGGCTCAGCCGATCGGAACGGGTTGTCCCAGTGACGCCGCGATCGACTCCGCCCACGCCTCGATTTCCGGCCACGGCCGGTAATCGCCCCAAGGCGAGCCGACCATGCGCACGGTGACGCGCTCGACAAGGCTCAGACCCTGCTTCTTCAACTGGCCCGCAAACAGGCGGTTGTCACGCGCGCCGATCAGATCGCGCAGTCGGTCGCCCTCGGCGATGTCGCCCTCGTCCTTGATCGGCGTGATGGGGCCGCTGGCGAAGAGCCACACGGGCAGGCGGCGCAGCTCGTCTGCGTGCGATTCGACAAGGTCGCGTGCCGGTGCGAGCCACTTGCCCAGGTAGAGGGCACTGCCGATCACCGCGCCGTCGTAGTCCACGAGGGAGACAACGTCCTCGGGCGAAACGACCCGGACCTGGACGCCCGCTGCCCTCAATGATCGAGCGATCGCCTCGCCGATCTGCGCTGTGGCGCCGTGGCGAGTCGCGACCGAAACAAGCACCTTCACCTTGCTCCTCCTCCCGGTATGGCGCCGTCCATCGATCGCCCTCCCTGGCCGGGCATCTTGGCGCCTTGTCCGCCAACCGACCAGTGCCATGTGGACTGCCGCTCAGGTCGGCCTCTGGCGGAACTGCGCAGGCGCCTCGATGGCGATCGGCTCGCCAACCTTCGAGGGACCGCCAGAGGCGAACGTCCGCGCGCGTCACTCCGGGTGTCACCGATCGCCTTTCGCCGGTCCTGCGGAGCGTCCATCCGCGCGCCTGGAGCTGGAGCTTGGTTGAGAATGGAACGGCCATCCGCCGCAGAGGGAGATCAAATGGACGCTGATCCGATTATCGAGATGCTCGGTCGTCCGCTGCGCCTGGCCGTGATCGGCGGCGGCCCGGGCAGCTTCATCGGCGCCATGCACAGGACGGCCGCCCGCCTCGACGGTCGCTATCA
>CAZSWK010000133.1:0-2770 GCA_964610835.1 uncultured Anaerolineaceae bacterium | reverse complement strand
CGCTCGAGAGGAGCCGCCAGCGCAGCCACCGACCAAACGACCCTCTGGCGACACTCCCGGTGACACCGCGAGGGATTGGCGCCGGCGAAGAGCCGAGAAAGGCCGAGAAGGGCAGCTGGCGGGGGCATGCGCTCGGCCCAGTCGCGATCGTGACACTGACAGTGACACGAGGCCCTTGGCTTGCGCCTGGTTGAGAATGGAACAGCCAGCCGTCGCTTGCGAGCCATCGCCAGAGGGAGGTCACCGTGGACGCTGATCCGATTATCGAGATGCTCGGCCGTCCGCTGCGCCTGGCTGTCATCGGTGGAGGCCCGGGCAGCTTCATCGGCGCCATGCACAGGACCGCCGCCCGCCTCGACGGTCGCTACCAGCTCGTGGCCGGGGTGGTCTCGAGCGACGGGGAGAAATCGCGCAAAGCCGCCACAGCCATGGGCATCGAGCCAAACCGGGCCTACACAGATGCGATCGCCATGCTCGATGCCGAGAGCGAACGCGCGGACGGCGCCGAGGTCGTGGCGATCATGACCCCCAACGACAGCCACCACCGCTATGCCATGGCGGCCCTCGATCGCGGCTTCGACGTCATCTGCGACAAGCCCATGACGAACACGCTCGACGAGGCGCTCGACATCGTCGCGAAGGTGGCTGAGACCGGGCGAATCTTCTGCCTGATGCACAACTACACCGGCTACCCCATGGTGCGCCAGGCGCGCGCGCTCGTGGAGGACGGCCAGGTCGGTGAGATCAGGCTGGTCCAGGTCGAGTACGTCCAGGGCGGCAAGGCCGACGAAAAAGATCCCGACCCGGCCACGGGCCTGCCGTGGCGCTACGACCCGGTACGCGGCGGACCGTCGCTGGTGATGGGCGACATCGGCACGCACGCCCATAACCTGGTCCGCTTCGTCAGCCGGCTCGAGGTCGCCGAGGTTGCCGCCGAGATCGGGCACGTGATCCCGCAACGGCCGGTCGACGACTACGGCGCCGCCATGCTGCGCTTCGACAACGGTGCGCGCGGGAGCATGTGGGTCACCCAGACCGCGGCTGGCGTGGAGAACAGCCTCGGGTTCCGAGTCTCCGGCACGAAGGGCAGCCTCGAATGGCACCAGGAAAGCCCCACGCGGCTGACCTTCAAGCCGCTCGACGGACCGGTTCGCGTGTACACGCCCAACGGCCCCGGGGCGCTGCCGGCTTCAGCGCGGGCGTGCCGCATCGTCGCTGGCCACCCGGAGGGCTTCCACGAAGCCTTCGCCAACATCTACTCGGACGCAGCGGAGGCGATCGCGGCGCGCCGATCTGGCCGCCAGCCCGACCCCCTCGCGCTGTGGTTCCCCAACGAACGGGACGGCGCCATCGGGGTGAAGTTCGTCGACGCTGCCGTGGCCTCGAGCCGCGCCAACGGTGCCTGGACAGACGCCAGCCTGTCGCTCAAGGAGGAGTCGTGATGGCGCAACGCAGGGAGATCGGATCGGCCGAGGCGCGTGGCCTGGTCGCCATGGTCGCGGATCGGCTCGATGCCAACGGACAGGGTGCCGCGGTGGCCGTGGTCGACCCGCACGGCGAGCTCGTTGCCTTCGCGCGCACGGACGGATGCGGCCTCGCGTCGATCAACATCGCCATTAACAAGGCCTTCACGGCGGCGCGCGAGCGCGTCGAGTCGAGGGTCCTGGGCGAGCGGGTCCGCACGGAGAACTTCCCCATCACCAACTTCGGCGACCCGCGCTACGTGGGCTGGGGAGGTGGCGTCCCGATCATCGTCGGCGGCGAGGTGATCGGTGCCATCGGCGTCAGCGGTCTGCCAGAGGAGGCCGACATGGAGCTGGCCCGCCAGGCGGCAGCCAGCCTTGCTGGTGGTCAGGGCACGCCTTCCCCTTCCGAGTAGGGTCGCCCTCGCGTGGCCCGACTGGCTGCCGACCGACGAGGGGCTCGGTCAGAGGGCGTTAGCGTCCATCAGGTCGCGGAAGGTCTCGAGGTCGTTCTGGAGCTGGCGCTTCATCATCGGCAGCATCACCGCCTGGGCCAGCTTGAAGAAGCCTTCGAGCTCGGCGTCGGTGGTTTGGTCCACGCGAGTCCCGCCGTCGACTGACTTCAAGGTGAAGGTGGTGGTGGCCTTGAACGGCTTGTCGACCACCCAGGCGCTCTTCTGATCCGGCTCGAACTCGGTCACCGTGATATCCGCCTCAAGCGTGCGCCCCAGCAACTTGCCGACCGTGCTCCAGGTGGTGCCCACGCCGATCGGCCCGTCCGACGTCTTGGTGACGGACTGCGTGCTCGAGATCCACTTCTCCGAGTTCGTCCAGTCGCTCAGGGCGGCGAACACCTCACCGATGGGCCGCTTGGTGGTGATGCTGGCTTCGACATGGGCCATGGACGCGCCTCCTTGTTGGCGGAGGAGCCGGGCTCGCCATTGGCCCATGCGCGACTGTCGAGGCGACCGTGTGGGTACGCCGCGCTGGTGGGGACCCCTGAGGTCCCGCTGCCTCTCTTCCGGGTCACCAGAGTATGCGCGCCAATACGGAATAGCGCGCCCGTGGGAGATCGCGGTGCTGAGCGGCAGGTCCGCTTCGGCGCCATCCTCTGCGTCCCCAAGTTGCCGGTGGCTGCCGCGCACCCGCTTCACTATCCATCCGTGCACCGCGATCAGTTTCAGGGCTTCCCTGACTTTGGCACCGCGCCATCGTGATCAGCGCGACTTATCTGACCCGATGTGTGGCGAGTGCTACCGCGGCCAGCAGACCGACGACGACATGGCGGTCGACGAGGGCGTCTAGCT
>CAZSWK010000132.1:0-4375 GCA_964610835.1 uncultured Anaerolineaceae bacterium | reverse complement strand
CACAGGATTGCTGCAGCTATCCACCAACCGCGTGGCCGGGCGGCATCAGCCAGCAACAGGCCGAGCAACGGGCACTGGCGCTCGTGCCGACGAGCGGTTCCGCTGCGCCCACCGTCGTCTGGGCGGCATTCGAGTTCGATCCGTTCGTCCCCGGCGGCATGCCGGATCGCAAGCCGGTCTGGGAAGTGCGCTTGGCCGGGGCTATCGCGGCGCCGACCTGTGCGCCCGGCTACCTGGACCGAGCACCATCGACGGCCGACCCGCTGTGTCTCGATTGGCACTCCGATCCCAGCGACATCCCGGGCGTAATCGTTGTCCTGGACTTCTACGACGGCTCACTCGTCGGCTGGCTGCACTAGCTGTGGTTCCCAAACAACTGTTGGCGCCAGCGCAGCCCGCCGGCCACGTCAGAGTGCGGCCGTGCCCTGCGCCATCGCACGGTTGATGCGCGCAGCGGCTCACGAACGGCCGATTCCCTGCACGAACCCGGCCGCCAGCGACCATGGCGCCGGCTTTCCCTGCACGAATTGCCCATGAGCGATGCGCCGTGCGCATCACCGCGCCATGGCAGCGACGCAACATTCCTGGTGACCGAGTCCGTCGCGATCACTCCATGTATCTCGCGTCGATCGCCGTGCCCGAGCGCGCATCGACCAGGACATATAGATAGTGGTAGACGGTCGGCGGGATGCCGATCGACGGTGCTGGCCACTCCATGTGGACGTTGTCCCAGCGGACAAGCCAGACGGGCGCGCCATGGGGAACCAGGGCGTCGCCGCCCGGGTTCGTTGGCGAGTCGATCAAGACGACCAGGAACGCCTGGGGGTCGGGATAGTCGTAGCCGGCTTCCGTCACCGCAGCTTTGATCGCGCTTGCTTCGCTGATCGTGCCGGCACTCTCGTCGTTGGTCGCGAGCCTGACGGCGCCCAGCCGCTGGACATCGGCCGGCAGCTCTGCCGAGGATCCGAACAACGGACCGGCGAAGGTGCACCCGACGACGGTCGCCACCATGAGCAGACCGAGGATCAATGGCGCGAACCGATTGGCAGTCACCTGTCCCATTCTTCGAGCTGTGCGCACGGATAGTCGCGCCCCAGGCCGGTTGGCTCAAGTGCCCTTGGTCAGTGATCAGCATCGGTGGTCGCGGCTGCCCCGCTCAAGACGACCCACGATCGGGATGCGGATAACCTGTCGCGTGAGCAGGCTCGAACAAGAGAGGTACAGGCCGATAGCCAATTCGTCAGTGAATCAAGCGCCTGCCCGTCGCCCGGGTGCCGCACGGCGACAGCCACTGCTGGCACGGCTCAAGTTCGGGACGTGGCTGCTGCTGGCCCTCGCCCTGGTGCTCTTCACGCAGCAGATCAGCGCCAACTACGACGAGCTGGCGGGCATCCTGCCCGGACTGGCCGCCGCCGCCACGATCGTGTTCGTGGCCGTCATCTTCCAGCTGTACGAGGCGAATCGGCGGCTGACCGCTGGAGCGTTGCTGCTCGCCGTCGAGCCGATCATCATGCTCGCCGTCCTGCTCGCCTGGGGTACCTGGAACGTCGTCGGCGATTGGGGCGACGCGGTGTTCTTCGCCGCACGTCTGGCGGTCGGGTTGGCGTGGGTCTTCACGCTGGCCGGCATGGTCGTGATCGGCCTTGCCCTGGGCGGTGTTCACACGCGGCGTGGCTGGGCGATGGTCGGGCTGGGCGCGCTGCTGGCGGCCATCGACATCATCCAGTACCTGCTGCTCATTGCCAATGGCAGCGCCGCCGGAGTCTCGCCGGAAGACCTCGTGCTGGGCCTCCTTCGTCAGTCGGTGCTTCTCGCGGAGGGATACCTCCTGGGCGCGGCCGTTGAGCGCGGGTTTCGCCTCTTCGCACTGGGCGCGGCCCTCCAGCTGGTGCAGTTCGGCCTGTTTGTGGCGCTCAACGCCTTCCTGCCGGCTACCCCACAGGCGCAGCCGGGCACGGGCCTGTTCTGGCTGGTCGACCTGCTCGGGCTGGCCGCCGCCATCGCGCTGATCGTCGGCGCGATTCGCGAGCTGCCGGCGCTTGGGAAGGAACTTCCGGCGGCCGCAACTGCGTAGCCTGGACCCGCGGCCGATAGACTCGGCCGGCGAATGACTGATCAAGGTTCACCTCCGGATGCCCGCGCGCTCTTCGAGCAAGCGCGTGAGGCGGCCGACCAGGGCGAGTACGAAAAGGCGTCGGTGCTCTACTCCCGGCTGGTCGGCAACAGCGATCCGACCATGCACGTCGCGGGGCTGCTGGGCCTGGCCGACTCACGCTACCGACTGGACGACGAGCAGGGCGCCCTGCAGGCCTGGATAGTTGCCACCCAGGCACCCGAGAACCCGCTCACCTGGGAGGCGTGGAAGCAGCTCGCGGGCGCGCGCGTGCGCGAGGGCGATAACGCGGGGGCGGCACGCGCGTACCGCGAGGCGGAGCGGCGCGCGCCCGCCGAAGAGCGACCCGCCATTGCCTCACGCCTGGGCTGGCTGAACAAGGAGATGGGCCACACCTGGACGGCGCAGCGCTACTTTGGGCGCGCCCGCACGGGTGTCTTCAGCCCGGTCGTGACCTACGCCCTCATCGGCGTCACCGTCCTTGCCTACGTGATCATCGCCTACGGCGGCCCGCAGGGCGCCGAGCTGGGCAGGCTGTTCGAGCTCGACAAGCAGCAGATACTCCTGCACGGCGAGTACTGGCGGCTGCTCACGGTGACGCTCGTCCATGCCAACCTGCTGCACATCGGCTTCAACATGTACGCGCTGTACATCGTGGGCCCGCTGGCCGAGGCGCTTTACGGACGCGTCACCTACCTGGGGATCTACGTGCTGGCGGCACTCGGCGGCTCGATCGGCAGCTACCTCGTCTTTCAGACTCCGTCGGTAGGCGCCAGCGGCGCCATCTTCGGCTTGTTCGGGCTGATCTTCGCCGCGATGTACGTGCACAAGCCGGCGCTCACGCGACAGGCGCGCGGACTGGCCGGCCAGATCGGCATCCTGATCGTCCTCAACCTGGTCATCGGCTTCGGCGTGGGCGGCATCGACAACGCCGCTCACATTGGCGGGTTGCTGAGCGGGGCGTGGCTGGGCGTCGTCATCCTGCCGCGCGGCACCGCGACGATGGCGTCGTTCTGGCAGGGCGCGCGCGGCACCGCCCTCGACTCGCCGCCGGTCCGCATCGGCGGCGTGCTGCTCCTAGTCCTGGTGCTGTTCTTCCTGCTCTTCTTCGTCACGCCGTTCTGGGCATGACCGCGTCGGTCCGCAACGTCCTCGTCGGGACGTTCACCCTGCGCTTCAGCACGGGCCTGACCGGCGGGCTGCTCGCCTACTACCTGGCGACGCTGCCGGATCACGGTGGCGCCGAGGTCACGCCCGTCGTCTACGCGGTGCTCTACGCCGCCTTCTACGGCACCGAGCTGACCACCTCGCCCATCTTTGGCATCCTGTCCGACCGGCTGGGCCACCACCGCGTCATGGAATGGGGGCCGATCTTCGGCCTGGTGGCGGTGACCATCACCGGGCTGACCGCGAACCTACCGCTCATTGGCGGCACGCGGCTGCTCGAGGGCGCCGCAACCGCGGCCAGCGTGCCCAGCATCCTGGGCTTCCTGGCCATGGTCACCGCCCGCGACGAGGACCTGCGCGGCAAGGTCTCGGCGCGTTTCGAGCTGGCGACCATCGCCGGTATCGGCGCCGGGCTGCTGTCGGCCAACTTCCTGTGGGCGCTCATCGGGCCCGGTGCCTTCTTCCTCAACGCCGGCATCTACGGGGTCTCGTACCTGATCTACCGCTTCGGGGTGACCGCGCCCGACAAGCCACTCGAGCCGCCCGAGCCGGGCACGGCGGCGGGCCGTGGCTGGCGTCGTTACGTGCGCCTGCTGCGTAACTCGCACGTATGGCTGCTCGCACCAACCTGGATCGCTGTCAACGCTGCGCTCGGCGTGTACGCCGGACAGGGACTCTTCGCCCTCATCCAGGACACGAGCGGCCGCTTCCCGCACCAGTTGCTGGCCGGTGGCCTGAGCCCGATCGAGATCGGCGTGGGCATGATCGCGGCCGGCGCCGTGTTCTTCGGCGGCCTGATCTTCTGGGGCAACCGATTCAAGCGCTACCGGCGCACGTCGATCATCTTCTACGGCATCCTCGGCGGCGCCGCGCTGGTCGTCGGCGCGCTGGCCTTCAATCACAGCGGCGGACTGCCCGTACTCGCCCGCACTCCGTTCGCGGTCGTCGCCGGCGCCGGCCTGTTCGTCCTGGCGGGCGCCACGCCGGCCGCGCTGGGCCTGCTGGCCGACATGTCCGAGTCCTATCCCGAGGACCGCGGTGCGGTGATGGGCCTGTACAGCGTGTTCCTGGGCATCGGCCAGATCATCGGCGCTT
>CAZSWK010000131.1:0-4383 GCA_964610835.1 uncultured Anaerolineaceae bacterium | reverse complement strand
CTGCACGATCGCGTCACACGGTTGCGCGGCCTATGAAACGTTCGAGTATCGCCTGCTGCGCGACACCTTCGACGATGAGCTCGGTGCTGGCAATGCCCCGGATGACACGGCGCAGCAGTACGTGGGCACCGAGCCATCGCACGAGTTCCTGGCCAGGCTCGTGACACAGCCGAACAGCCCGTGGTGGGACGACACGACGACTCCCGGCGTGACCGAGACGCGCGACCAGATCATGTCGCGCGCGCTCGACCAGGCCGCGGCCGACCTGCGCCATGAACTCGGCGACCCGGCCAACTGGACCTGGGGACGCATCCATACCGTGACCTTCCAGGAGCAGACCCTGGGCACGTCGGGCATCGGTCCGCTCGAGGCGATCTTCAACAGCGGACCCTACCCGGCGCCGGGCACGTGCACGGTGGTCGACAAGATCTGCGGCTCGATCAGCAACGAGTGGCCGCAGGGCGACGCGCCGGCCAACCTGCAGCACATGTTCGCGGCGAGCAGTGCGCCTTCTTACCGGCTGGCGATCGACATGTCGAACCTCGATGGCGCGACGATCCTCCAGGCCACCGGCCAGTCGGGAGAGCCCTTCGACGCCTTCTACGGCGACTACATACAACGCTGGCTCGAAAACCAGCCACTGCCGCTGCCATTCAGCGCCGCCGCCGTCGATGCGGCCGCCAGTCAGACACTGACTCTGACTCCCTCGCCGTAGCGCCCGCGCACGACGTCGGCGCCATCGGAGGGTGCCGCGTCAGCGTGATGTCCTGCCTGCCTGGGCGATCAGCTCGCCTGATGCGCACAGCGGTTCAAGAGCGGCCGATTTCCCGCACCAACCCGGCCCGCAGCTACCTCTGCCTAGGCAATCCCTGCACGAATTGCCAGTTGGCGATGCGCTGTGCGCGTCTAGCGCCGGTGACAGGCGCGGCGGTCAGGTGCCCGAGCGGCGCTCGCCGACCCCCTCGCCGCCGTCCACGCCGATGGTGTTGCCGGTCATCCAGTACAGCCGCGGCGATGACAGCGCCACGAGGGCCTCGCCGACGTCTTCGGGCCTGGTGAGCCGACCGCCCGGGTTACGCGCTTCGGCCACCGCCCGCAGCTCCTCATGGCCGGGAATGCGCCGCAGGGCAGGCGTGTCGGTGACGCCGGCCCTGATGGCGTTGACCGTGATGCCGTGCTGTATCAGTTCCAGCGCAAGCTGTCGGACGTGGGCTTCGAGCGCCGCCTTGGCTGCGCTGACCGGGCCGTAGGTCGGTACGGCCTTGGTCGCCCCCTCACTGGTCATGGCGAAGACCCGGCTGCCGTCCGCCAGCAACCCGGCGTGGACCAGGTCGCGCACCCAATACACGAGTGAATGGGCCATCACGTCGGCGGTCATCTCCAGCTGCCTCCGGCTGACCTCCTTCTCATCGGACGTGCCGGTGATGTACGACAGCGTGGCGCCGAAGGCGAGCGAGTGCAGGAAGACCGCGACGAACGGATCCTTGCCCGCCGCGCGCCGCTCGTCGAACAGCCGGCGAGTCGCCTCGACCACACCATGGCGCTTTTCCTCGTCCGCGGCGTTGACGTTGTGGAACACGACGGGCGCGCCCATCGCGGCAATCTCGTCGCGCACCGCGTTGGCGGCGGCGATCGTGCCGCGCAGGTCCAGGTGCACACCGACTATCCCGTAGCCGGCGCCCGCCAGCGCCCGCGCGGCGGCCGCGCCGAAGCCGCTGCTGGCGCCGAGGATCATGGCCCAGCGTTCGCGCCCGTCTGCTCGTTCTCCCATCGCCGCGAGTTTACCGGGCGCGGCGTTGCTCGCCGGTTGTTTCGGTCGCGTAGCGCTAGGCTCGGCTGTGCCGATGACCGATGCCGAGCTCGCCCCCGACTCTGCGGTCGCGGTCGCCGAGTCGAACATCCGCCCGCACCGCACGCTGTGGCTGCTTGCCGCGGCGCATGCGGTCAACCATGCGCAGGCGGCGCTACTGCCGCTGGTCTACATCGCGGTCATACCCGAATTCGGCATCAGCGTGGCGGCGATCGCCTTCCTGACTGCGATCGGCAACCTCGCGGCCGGCCTCTTTCAACTCACGTATGCCGGGCTGACCCGGCTGTTTTCGCGGCGCACCATCCTGACCGTCGGAGGTGTCGTCTTCGGCGGCGGAATGGCCGCGCAGGGGCTGGCCGGCAATTTCCTGGGTTTTTCCCTCGCGAACGTGGTCTCGCGGGTCGGCGGATCGCCCCAGCATCCGGTCGGCAACGCGTTGCTGTCCGAGCAGTTCCCCGAGCATCGCCGCGGCTTCGCCATATCGATGCACATCGCCGGTGGCAACGTGGGCACGGTCCTCGTGCCGCTGCTGGGTGCGTGGGCGATCGCGACGTTCGGCTGGCGCTGGGCAGTGGTCGCATTCGGCCTGCCGGCCATCGTGATCGCGCTGCTGTTGCTGGCCATCGTGCGTGAGTCGGGGGCAGACCGGAGCGCTGCCCGTGCCTACGGCACGCTCCGCTCGGCAGTCGGGGCGGTCATGCACACGCGCGATCTGTTGCTCATTTTTCTGTCCGGCGCGGCTGCCGGCGGGGGCCGGGGCCTGGGCGTCTTGAACGCCTTCGTGCCACTCTACCTGACCTTCGTGATCGGACTGGATGTCACCACCGTGGCACTGATGTACACCGTGTTCCTGGCCGGCAGCGTGCCCGGTCCGGTGGTGGCCGGTTGGCTGTCCGACCGGCTCGGCCGCAAGCGCGTCTTCCATGCCGGGAACGTCGGTGCGGCGTCGGCACTGGTGGTGTTCGTGCTGGCCGGCGCGAACGTTCCGATCCTGTGGCTGGCAGTTCTGCTGCTGGGCACCTTCAGCTTCGTTGCCAGCCCACAGCAGCAGGCGATGCTGTCCGATCTGGCGCCCGCCCACCTGCGTGACGCGGCCTTCTCCGTCTACTTCACGATAGCGTTCGGTATCGGCTCGCTGTGGGTGGCGGTCTACGGCGGCCTCATCGGTGCCCTGGGCAACGCGGCCGGCCTGCCACTCGCCTTCGCGGTGATGGCGGCGTCCTATCTCGTGGCCTCGCTGATCGTGGTCCCGATTCGTGAGCAGCGCCGGCCAGCGGCGACGGTAGCCGCCCGGAGCTGAGCGATGCCGGCACGCGAGCGCCCGAGTCTGGTCAACGCCCTCGTGGTGCGGCCGGCGACGCCCGAACGCTTCGACGACATCACGCCCGTGATCGACCGGTCATGCTGGTGCCAGTGGTGGCGCGTAAGCGCGTCGGAGTTTGGCCGCCAGCCGGCGGCCGCGACCGGCACCGGGTCGGAATGGCGCCGCGAAGCGCTGCGCATGCAGTGCGAGGGGCAGATCGCCCCCGGCCTGATTGCCTACCACGACGACCTGCCGGTGGGCTGGTGCGGCTTCGGCCCGCGCACCGCGTTTCGGCGACTTGAGCGCAGCCGCGTCATCCCCAGCATCGATGATCGTCCGGTCTGGTCCATCGTGTGCTTCTCTATCCGGCCCGGCTATCGCCGCCGGGGCATCGCGACTGCGCTGCTGCGCGGAGTGATCGAATACGCTCGAGCGAAGCGAGCGGTGACCCTCGAGGCGTATCCGACCGACTCCGCCGGGAGCCGCCGCAACAACGTCTCGTCGTACATGGGCTTCACCGGCATGTTCGAAGCCGCCGGCTTCCGACGCGTGGTGATGACCGATAGTCGCGCGGACGGCCTGCCGCGCTGGCTGCTCCGGCTCGAGCTCGGACCCGGGTAGGCCTCAGTCGTCGGGGTGGCGCAGGTGCTCCAGACCGCCTTCCGGTGACCAGCGCATCAGTCGGTGGTTGTCGCCGAAGCTGATGTACGAGGCGGTCAGGATGTCGACCGCGAAGGTGGGGGCCTCTGCCGGCGGCCGCCAGTCAATCGCTGCTTCCTGGGCATCGGCCAAGTGCTCTCGCAGCGTCTCGTCCAGGATTTCGCGTGCGTGGCCATCAAGCTTGAAGTCGCCCCGCCTGGGTATCCGCTCGGCCTGCCCGTTGACCACCGTGATCCGATCATCGCGACGTAGATCGAGAACCTTGTACGAGTTGGGCATCATGTCCAGCAGCAACTCCCCGTCGACGAAATACGCCTCGCACGGGCTGATGCGCGGCCAGCCGTCCCTACGCAGCGTGCCCAGGATGGCCAGGTGCTCCTCCTCGACTGCCCCGCGGCCCAGCTGTGCGAGTTGCGGTGTCGCAGCGGCGAACTCGTCCCACTTCATTGGCCGATCGTATCTGCCGGTCGCCCGATCGGGGAGCGCCACTCCGTGGCTATACTCATGGTCCGCCCGGCGCCCGAGAGCGCCGCGGCTTCCTCGGTCGGGGCGTGGCGCAGCCTGGTAGCGCGCAGCGTTCGGGACGCTGAGGTCGCCAGTTCAAATCTGG
>CAZSWK010000130.1:0-4743 GCA_964610835.1 uncultured Anaerolineaceae bacterium | reverse complement strand
CACGGGCAGTGGCCCGTCGCCCGCGAGCAGGCGTCGAGCGTCGTTCGACCCGATGCACAGGTCCAGCTTCAGCCGCGAGAACCCGTCGTCGAATGCTCGCTGGGCGGCGGCCGGCACTGCCCGACCGTTCAGGCGGTGGATCACCTCTCCGCGGTCGACCAGGTTGCTGACGTCGACGCCCGCCTCGGCCAGGATCTCGCGACCCAGCGCGTGGAACGTCTTCACCCGCGGCGGGTCCGCCTCCAACTGCAGAGGCTCGAGGGCGCTCGCGAGCCGGTCGCGCAGCTCGTCGGCGGCCCGCTTGTTGAACGTCACCGCGGTGATGCGCGCGGGATCAGTGCCCGTGGCCACCAGCCAGCAGACGCGCGCCACCAACGTGGTTGTCTTGCCCGAGCCGGCTGGCGCGACGCACAACACCGGACCGGGCGGCGCGGTTGCGGCCGCGCGCTGGTCGGGGGCGAGCCGGGCCAGCCGCTCGGCAACGGCCGGGTGCAGCTCCATGAACGGATGCTCGACCGGGCGCTCAGCGCCGGCCTGTTTCGTGCTCGGCTAGTGGAAGGCGAACTCGGCGAGATGGCTGGAGCCGTCGTTCAGCTGCAGGACGAGTGCTCGGCAGCTCCCCGCCCACGCCTTGGCGGTCTTCCACACGAACGTGTAGTTGCCAGTCGCGGCATCGTAGGTCAGGCCGCTGCTGCCGGGCGACTGCGCCGCGTCGAGCGCGTCGGTCACTTCGCCGCCGCCACACGGGTGCGCGCGCGACGCCGGTGCGCCGCCGGCGATGATGCCCGGGCCGAGGTATCCACCCACGGAGAACCTGAGCGGTACTGCCGAGCCTGCCTTGACCCAGTTGACCGCGGGAGAGCTGGCGACCGGCGGAAAGAAGCCGGCGAAGCTGTACGGGGCAGGGGAGGGGTCGCTCGGCTCCGGGGTCGGTGTCGGCGTCGGAGTCGCGCTTGGAGTCGGGCTGGGAGTTGGAGTCGGGCTGGTCGTCGGCTCAGGAGATGGGGTCGGCGTCTGCTGGCTGCCGGGACAGAGGCTGAGCGGCGAGGCCGAGTTGCGCGGCGCGGGTGGCGTGACGGCGAAGTCCGCCGCGTTGTCGTCGGTGTCGGTGCAGCCGTCCGCAGCGCGCAAGGCGGCCGTGGTGTTCGAGAGCGCCGGCACCGCGCCCGAGCCCTCGTAGAAGTTGCTGCTGCCGTAGCCGACGAGATCGACGATCAGTGCCAGGTCGCTGGTGGCGCAGGGGTTGCTGCCACCGTTGCAGTCGAGGCCCGTCGCCGTGGCGGCGACGATCAGCTTGCCCGAGCTGGCGGCCGGATTGATCGTGCCCGTGGCGTCGGGAGTTGGCAGTGGATCGCCGTTCGCACCGCCGGCCAGCGCGACGAGGAAATAGCCGCCGGGTGGCACGCTGGCCGGCGGCAACACAAGCACCTTGGCACCGAAATTGCCGGTTCCCGTGGCGCTGGCGTACTGCACCGACCAGCCATCGAGGCTTGCCGGCGAACCGCCGCGATTGAACAGTTCGACGAACTTGTTCGCGTATTGCGCCCCGCTGTTGCCGCCGCCGCCGTACACCTGGCTGATCACGATGCCGGGGGACGCGGCCAGCACTGGTGACGAGCGCCCCAGTGGTAGAGCGAGGACAAGCAGCAGCAGGCCGAGCGCGATTGGGACCGACGCGATTGGGACAGAAGGGATCAGACGCATCCGCGGTTCCTCCGGCGGCGCCGCGGCGGGCCGGCGCGGGTGATTGGTGACGAGCGATCACATGATGCGGTTGGCTGCTTACGGACCGCTTAGCACACGCTTACGGGCCGCTTAATCCAGAATCGGGAGTGATGACACCCCAACTGCAGGCCACGCTGGCCAAGCTTCCGCGCAAGCCGGGCGTGTACCTGATGCGCGACGAGCGTGGTCGCGTCCTGTACGTGGGCAAGGCCCAGAACCTGCGCAACCGCGTGCGCCAGTACTGGCAGGCCCGCGGCGGCGCCCAGCCGCCGTTGCGCATCGAGTCGGCGATCGATCGCGTGGCCGACGTCGAGTACACCGTCACCGACACGGTCAGCGAGGCGCTGCTGCTCGAGGGAACGCTCATCAAGCGTCATCAGCCGCGCTTCAACGTACGCCTCAAGGACGACAAGAGCTACCCGTACATCAAGGTCACGCTGGCCGACGATTACCCGCGCATCGAGCGCACGCGCAAGCTGCCCAACGACGGCTCGCGCTACTTCGGCCCATACGCGAGCGCGAGCAGCGTCGACGAGGCCATGAACCTCATCCGCCGCCTGTTCCCCTTCCGGACGTGCACGATCCCGATCTACGAAGGCAAGCGAGCCCTGCCACGGCCGTGCCTGCTGTACCACATCAAGCGCTGCCAGGGCCCCTGCATCGAGGCCATTTCCAGGGTGGACTACCGCGCCGATATCGACCAGGTGATGCTTTTCCTCGAAGGACGATCAGAACAGGTCGCTCGTCGGCTGCGGTCGGAGATGGAGCAGGCCTCCGACGCGACCGACTTCGAGCGGGCGGCCGACCTGCGCGACAAGCTGCGCGCGGTCGAGCGCACCATGGAGTCGCAGAAGATGGCCGCCTTCGCGCGGACCCGGCTCGACGTCCTGGGCTATGCGCGCTCCGGCGGCGGTGCGGCGGTGCAGCTGTTCGCCATCCGCGACGGGTTCACCGTGGCGCGCGATGTCTTCCTGCTCGAGAACGTGGGCGACTCACCCGATTCAGAAGCGCTGTCGGCATTCGTCAAGCAGTACTACGGCGCGACCGAGTCGATCCCACCGCGCATCCTGGTGCCGGCGCTGCCGCCTGACGCGGACGAGCTCGTCACCTTCCTCGAGGCGCGCCGTGGCCACCATGTCACTCTCACCGTGCCGCAACGCGGCGACGGACGAGCGCTGATGGACCTCGCCGCCCGGAACGCGGCGGAGACGCTCGCGCGCGAGCAGGCCAAGTGGCTGGCCGACCAGGGCAAGACACTGGCCGCTCTCGAGGAGCTGGCCGGGGCACTTGGGCTGCCCGCGGCTCCCATGCGCATCGAGGGCTACGACATCAGCACCATCCAGGGCACCAATACCGTGGGCTCGATGGTCGTTTTCGAGGAGGGACGGCCGCGCAGTGGCGAGTACCGGCGCTTCAGGGTGCGTACGGCGGCGGTGGCGGCGGGCCGGCCCGATGACTATGCGTCGCACCGCGAGGTGTTGCGTCGACGCTTTCACCGCGCTTTGGAGGCTGAGGAGGGGGTGGCCGAGGAGCTGCGCTGGCGGCTGCCCGACCTGGTGGTGATCGATGGTGGCCTCGGCCAGGCAAACGCTGGACGGGGCGTGCTGGACGACCTGGGCCTGCATGACATGCCCGTCATCGGCCTGGCCAAGGAGCGCGAGGAGGTCTGGCTGCCGGGCGCATCGGGCCCGCTGGTGTTGCCGGCGACGTCCCAGGCGCTGTACCTGCTCCAGCGGCTGCGCGATGAGTCGCACCGCTTCGCGGTCACGTATCACCGCAAGCTGCGTGGCCGGGCGCAGACGAAGTCGGCCCTCGACGACGTCCCCGGCGTTGGCCCGGCGCGCAAGCGGGCGCTGCTGCGGGTGTTCGGCTCGACGCGCCAGATGCGGGCCGCGACTGTCGATCAGATCGCGTCCGTACCGGGTATCAGCCGCGGCCTGGCCGAGCGCATCCACGCCGGCCTGAACGCCTGACGTCGCGCCGAGCCGACCTCGAACGGCCGATGCGCGCAGCGCATCAAAGAGCCGGTTTTCGGCGTAGACCGGTCCTGCAACGAGCCACCTGGGGGAGTTCCTTGGGCCAATCGCCCGGAGGTGATGCGCTGTGCGCATCACGCGCCATTTCAGGACCATCGCAGGCGTGCTGCCGCCAGACCGCCGCCTCATCCGCGCTCGGCTGCTAGCATCTTCGGCCGATGCGTCGCTTTCTCCCATTGCTCATCGTGGCGGTCGGCCTTGCCGCGCTTGCGATTGACTTGCTGACACTGCCGCGCCCCTTCAGCGATTCGGCGTGCAATCCGCCGGCCGATACCTCGGGCTGCATCGAGACCCGTCTGGGGCTCGATCTACAGGGCGGCCTGGTGGGCGAGTACCAGGCCATCCCGACCCAGACCCATCCGGTCACCGCTGCTGACATGTCCACCATCGCCACGATCATCGAAAGCCGCATCAACGGCCTGGGTGTGACCGAGCCGGTCGTGCAGACGCAGGGCAGCGACCGCATCGTGGTCGAGATCCCCGGCGTCAGCAACGAGCAGCAGGTGCGCGATCTGATCGGCTCGACCGGCCGCCTCGACTTCGTGCCCATACCGCGCACGATGACCGGCGTCGGCCAGGGGTCGACGCTGGGGACGTCGCTGCCGGCCTGTCCGGACAACCTGGCCAGCCTGGCCAACCCGTGCGTGCTGTTCAGCGGCGATCAGATCAATTCGTCCTCGCCTGGCGTCGACTCGACCACCGGCGCGCGCGTCGTCAACTTCACCTTGAAGTCCGAGGGATCGACGCTCTTCGACAAGTTCGCGGCCGTTGCCTTTGCGGGCAACAACAGCCAGAACAACGAACAATTCGCCATCGTCCTCGATGGGACGGTCGTCTCGGCGCCGACCGTCAACGCTGCCCGGTTCGGGGGCAGCGGCCAGATCTCGGGCTCGTTCACCAGTGCTGAGGTGAACAACCTGGTCACGACCCTCAAGTACGGCGCCCTGCCGCTGCGCTTCGACGTCCCGGTCGTGACCGAGGA
>CAZSWK010000129.1:0-4768 GCA_964610835.1 uncultured Anaerolineaceae bacterium | reverse complement strand
GGCCGGTCGGACAGGGCGGCCGTGACGGCCGCAGCGGACGTGCCCTCGAGGTACGACCTGGTAACGCAGATGCTCTGGCGACAGGCCAAGGCGCTGGTCCTCGCTCGGCGCGGCGAACACGATGCGGCCGCGCGACTCGCGCAGGAGCACTAGCAATCGGTGGCCAGACGCAGAGCCTGACCGAGCAGGCCGATGCCTACTGGGACCTGGCCGAAGCGCTACTGCTCGCTGGCCGGCCCGACGAGGTGGCCGAGGCCCTTCGCCAGGCGCTCGATCGTTACCAGCGCAAGGAGAACCTGGTCATGGCCGAGCGCACGCGCCGCAAGCTCGAGGCGCTGCGCTAGCCGATCGCCCCGGTGTTGGTGGCGTACGTTGAGCGTGAGCAGGCGTGCGGCGATGGATTGGGCAGCAGCGGCAAGCAGGTAGCTGGCGGCGTGCCCGCGTTCAACCCGTGCGGATCTTGCAGATCAGGCGCAATGGCACTGGCCGTGGATCTGCGGCCGGGTCAACCGTTGCTGGCGGACGTTCTGACCTTATGACCGCATCGTCTGCCCAGGCTCCGGACCTTCGATCCGCAATTCGCACGTTCCTGATCGGGGATGTTCGCGGCTACACGACGTTCACCGCCGAGCACGGTGATGAGGCCGCGTCTCGACTCACCGCCAAGTTCGCCGAGATTGCCCGCGAGGCCGTTGAGGCGTGGGGCGGAACCCTCGTCGAGACACGCGGTGACGAAGTCCTGACAGCCTTCGAGTCAACCCGCAATGCCCTGCGCTGCGCGGTGGAGCTGCAGGCGGCCCTTGCGGCCGAGACCGTGCTCGATCCATCGCTGCCCTTGCCCGTCGGCATAGGCCTCGACGTGGGTGAGGCGGTGGCCGGTGGCGACGGCTATCGCGGCGCCGCCCTCAACCTGGCGGCACGCCTGTGCAGCACGGCCGGCGGCGGCGAGATCATCGCCAGCGCTTCCCTCGTCCATCTCGCCGGCGCTCTCCCCGACATCGGATACATCGAGCTCGGACCGATCAGCCTCAAGGGCCTGAAAGAGCCCGTCGCTGCCGTGCGCGTGGAGGGCACGGAGCTGGAGGCGGCAGGGGTCGCCACGGAGCTCGCAGTCGAAGGCCCGCCCTCGGTGGTCAGCTCCACCGACACCGCGCAGCCGCCCCTGCCACCCGAGCTCGACCCCATCGTGCCCCTTGCCGGGCGCACTGCCGACCTGCGCTGGCTGGCCTGGCACTGGCGACGAGCCGCCCACGGAGCCGGACGGGCGGTCGTCATCTCCGGCCCCCCCGGGATGGGCAAGACCCGCCTGGCCGCGGAGCTCGCGGGTCGCGCCCACACCCAGGGCGCCAACGTCACGTACATGGCGGCAGGGCGAGGAGCGCACGAGGTCGCCGCCAGTGATCCGTCGACGGGCCAGCGGCGCCTGGTCATTGTCGACGACCTGGACGCTGCGCCGGCGCCCTTGGGGAGGGCGGTCATCAAGCTCGTGCAGCAACTTGCCGACCAGCGAGCTCTCGTCCTGGTCAACCACCGGCAACAGGCGGCACCCGCCCTCCTCTCACTGGCCGAGCAGCTCGCCCCGCCCGAGCGACACCGGGCGCTCCAGGCGCTGGAACCAGAGGCGGTCCGGGCGATCGCCGCGCTGTACGCCGGCCAGGCGGCGACCGAGCTGCCTGTTTCCGACGTGCTGGCGGAGACCGGCGGTGTTCCGGCTGCCATCCACCGCTGGAGCAGCGCCTGGGCGCGCCGCACGGCGAGCGAACGCCGTGATGCGTCGGCCGGACGCACGTCGGCCGGCCGACGCGATCTGCGCGCCGCCGAGACCGAGCTGATGGGCAGTGTCGCCGCGCTCGCCATCGCCCGCGATCGGACCGAGCTTTATCGCGCCGATACACCAGGCGACGAAACCGAGGTCGCGCGGCCAGCCGTCGATGTCTGCCCCTACAAGGGCCTCGCCGCTTTTGAGGCCGTCGACGCCGACTTCTACTTCGGTCGCGAACGGCTGATCGCGGAGCTTGTCACGCGCCTCGTGGGCAGCGGCTTCCTGGGATTGGTGGGCGCGTCGGGGAGCGGCAAGAGCTCGGCCCTCCGCGCCGGCCTGCTGCCCGCGCTCGCCGGCGGCGTCCTGCCCGGCTCGGACGGGTGGCGGCAGGTCGTGCTGCGGCCGGGCGAGCATCCCCTGGCCGAGCTGCGGCGTGCGCTCGCGCGCGTGCTGCCGTCAGATTCTCGTGCAACCGACGATCTGCCCGCGCTGCTCGGCGGCGCCCTGTCCGGCCTGCCATCAGGCGGTCCGCTGATCGTGCTGGTCGACCAGTTCGAAGAGGTCTTCAACGCAACCCGCGAGGAGTCCGAGCGGGCGGCTTTCATCGATCTACTGACGTCGGAGCGCGAGGGCCTGAAGGTGGTCGTTGCTCTACGCGCAGACCACTACGGCCACTGCGCCGCATATCCCGCGCTCGCCAACCTGCTGGGCAGCAACCAGGTGCTCGTGGGCCCATTGACGAAGGTCGAGCTGGCCGAGGTGATCGAGCATCCGGCCCAGCGCGTGGGGCTGCGCGTCGAGGGCGGCCTGACCAGTGCCTTGCTGACCGACCTGGGTGGCGAGCCGGGAGCCCTGCCGCTCCTGTCGACTGCGCTCCTGGAGTTGTGGCAGTCGCGCGAGCAGGGCCGGCTGACCGTCGCCGCCTATCGTGCCAGCGGTGGCGTGCAGGCCGCCGTGGCCCGCCTGGCTGAGACGGCGTATGGCGCCCTGGGTGAAGGTCAGCAGCGGATCGCGCGCTCGGTCTTCCTGCGCCTCGCCGGCCCGGGCGAGGGCGAGGGGGTCGTACGCCGCAGGGTGCCGCTGGAAGAGTTCGACGTCGAGCGTGACCCGGAGACGTCCGCCGTCATCGACACGCTCACCAATGCCCGACTGCTATCGAGCGGCGAGGGCTACGTCGAGGTCGCACACGAGGCGCTCATGCGGCAGTGGCCGCGCCTGCGGAGCTGGCTGGAGGAGGATGCTGCCGGGCGTCAGCTGCGACTGCACCTCATCGCCGCCGCGCGCGAGTGGGACGAGGGCGGTCGCGAGTCAGACGACCTGTATCGCGGCGCACGACTCGCCGCTGCCATTGACTGGGCGCCAGAACACGAGCAGGAGCTGAACGCCCTCGAGCGCGACTTCCTGACCGAGAGCCGCCTCGTGTCGGAGCGTCAGGCCGAGCGCCAGCGGACGATCAATCGACGGCTGCGGATACTGCTTGCCGGTGCGCTGGTCTTCCTGCTCGTCGCCGTCAGTGCAGGTGCCTTCGCCGCCTACCAGGCGCAGGTCGCCCGCCAGGCGGAGGACTTTGCCCGTTCGCGGGAACTGGCGGCTTCGTCCATCGCAGCCCTCGATCAGGATCCGTCGCTGAGCAAGCTCCTCGCGCTCGAGGCGGCATCCATAGCCAACCCGCCGGTCGAATCGCTGGCCGCACTACACAGCGCCAGGGATTCCGATCGCGTCGTGTATCGGTACCAATGGCCATCTGATCGGCCGGTGAGCAACCTGTTGACGGACATAGACGCGTCGGGGCGGTACATCGTCGCCTCGGGCTTCATCTTCGCTACGCCGCATGACCGACTCGAGGTGTTCGACCGCGAGGCGAACGGGGTCCTATGGTCATTTGAATCGGCGGACGAATCGATCGCCGTCGGCAACGGCTACTTCACGCCCGACGGCAGCCGCGTTGTGTTCGGCGCCTACCGGGAGCAGGGATCTCCTCCCGCCAGCGCCGGCTCGGCGACCGACGATGCCGGCGTCCACGTTCGCGACGCCGTCACCGGCGCGGAGCTCGATCACTACGGGTTGGGCCCGTGCGGCGGGGCGGTGGTTGGCGCATCTGACACCAGCGCGCTGGTGCTCACTTCCCCGGCAGCAGACTGCTTCGACCTGGTCGCCGCATCGACCAGCCGGAACCTCGAGCTCAAGCTTGTCGACCTCGAGTCGGGCGTTGCCACGTTGCTGACGCCACAGGACTGGTCCAACGACGAGGGCGCGATCAGCGCCAACGGTAAGACGGTGGCGTACACGCAGGTATCCGACGCGCCTGAGAAGGTGCCCGAGACATTCGTGGTTGACGTCCAGACGGGCGAACGAACAAGCGTTCAGCCGCCGGGCGGCGCGCTGTTCGTGCACGACATCGACCCGCTCGGCCAGCGCCTGCTGATCGACCAGGATGGCCTGCTGAAGATCTGGGACGTGGCGACCGGCGAGGTCATCGCCCAGTCTCCGCCGGTTGTCGCGGGATACCCCCACTATGCCCAGTTCTCACGTGACGGCGCGACCGTCTATTGGACCAGCGACGACGGCATGGTGTACCAGTGGCAGCCGTACGAGCCGGTGGAAGTGCGCGCCTCTCCGGCGCCGCAGGGTGGCTTTCCGGCGGCGACGGACGATGGACTGGTCCTCGTCCCTTCACTCGGTACCACGAGCGCACTGCTGATCGACACGACGCTGCATCCCGAGATCGCCGCCGTGCCGCTCCGCGAAGGATGGTGTCCGGCCTGGTCCTACCGGGCGCTCGACGTGGCGGGGAGCAATGTCGTCATCAACAGTGACTGCGGCGGCGTGCCCACCCCGACAGTTGTCGATCGAGACTCCCTGACGGGCAGCCAGTACCTGCCTGATGGCATCGGCCTGGCACTCTCGCCAGACGGCTCGCGCCTGGCTCTTCAGACGGCTCGCGCGGTTGCCCCCGATGAGCAGAATCCCGACCTTCGGTCGCGCATTCGGTTCCATGTTACTTCC
>CAZSWK010000128.1:0-4877 GCA_964610835.1 uncultured Anaerolineaceae bacterium | reverse complement strand
CCCCGGGACACTTTTAATCCTCGTGTCCTGGGTTCGAATCCCAGTCGGCCCTCCAGGAAATCACGCGTGAAACCGCCCGCCCTGGTCGCCGAAGCTCGCCACCGACGGCCGTCTGCCAGCCCCGCTGCCAGCCACGGCGGAAGCACGTGGTGTAACGGAGTCGACCAGGACCAACGGCGTGCCCCGACGAGCCGCGCCCTGCATTTGATCGACCGCATGGTCCCTTACCTCGGCCACGCCGAGCCCTACCTCGATGCGCACCATCGGCATAAGAGCATGCGGCTTGTAGCGGTCTCCCCATTGGCAAGCAATCGGCGTCGGGCACGCGCCACTTGCCAGAGGCGCCTCGGCCCGACGTCATTTCGTTGGCAGGTCTTGTGGGGCCGCGGCCCAGGAGCGCACGTCTTGGCACACTTGGTTCACCTAGTGCTGCCGCGGCTGTAGCCGCTTGGCGGCCCCGTGCGGCCGCGCCAAGTACCTAGTCCCGTTGGATTAGGGATCTCCCTAACGGCGGATAGGGATCTCCCCAATTGATTTCGTCCGGACGCACGATCACCGTTTCAGGCTGGCGGCTGCGTGATCGCAGCGTATGGGTCTTGGCGCGCTGACCGCCAGTGAGAGGTGCGAGAGATGAATCCACCGTTTGCCCGTCTCATTGTCTCGGGCCTTGTTGCGGCCATGCTCGTCCAGGCCGCTGTCGTTGCACCGAGTCTTGCCTTGGCCAACGAGTCGTTGCCAACACCAGCGGCGGCTCCTTCACCGGCAGCAAGTCTCCACATATCATCGGTCTCCCTTGATGCGCGTGTCGATGGCGTCGACGTCTCCGATCAGGGGGCGCGTCAGTTCGGCAATGCTGATGAAGACAGCGCGCAGGCCTTTAACGACGCGCTCGCCATTGCCTTCGCGCACCGCGACAGCTTCGGTTATCCCTGGCTCGACACCACGACCAAGGTTTTCGAGTTGCGCGTGGCCGATGTCGATGGCGCCGTCCTGGCACAGAAGATGTCAGATGGCCTCCAGGCGCAGGGCTTTACAGTGCGCATCGTGACCGCTCGCCACTCTATTGCCGACATGGATGCCGTGGCCGATGCCATCACACGTCTCGCAGTAGCCGGCGTCCCGAACGCCGACAAGATCTGGGAGATCGTTCCGGACCAGCAGGACGAGCGCGTCGTGGTGGTCATGGATGATCTCGATCAGGGCTTGATCGCACAGCTAGCTGATCGGTATGGAAGCGACATCCTGAAAGTCCAGATAGCCTCGACGGAGCGCACTACGTCGAATCTGAACCGCAACGATGACGTCCCGCCGTTCTGGGGGGGCAGCAAGATCTACCTGAACCCAGGGGGGCAGTGTACGGCGGGCTTCTCCTGGTACATCAGTTCCTCGTATACGCAAGGCATGCTGACCGCCGCGCACTGCGTGCCAGACGGGGGATTGGAAGGCTGGCCGAGCTATCCGAACGTAGGCTATGTATCGGCCAACTCTCGCGAGAACTGGCAGGACGGCGTGGGCACGACCTACTACACCGGTGAGCATGTCTACCGTGGCGACGTCGCGCTCATCCAGCTTTCAAGCTACACCGATGTTGGCCGTGTGTATGACGGAGACGCCGGAACGAGCACGAACACGAATGTCAAGAAGATGGCCTCGCGCCGATCGCAGGTAGGAGACGCGGTGTGCGCCAACGGCGTCACCACGGGAGGTTGGTGCGGCGCGGTCTTGTGGGTGAACGTCGATATCTACTACTTCAATAACGGTGGGGGCTGGGCCAGGAACATGGTTCACGCTGCTGCTATCGGCTGGACGTGTCCCACAGGCGGGGACTCGGGAGCACCGGTCTATCGCAACCTCTCCGACGGCTCGGTGGCCGCCGTCGGAATCCACAGCGGTTCCTTTGCCTCAGGGATTACCTGCGATGAGTACTTTACGGATATCTGGGATCCATACTCGGCTTTCCCGGGATACGTGAAGACGCAGTATTAGAGTCAGGCGCGCAGCGGGCTTGCCGGCCCGCGCGCATATGGTTCGGACGAACAGCGCGGCAGTGGAGGTCACAAGCTCATGAACGCCACGGGCGCAGCGAGCCCCCGGCCGGCATCGCATTGGCGACGCAATCTGGCGATCACCGTGTTGGTTGTGATCGTTGTGCTCGTCGGCTATGTCAGCTTGACTCTTCGGCCACAGCAAGTGGTCTTCTACCGGGTCGTCAATGACCACACCCTGGTGGTTCAGGCGCAGGCGGGCGTGCTCCTCTGGCCCCATCTGAGCGGCCTGACCGAAACGGACACTCAGGTCTCGGTGACGGTGAGTGGCATCGGCATCCCAGCGCCAGCGGTCGAAGGGCTGTACGACGTCACCGTGGTGCTCGCCCAGCCATTGGATGATCGCACGGTGATCGATGGCAACAGCGGGGAGCGGGTTCAGCCGCGGTGAGCGGGTTCAGGTGCCGGCCCGACTTGAGCCGGGGGTTAACCGCCCTTCGGGCGATCGGTTTCCGGCGCCCGATGGTCAGGCGCTCGCCAGCCTCGAGGCGCACGCGGGCGGCGTAAACCCGCGAGGCCGACGCGAGCAGAGCCACGACCAAGTGTCGCACTTGCGGCGAGAGCTGCAGGTACCGGGAGGAGATCTGGATGTGACATCTCACGGCGTCAACTGCGACTACGAAGAGGTCCACGACCCCGGGTACGAGAACCAGGCGGCGAAGACGTTTGCAGGCAAGTTCGTGCCTAATCCCGAAAGCCCGGTGGAGATATACCTCAGCGGCCCCTGCCCGCGCTGCACTCAGCCGATGACATACCGACACCCGATCATGGTCATCAGCGGGATTGGAGAGATCACGGAGGAGACAGGCCGAGGCCTGTGGGACCTCCTACGGCGTCGCGGTGAGGAGGTCCCTACGGAATGGTCCTTCACCGTGATCTGCCACTGCGGTGCCAAGCATCCGAAGGCACCCGATGATGCACCGGGCTGCGGTGCGTATTGGGGCATGACCGTCGTTCGCTCGGTCGGTGAGGGGAAGTGATGGCCGGTGGTGCGATCCTGAGACTTGGCCCGGTGCCGAGCCCCGACGCGCGCGCAGCCGCGGAAAGGGCGGAGGAGGCGGTATCCAGTCAACTGGCGAACGTGCGCAAGGCGGCTGAGAGTTGGCGGACGGGCCTCCTCGCGCTCTTGGGCCTCATCACCACGGTCGCGGTTGTCAAGGGCCGCGACTCCTTTGCGGATCTCGACCCGTTAGGCCAGGTGTTGATCGGCGCGGCACTGGCACTGGCGCTCGCTCTGGCGGCGATCGGCTCGCTGAAGGCGATGACCGCCGCTTATGGCGACCCGCGACCTCGGCAGACCCAAGGCATCCTGACTTGGGACTACCAGGACTCGAAGGACGCGGTCAACGATCTGAAATGGGCGCGTCGTCTCTTGGTTGCCGCCCTCGTGTTTGTGGCCATCGCTGTCGGCCTCACGTGGTACTGGCCCGGCACGAAGACCACGAACATTCGCGCCGACTTCGGCGCGCAGTCAGTGTGCGGCACCCTCGTGCGAGCCAATGGTCAGCAGATAGTGATAAAGGAGGATGGCTCGGAGAAGCCTTTCCAGACGGCCGCACTCAGCTCGCTGGCCATAGTGGACAAGTGCCCTTGAGGTCGCTGGCGGCGCCGCCGACCGGCCACGAACAGGTCGCCCTCAGGTGCATTGCTGCGCGGGTCGACGGCAACGGCGCTGGGCCACGAAGCTCGATCGAAAGCGAGATCGACTACTAGGTGAGGAAGAGGTGTAGGTATGAAGGGGCCGAGGCCGCATGGACTGTTGCCGAGCGATGTTCGCCGCGCTCGGGAGGATGCCGCACTGGACGGCGATGAGTTGTGCCGCGAGCTCGAGTCACTGGCGAGAAAACACTGGTGTGTCGAAGGTGTGTCCGCCCGGCGGTAACCGCGTCTGTGATTGGTGTCGACAGCCTTTGCCGCAACCACATCCGCCGGGCGAACACCGAACCGATGACGTTGTCTTGACCTTTTCGGCGGGCGCCCCGGGTCGAGGGAGGTGGATCCGCCACTACATCCATTCGGAGCCGCTAACCGACCGGTCGGACGCACGGGAGACGGGCCAAAGCCATGACGCTCACCGAGCTGGGCCGACAGGGGCAAGCGGCTTGCTGACAGCCACGCTGACAGCCACGACCGTGGTGCTTGGTGTCACCCTATGGACCCGATGGATCGAGGCCGCGCGAGGAAGGGTCGACATGCGCCTCTGGACGCCGCCATGGACGGCGCCCGCTGAGACTTTTAATCCTCGTGTCCTGGGTTCGAATCCCAGTCGGCCCTCCACGAATCCACGCGTGAAACGAAGCTCCAGGGGGCCCTGAACCCGGTCATCACGCGCGTTTGCCAGCGCCGCTGCCAGCCACGGTGGAAGCACGAGCGGGTTGAGTGCGGGGCCTGCCCGTTAGCGCGCCGGCCCCGCCCGCCGCTCGGAGCCGGCGACCCGCTCCTCGTACGCCCCAAGAAGCTCGAACAGCTCGGTCGCTGCGTACTGACGATCGTAGGTCCCCTTGCTCAACTGGCGAATGACACCGGCCTCGGCCAGTGCCTTGAGCGCCGCGAGCGTCTGTTGCTGGCTGACTCCTATCGCCGCGCGGGCGGTCGGCGCCGAGAGCACCGGCAGGGCGGGCAGTAGTGCGATGAGCTTGCTCGCGGCGGATCCGGCCCTCGGCCGGCCGGCGCGCTCACGCCAGTCCGCCTGCAGTCCGGCCACCTGCTCCGCCAGCTCGATGGACATCAGCGCAGCGTGGGCGGCGGCGCCAGCGAACGAGCCGATCCACTCGGCGACGCGCCCCTCCCGGAATGCGGCCAGTCCGTCGACATAAGCGGTGGGCCGGGCCG
>CAZSWK010000127.1:0-4890 GCA_964610835.1 uncultured Anaerolineaceae bacterium | reverse complement strand
CCTGTTCGGCGTGTCGACCATGAGCTACCACGAGGAGTTCGGCTACTGGCTGCCGCTCTTCCCAATGGCGATGCTCGTCATCGTGTGGCCGGCCCACGTGGGGCGGCGGACCAGCCTCGCCGTGCTGGCGCTGACGCTGATGACCATCGTCCAGACGATGCTGCCGTATTTCCGCGACAGCGTGCCGGCGGTGGCGGCGCTCCACCCGCCGAACGCGATGCTCATCTTTGGCCTGACCATCTTCGTCGTCCGCTGGACGACCGATCTGGTGCGCCAGCCGCAGGCGACGCCCGCGTCCAGCAGTCCCGCTGAGCACGTGGAGGCCTTGCCCACCGACTGAGCCGGCCGGTCCAGCGTCCGCGCCGGTCGCTAGGTTGGAGGAGCCGTCCTCCAGACCGGGCTGCTGAACCTCGTCCAGGCGGCACCAGCCACCGCCATGAGCCCGACCATGACCCATACCGCGACCTGCGGCCCGACCCACTGGGCCAGGCCGCCTGCAAGCATGGTCGAGATGGCTATTACGAGGGTGACCAGGGCAAAGTCGAAGCTGAATATCCGCCCACGTATCGAGTCGGGCGAGGCCCGTTGCAGGCCAATGGTCGACAGCGTCCACTGTGCACCGCCGCCCAGGTGGGCCGCGAAGACCATTGCCGCGGCCAGCCAGATTGACCCGGCCAATGGAAAGAGCGCGTAGGCGGCGACCAACGTCACGAGCGAGCCGGTTATGCCGATGAGCAGCCCGCGGTACTCGATGCCGACCAGCGCTCGGGCGACGAAAGGCCCGACCAGAGCGCCCAGTCCACGGGCGGCGAACAGGAGGCCAATGCCCACATCGCCGGCGTGGTAGACGTCCCGGCCGAACACGGCCAGCAAGAGCACGACTCCCGTACCGACGCCGAACATCGTCTTGGACAGCAGCAGCGATGCCACGAGCCGGCTGTGGCGGGCGAATGACACGACCGGACCAAGCGAACGGACCGCTCCGAGCACCTTGGCCATGACGCTCCCCGAGGTGCTCGGCGCGATCTCACGCGGCCCCTGGAAGGGCCGGCTGATGCCGACGATCAGCGCGGCCGAAGCTACGAAGGTCAGCGCGTTGATGACAAAGGCCGCGTCGCGCCCCAGGGTCGCGGCGACCACGCCACCGATTGCCGCGCCCACCGCGAGCATCACGCCCCAGGCCGAGCCGATCAGCACGTTTGCCTCGCCCAGCGCTGCCTCGTCGACGAGGTTGGGGAGCGCCGCCGAAGAAGCTGGCTCGAACACGGCGCTGCAGATCTCCAGCAGGAGCACGGCCACCAGTGCTATCCACAGCGTGTCCGGCGTGCGGGCGAGGATGAACGCCAGGGCGATCGGGGCGCGCAGGAGATCGGCGCCGACCAGCAACAGGCGCCGATCGAAGCGATCAGCAAGGATGCCGGTCAGCGGCGACGCAATCGCAAATCCACCGCTCTGCAGCACGAGCACGAGCGACGCCACGGCAGGCGAGCCGGACAGCTCGAGGGCGAGGCCCAACAACGCGACGGTGGCGAACCAGTCGCCGGCAAAGCTGACCAGCTGCGCGACGAAGAGCCGGGTGAAGGCCGGGTTCTGACGGAGCAGCGCGACGTATGGCCCCAAGCGGACGTTCACGCGCCCATGATGGCGTGCTGGACCTGCCGCTGATGGCTACTTTGAGGTGGCTCATCGGCCGATCTTTCGCCTGGCTGCCGAAGGCGCCCTGCTACCTGCTGGCGCGGCGCATACGCAAGCACCTCGCGCGATGCGGAATCGGGCGACCTGCTTCAGTCCGAACCGGACTTCTGCGAAGCCACGACGTGAAACAAGCTCACTCGCCAGAGAGGGGAAGACGGCTGATCGCACAGTTTCTGCAGCTTTCGCTCGAGCGCCAGCGAGATCGAATCCGGCAGAACCTGCTTGAACAGGAGCGTGAAGGGCCCGAAGCCAATGCCTGCCCTGTCGACAACCCTGAGGCCCTGCGCGGTGAGCAACGAGTGGGTTCTTGCCCACGAGTAGCTGACAGGGCCCGGGTCCCAGCGACGGGGTGACTGGCCGAGCCGCTTTCGAACACGGCGAATCAGCGCTCGTGCATTCGGGTGCCAGCCGGGATCGAGCAGGCGAGATATCCCATAGCTGTTGTCTGTTGTCAGGAGGACATATCCCCCTGGCTTGACCAGCCGCGCCATCTCACGCAAAGCCAGGCGCGGGTCTTCCACCCACGGCAGGAGGCCGACCGCGATGGCCACGTCGAAACTGGCGTCGGCGACGGGGATGTCCATGGCATCGGCCCGCAATGTCCGAATGCGATTACCAAGACCAGCCTGCTCGGCGTTCTTCCGGGTCCGTTCGAGCATCCCCTCGCTCGAGTCGACGGCGAGGACATCGAACCCACGCGTCGCGAGGTCCACCGCCAGATGCCCCGCGCCGGCACCAATCTCGATGGCCGACGCGCCCGCCCCGGCCAGCTCGACCACCCAACGGACGATCCGGGATTGGCGCGCCGCATACACCTCACCCTTCACGCCCCCGTTCCCGTAGATACTGTCCCAGTACGCCGAGCTCTCCGAGAAGAGCGCGCTCACCGCCTCTGTGTGGCTGTTGGGGTCTGACCGCCGCGGCATCTTCGGCGCTTCGATGGCTCAGGAACCCTCTCCGGCAGGCGTACCAGTCGGCTGCGCCGCCACGATCCCCAGTCGAGCCGCCAACACGGCCGCGACGATCTCGAGATCTTCGGGAACAGTCACCTTCAGATTGGCTCGGTCGCCACGCACCGCGGTCACTGCGGTTCCCTCCATCTGGACCACGAGAGACTCGTCGATGATGGACTCCGGCCCCCAAGGGTCGTGGTGGATGTATGCATGAAGAAGCAGTTCCCGACGAATTGCCTGCGGAGTCTGAGCCAGATTCAGACCGTGGCGGTCGATCCAGTCGACGACGCTCGTCCTGCGCAATCGCCGCAGGCTCTCGACCAGCGGCACCAGGGGCAGGCCCACGCCGTGTTCGGCAGCGGCGATGGCGACCGCGTCCACGAGCGCGGGCGTGGCAAGGGGGCGGGCGCCATCGTGAATTACCACTACGTCAGCCCTGCTGCTCTCGACACCCGCCGCAACTGACTCCTGGCGTCGTTCTCCGCCCGCTATGACGGTGGCGTCTGCCTCGATCACCCATGCTTCTCGCCGAATGGCGTCGACGTCCTCCGCCCGTACCACCAGAATCACGTTCCTGACCGACTTCGCCGCGGCTACGGCAGCGACAGTCCAGGCGACGAGCGGGCGGCCGAGGATCGCGGCAAAGCACTTGTCGAACTCGTTCATGCGATGGCTACCGCCAGCCGCAAGTACGATCGCATCTGCAAAAGCATCCACTGCCGCCCACTCCCACGCAGCTCGCCGCTCCACCTCGAGTGGCACCCGGCGATACGACGATAGGGTACCCGTAAGCCCTCGCTCTCCCCTCCCCAATCGCGCAAGATAGGGAAATGAGGGTGGCGATAATCGGGCTGGGCCGAATGGGGACCTTGCACGCAAGTCTGCTGCGCGAGATGGCCGAAGTGGACCAGCTCATTTTCGTGGATCAAGACCTCGCCACCGCACGCCGGGCAGCGGCGACCATTGGCGGTGTCGCGGTTGGTGACCCACTCGCAGCACTTGACGCCGCGGACGCGGTGATCGTCGCGACGCATCCGGATAGCCACGCGGCACTCGTGACGGCAGCCGTCGAACGGGGACGGCCGGTCATGTGCGAGAAGCCACTCGCCCCGGACGTGGCCCAGGCGACCGCACTCGCACGACGAGTCGGAGAGTCAGGCATCCCGGTGCAGGTGGGCTTCCATCGGCGATTCGACCCGAGCCTGGTGGCAGCGCGGTCGCTCATCGAAGAAGGGTCCCTCGGACGGCTGCAATTGATCAGGCTTGAGGCAACGGAACCTGGCCTGCCACCTTCCAACCTGACCAACATCTTCCGCAATACTGCCGTTCACGACTTCGATCTCGTCCGGTGGCTCTCGGGGGAAGAGGTCACATCGGTGTTCGCGGCGGGAGCGCGTCGCGAGGGAGGTACTTTCGACCCCAACCTCGACCCCGACACGATCGTCGTGACCCTGAGGCTGAGAAGCGGCGCCCTTGGCGTCGTGAGTGTCTCCCGGCTCTCGCCGCTCGGCTATGACGTCCGCGCAGAGGTTCTTGGAAGCGCCGACCATGTGTCGGTCGGCTGGACGGACAGATCTCCGATCCACGCTGTGGAGAGAACCGGCAAGAGCCTTCGACCAGACGCATGGAAGACATGGCAGGAGCGGTTCGAGGACGCCTACCGCGCCCAACTGACCGCATTTCTCGCGGTCGCCGCCGGCCGGCGCACCGTTCCCGTCACGATGCAGGACGCCATCGAAGCCCAACGCATCGGTGAGGCTGCCCGACGCTCCATGGAGACCGGCATATCCTTCGCGCTGGAAGCCGGCCGAGCAGCGCGTGGCGGCAGCCCATGAGACTTGCCACGAACGTCAAATTGCAGCTCGACGGCTCATCCCGGGGAGGGCCTCACATTAACGAGGGGACGCTCCGTTCGCTGCAACTCGCGCAGCTCCAGAATCTGGGCTACTTCATGCACCTTGCCGGGCAACACCAATTGCGCTACTTCGTCACCGGGGGAACCCTGCTCGGCGCTGTGCGCCACGAGGGCTTCATTCCCTGGGACGACGACATTGATGTCGCGATGCCGCGTCCTGACTTCGAGCGGCTCTCCGAGATAATGCGCCGCCATATCAGCGGCGGTCACACGTGGAGTGATTACCGGACAAACTCCGACCATCCGCTTACGTACGCGAAGCTGGGCCTGGCGGGCACTCAATACCACGAGTACCGGATAGAGCACCTATCGATGCCCCACACCGTC
>CAZSWK010000126.1:0-5017 GCA_964610835.1 uncultured Anaerolineaceae bacterium | reverse complement strand
GGGTTTTGTAAGAAGATCATGCATGCGAATTCGGTGCCGACGGCGGAGGGTCGGACGTTCGAGGATTTTCGGGACGCCAAGCGGTTCATCGCGACGCGGGAGAATCCGCTGGTCGTCAAGGCGACGGGCCTGGCCGCACACACCGCGCTGGGCTGCCGCGACCTGTCGCGCACGGACATGATTGCCACCGCCGACGGCCGCATCGTCCTGCTCGAGGTGAACACGATTCCGGGTATGACGGCCAACAGCCTGTTGCCCAAGGCCGCGCGAGTGGCAGGCATCGAGTTCGGCGAGCTTTGCAGCCGCCTGATCGAGGCCGCCCTGGCACGCTCGCGCCGGCCGCGGTGAGGCTCACCGGGCGTCAGCCGGTGGCCGGCGGTCGCCGGCGCACGCGGCGGAACTGGTCGTTGATGAACTGGCCGCGTTTCGTAGGCGCGGCGCTCATGGGCCTGACACTCGGCAGCGGCTGGTGGCTGGTGACGACCGACCGGCTGGACGTGCCCGCCCACGAAGCGCAGGTCAGCGGGGGCCATTTCACCGATCCCACGCTGCTCGGCGCCGCGCTGGGCAGCGCTGCTGACGGGCACACCAACATCTTCCAGGTCCACACTGCGGGCATCCGGCGAGCGCTGCTCGACCTGCCCTCGGTTGCCCAGGCACAGGTGATGGTGGCACTCCCCAACGAAATGACCGTGACCGTGACGGAGCGCGTGCCCGTCTTTGCCATCGCGGCGACCGACGGGACGTACCTGATCGACGAAACCGGCGTGGTGCTGCAGCGGCTCGGCGTGGGCGAGCCGCTGCCCGGCGGGCTACCGGTCATCCACGACGATCGTCAGACCTGGGCACCTTCGCTGGTGGTGGGCAGCCGCCTCGATGGCGTGGACCTGGCCGCGCTGCTGCAGTTGGGCGCCTTGACACCGACCGAGATCGGCAGTCACGCGGCAGGCCTGACGATCAGTGCCGACGACGACAATGGCTACGTGGTCAGCCCGACCGGCGGCGGCTGGCGGGCGATCTTCGGCCACTACACGCCGAATCTGCGACCGCCCGACATGATCGCCGGTCAGGTGCAATGCCTGCGCTCACTCCTGGCCCAGGGGGAGGCCGCCATCAAGACGATCTACCTCTCGCCACTCGAGGATCGCTGCGGCACTTTCGTGCCGCGCGCGAGTGCGACCCCGGCGCCGCCCGCTTAGGCCAGAATGTAGTCGTGGATCGCGAAGCCGTTCTCGTCTCGGTCGACGTCGGCACGAGCAAGGTAGTGGCGCTCATCGGCGAGGTGTCCGGTGATGGCGCCGTGACGGTCATCGGCAAAGGTTCGGTGGGCTCGTCGGGCCTCAAGAAGGGCGTCGTCATCAACATCGACCAGACCGTCAATTCCATCCGTGCCGCGCGTGAGGCGGCGGAGCGACTGTCCGGCTACCGGATCGAGTCGGCGATCGTGGCCGTCGGAGGCAACCATGTCGAGAGCCAGAACTCGCGGGGCGCGGTAGCGGTCAGTGGCGCGCGGCGCGAAGTGACACGCGAGGACGTCGAGCGCGCCACCGAGGTCGCCCGCGCGGTGACCATCCCGTCCAATCGCGAGGTGCTGCACGTGCTGCCGCGCGGTTTCGTGGTCGATGGGCAGGAGGGCGTCAAGGACCCGCTCGGCATGAGCGCCGTGCGGCTCGAGGTCGAGACGCTCATCGTGCATGCGTCGGCGACGGGAGTGCAGAACCTGTCGAAGTGCGTCCAGCGCGCGGACGTGCGCATCGATGAGCTGGTGTGTGCCTCGCTTGCCTCGGCCGATGCCGTGCTGACTGAGACGGAGCGCGAGCTGGGAGTGGCGGTGGCTGACTTCGGTGCCGGCACCATCGACCTGGCCCTGTTCGTCGATGGCTCGCCATTCCATGCGGCGGTACTGCCGCTGGGCGGCAACAACGTCACCAACGACGTCGCCATCGGACTCAAGACGAGCTTGAGCTCGGCCGAAGAGCTGAAGATTCGCTACGGGACGGCAGACCCGGCCTCCATCAAGGACGACGAGCGCGTGGACATCGACGCGATCGGCGACGGGGACGGCGCTGCCGGCGAGACCGCCTCACGGCGCGAGCTGGCAATGATCATCGAGGCGCGCATGCGCGAGGTCTTCGAGAAGATCGGCGAGGAGATCGACCATGCCGGCGCGCGCGCCATGCTGCCTGCCGGCCTGGTGATGACCGGCGGCGCCGCGCAACTGGCCGGCTCGGCCCGGCTCGGCCGGGAAGTGCTGAACATGCCCGTACGCGTGGCCGAACCGACCGGCGTCGAGGGCCTGACCGATCATCTCCTGACCCCCGCGTTCAGCACCTCGCTCGGGCTGTTGATGTGGGGCGCGCGCTCGGTGCAGGACTACGAGCCGGCGCACTACGAGAGTGCCCCGGCACCGGGCGTACTGGGACGCCTGCGCGAATGGGCACGCGGCCTCCTGCCCTAGCCGCCTTTTGCCCCAGGTGAAGCACCTTGAGCTGACGCTCGAGACCGGCTCCCGGCGCGGGCTGGTCGACATCACCGACAGCTGCGCCCGGTTCGTTGCCGGCGAGGGCGACGGCGTACTGATCGCCTTCGTGCCACACGCGACTGCGGGGTTGCTGGTGATGGAGCTCGGTTCCGGCTCTGACGATGACCTCATGGCGACGCTCGATCGCCTGCTGCCGCGCGACCAGCGCTGGCGCCACCACCACGGTTCGCCCGGCCACGGGGCCGACCACGTGCTGCCGTTGCTCGCGCCGCCATCGCTGTCGGTGCCGGTCATCGGCGGCCGGCTGCAACTTGGAACCTGGCAGTCAATCGCGCTGCTCGACACCAACCCGGACAACCCGCGGCGACGCGTGTCGTTGTCGTTCGTGGCCGGTTGATCGGCCGCTATCCACAGTTCATCCACAGCACCGGCGAGACGCTGCACAAATAGGGCCTGCGCGGCCCTAACTGGCCGCCTCCGGACATGATGTCCGCGTCTATACTCGGCGGACCCGAGCGCTCCGTTACGAGCGCCGCAAATGGGCCCGCAAGCCGTTCTATCAGCCGTGGAGGGGTATGGAAATGCCGCTGAGATCCGACTCGGAAAACTTTGCCCTCATCCGAGTCATCGGGATCGGCGGCGGGGGGAGCAATGCGGTCAACCGGATGATCCGCGCCGAGTTGATGGGCGTCGAGTTCATCGCCGTCAACACCGACGCGCAGGCACTGCTCCAGTCCGACGCCCCGCACAAGATCCGCATCGGCGACAAGATCACCCGCGGTCTGGGCGCCGGCGGTGACCCGGGCATCGGCCAGCGCAGCGCCGAGGAGGATGCCGAGAAGATCTCGGAGGCGATCAAGGATTCGGACATGGTGTTCATCACCGCCGGCATGGGCGGTGGCACCGGCTCGGGGGCAGCCCCGGTTCTGGCCGAGGTGGCCCGCGACCTCGGCGCCCTGACCATCGGCGTGGTCACCAAGCCGTTCTCGTTCGAAGGGGCGCGCCGCCGGCTGAACGCCGAGAAGGCGACCGAGCTGCTGCGCGACAAGGTCGACACGCTGATCACCATTCCCAACGATCGGCTCAAGGACGTGGTCCAGAAGGAGACCTCGATCGTCGACGCGTTCCGGGTCGTCGACGACGTCCTGCGCCAGGGCGTCCAGGGCATCAGCGATCTGATCACCGTGCCCGGACTCATCAACCTCGACTTTGCCGACGTGCGCGCGATCATGCGGGATGCCGGCTCAGCGCTGATGGGCATCGGTCGCGCGTCGGGCGACGGGCGCGCCGCCAACGCCGCCAAAGAGGCGATCTCCAGCCCGCTGCTGGAGGTCAACATCTCCGGCGCCCAGGGCGTGCTGTTCAACATCACCGGCGGGCCGAGCCTCGGCCTCTACGAGGTCGACGAGGCCGCCGAGATCATCAAGAGCACGGCCGACCCGGAGGCCAACATCATCTTCGGCACGGTCATCGACGAGCGCATGGGGGACGAGATCTCGATCACGGTGATCGCGACCGGCTTTGACGCCTCGCACAAGCGCGAAGCGGCGCGCACCTTCACGGCCGCAGCGTCGGACAACGCCAGCTCGCTGCGCTCGCTGCGTGATCGTGACCAGCTGCAGGAGGTGTCGGTACGCCAGCAGACCGCCATCCCCGTCGGCAGCGAGGCGGCCGCCGAGCTGACCGGCCAGGCACTCGGCGGGTCGGCTGGCCAGCCGAGCGGCGGGATGCAGTCGCGTAGCGGCATGGAGCCGCGGCGGGGGCCGCAGGTCGAGGTCGAGGACTTGGACATTCCCGCCTTCCTGCGCCGGCATCGCCCCGGCTGACAGTAAGTTGGAGGGCCTGGCGCAGGCCCAGGTCGACGATCTGCGGGCGTCGGCCGCCGACATTCAGCGCCGGTTGACTGACGCCTGCCAGCGGGCCGGTCGTGACCCGCAGGCGGTCGAGTTCCTGCCCATCACCAAGTCGGTGCCGGTTGCGCGCCTGCGCGTGGCGCTGGCAGCTGGCCTGACGACCTTCGGCGAAAATCGCGTCCAGGAGGCGCGCGCCAAAGCGGCCGACCTGCCGCAGGCGCACTGGCAGATGGTCGGTCACCTTCAGTCGAACAAGGCAGCCGTCGCGGCCGGACTGTTCGACGTGATCCACTCGGTCGATTCGCTGACGCTCGCGCAACGCCTGGCACGTGCGCGGCGTGAACTCAGCGGCAGGCCGCTGGCGGTGTACCTGCAGGTCAACGTCGACCGGGACACGGACAAGTCCGGCTTCGACCCGGATGGGCTCGCCGCCGCGCTGCCCGAGCTCGTCGCCATCGCGGGTCTCGAGTTCCGCGGGCTGATGACCGTGGGGCGCCTCGTGGCGACGCCGGCAGCCGCGCGGCCGACCTTCGCCGGGCTGCGGCAGCTGAGCGATGCGCTTCGGAAGCGCTGGCCCGCGCTGGGAGCCGGCCTGTCGATGGGCATGAGCGACGACTTCGAGGTGGCAGTGGAGGAGGGGGCCACGGTCGTGCGCATCGGTCGCGCGCTGTTCGGCGAGCGA
>CAZSWK010000125.1:0-5042 GCA_964610835.1 uncultured Anaerolineaceae bacterium | reverse complement strand
CCGGCGGGCATCCCGCACGGACCCCATCCCGGAACCGTGGAGGCCTCGATCGGTAAGGAGGGCACCGAGGAACTGGCGGTCATGGTTGACACCTTCCACCCCCTCAACCTCACGCCGGAGGCGGCCGAGCTGGAGGATCCCGCGTACCCGTATTCGTGGCTGCCGCCCGAGGACGCCGAAGACGAGGCGCGTCAGCTGTCGGAGCGCGGCCCCGAGGCCTTCCCGGACTGAGGTGCCCAGCTGATATGGACGAGTCAGAGCGGTCGCTCGGCGAGCCGCACTACAGCTCGATGCTCGACGGCACGGACTTCGTGGATCGCCTGCTCCAGGCAGAGCGACGCCTCGATCGATTGGCCCAGGGTCCGGCGCCAAGCGGGCTTTCCGATCCGGATCCGGGGGCTACTGAGCGCTGGGACGCCGGGCAGATCTGGGCGCACCTGGTCGAGTTCGTCCCGTACTGGCAGGAACAGGTCGAGGCGGTCATCGCCGCGTACGACGGCGAGCCGGTGCCTTTTGGCCGGACGAAGAGTGATGCGGCGCGCATCGAGGCCGTCGAACTGGGGCGCAGCGATCCCATCGCGGAACAGCGCCGGACGGTGCACGATGCGATCGAGCACATCAGCCGCTACCTGGGCGGGCTCACGCCCGCGGAGTGGAACGCCGTCGGCCTCCACCCGCGCCGTGGCGAGATGGACGTCGAGGCGATTGTTGAAGAGTTCGTGATCCACCACCTCGAGGAACACGCGGACCAGCTCGAGCGCCTCGGGCGGTAGCGCCCGCGTGCGGCGCAGGCCGGGGCACGCCAGTCGGAGCACTTGATTGCGCCGGTAGCATGGCCGGCAAATGCAGTGGCCGATATTCGGCCGCGACGCCGTTCTTCGGCAGATGGGGCTAAGCCTCAGACGCGGCCGTAGCCAGGCCATCTTTGGCGACGAGGGAGTGGGCAAGAGCCGCCTGGCGGCGGAGTTGTCACGCTCGGCTGCGGCAGGGGGCGACGTCGTCCAACACGTCGTGGGCTCTTCGTCCTCGGCCGGGGTGCCCTTCGGGGCGCTGGCGCACCTGGTCAGCATGCCCGCCGCCAGCCGCGACGAGCTGACCCTCATGACCAGCCTCATGGGCGGCCTGCGCGCCAGGGCCGCCTCAGGCCGCCGGCTGATCGTCGTTGCTGACGACGTCCACCTGTTCGACGAGCACAGTGCCGCATTCCTGCACCAGGTGGCTGCGCATGACGTAGCCACCTTGCTCATGACCGCACGGCTCGGTGAGCCGCTGCCGTCGGCCATCACCCAGGTGTGGAAGGACGGCCTCGCCGAGCGGGTCGAGATCGGGCCGCTCGACCGGCCCGCCGCGACGGCGCTGGTCGCGGACATGGTCCAGGGCCAGGTAGACGACCTGACGATGACCGAGCTGTGGTCGCGCACCCGCGGTAACCCCCTGTACCTGCGCGAGCTGGTGTTGGCCGGACTGGAGACGGGCGTGCTGGTCGGCGACGGAGCCGTCTGGCGCGTACAGGGGGCGTTGCCACCGTCGGAGCGTCTGGCGGAACTGGTGAAGGACCGCCTCGGCGGCCTGACGCCGCCGCAGCGACATGCTCTCGAGTTGCTGGCCGTGGCCGATTGGCTGGAGCTCGATCTGCTGACAGCGCTCGCCGGGGTCGCCGCCGTGGAGCAGCTCGAAGAGCGCCGGGTTATCGCGGTCGAGGGAGATACCGCGGACAGCCGCGTACGCGCCGCCCACCCCATCTACACGGAAGTCGTGGCCCAGGAGATGCCGCTGGCACGACAGGGGTCGATCAAGCGCGAACTCGCGGACGCGCTCGAGGAACGCGGGCCGCTGGACACGGACAAGCTGATGCGCCTCGCTCTGTGGCGGCTCGACGCGGGCGCGAACGCCGCGCCCGACCTCTTGCTGGCCGCAGCCAACCGGGCGCTGGGAGTGTTCGACGCACCGCTGGCCGAGCGACTGTCGCGCTCGCTGGTCGACGGCGACGCAACCCAGGTCGACGCGGCGCTGCTACTCGGCCGGGCCCTGGCGGCACAACAGCGGGTCGACGAAGCGGAAGACGTTCTCCGCCGCGCGGCGGCCGGCGCGCGGGGTGACGACGAGGTTGCGGGCGTCGCCCTGGCGTTGGCGAACCTGCTCTACTTTCGTGCCGGTCGACCCGACGCGGCGACGCGTGCGCTGTTGGACGGACTCGGACTCGTGAGCGACCGCGACTGGCGCAACGAGATCGAGTCGCTGCTGGTTCTGTTCCGCGCGGAGGCTGGTCAGCTCCGGGCGGTCGCCGCGGCCGGTCGACGGATGGTGCGCATGAGTGGCGCCCGACCGCGGGCCGTCGTTCACACAGTGCTGTTCTCGAGTGTCGCCAACGTCATGCTCGGGCGGTTTGCGGAGGCCGATCGAGAGATCGGGGTGGGGCTCGAGCTGGCGCCCGCCGTCAACGATGAGCTGCCTTTCGCCGGCCAGGTAATCCGCATAAACGGGGTGATGTCCGAGTCCTACGCAGGTCGTGTTCGCCAGGCCCTGGCGCACGCGCGCGAGGGTTACCAGGGTGCCGTCGACAGTGGCGCGTCGGAACTGGTCGCGATGTGGGGCCTGGAGCTGGCCGAAGCACAGTTGCTCGCCGGCGAAGTTGGGACGGCCCTGGAAACGATGCTGCGTTCGTTTGGCATCGTGCGTGAGCGTGACCCATTCGCCGTCGCCGGGATATGCGCGGGCTTCTGCTCGACACTGGCCACGTGGCTGGGCCGCCACGACCTGGCCGCGAAGCTCGAACGGGAAATGGTCGAACGCAACCTGGTTCGCGACGTGAGGTCACGCATCTGGTTCGATCGCGCGCGGGTGTGGCGGATGTGGGCTCAGCACGACGCCCGCGCCGCGGGCGTGGCCGCCATCGAGGCGGGTCGCCGCGCAGCCAGCGATACCCATCTTGTGTGGGCGGCGTGGATATACAACGACGCGGCACGGTTGGGTGCCGCGGAACACGCGGCGGAACGGCTGGAGGGACTCGCGACACGGATCGAGGGCGACCTCGTCGCGGCGATGGCCCGCCATGCGCGTGCTCTCACCAATGGCGACGCCGTGGAACTCGAGCGTGTCGCATCGCAGTTCGAGCAGATCGGCGCGCTGCTGCTGGCTGCGGAGGCGGCAGCCAACGCGCACCGCGCCTACCTCAGCCAGGGGCGGCAGCGCCTTGCGCGGGTGGCGGCCAGCCGGGCGGCCCTGCTCGCCGGCCACTGCCCGGGTGCGCGTACGCCGCCGCTCATCCAGATGGCGCCCGTCCCATTGACCGATCGCGAGCTGGAGATAGCCCGCCTGGCCGCCGATGGCCTTTCCTCACGCCAGCTGGCCGAGCGGCTCGGTATTTCGGCGCGTACCGTCGACAATCATCTGGGCACCATCTACGCCAAGCTCGGCGTAGGCGGGCGCGGCGAGCTGCCAACCGTGCTCGGAACCGCGGCAGCGGAGGCTATTGAGTAGTCACCTACTCATGACCGGCACGCGGACCTGACATATCTGTCTGTGGTGGCTGGCGCCGACGAGGACCAGATCGGTTGGCTGGTCGATACCGCGCTCGCGCTGGGCATCGAGATGGACCACGAACAGGCCGAACGGTGGACGAGCGCGTATCGCAGCGAGGTCGACCCGTCGCGCGTGCCTCTGCCGACTGACGAGCAGTCGCCGGCCTCCAAGGGAGCCGAGCCACTGGCCGACTACCTGGAACGCCTGACCGATGAGGCCTACCTGCATGTCGAGGTAAGTCGCGACTATCGCCGTGCCCTGGCCGCGATCTACAACGTCTTTCGGCTGACGGGCAGGCGCGCCGAGGCCGCGCGCCTCCACGACCTCACCGCGACGCCGCTCGCCGCGCTGGCCTTCGTCGGCGCGACGCTCGAGGCTCGTACCTCAGATGCACCGCTGGGAATTGCCGAAGAAGCGGCCCGCGGCGAGATCGACCGCCTGCTGATGGCGGCCGTCGCGGCTCTCGATGGCCCCACCCAGGCAGCCGCCGTCCGCAGCCTCCTTCGCCTGCGCGACGCGCTCGGCGGCCGGCCAATCGGCGCGGACGAGGCGCCCACGATCGGGCTGCGCGAACTGCACCATGCGGCGCGCTTTGGGGAGCACGTCAGGCAGCGGCTGATAGCGCTCGACAGCGTGCGCGCCTATCTCGACAGCCTCGCCGCCAAGCATGAGTAGCCGCTTACTCATGACGTCGGTGTCGAATTGGGCTGTTGTTTGAACACCCGAGAGGCGGGCGCTGGACTGCGGCGCCGGGCTGCGGGAGATGGAAGTGATCAGAGTCATATTCGGCTGTCTCGTGTTACTGGTCGTCGGCTGCTCATCGCCGGCGGCGCCCATTGCCACGCCCACTGGCCCGCCGGCGATCATCCCCACAGCACCCACGGGCGCCACGGCCCCGCCGGCGGTTCCCGCGAACGGCCAGCCAAACGGCGCGGGCACCGGTACGGCGACAATCGTCCTGGGCGACCGGATCTACAAAATGTCCGGTGCCCTGTGTTCGATGGCCAGCGGCCTGCAGATGTCGATGGCCACCGACGACGGCAGCGCCAACGTGAGCGCCTTTTCCGCACTCCCCCAGGAATTCGTTCTGCTCGACTTCGCCCGTAACGAGGCCTGGCAGATGCCGGACAACCCTCCGAACTGGACAGTCGCTCCACCCGAGGCCGCCTGGAGCGGCACGCTGATAGAACAGGACACTAACCAGGAGTTGCAGACCTCCATCGACGTAACCTGCCAGTGAGTCACCCCTCGCAGTCCTCGTCGCGTTATCCCTGCTGATCGCGGCAGACCTTCGCGAGGGCAGCGCAGATCCTCATCGGGGCCGGCACGTACGTGCGCGGAGCCGACGCTCTGACACCTACGGTCGGTTCGTACGAGCCGGCTTAACCACGGACCGCCTACGATCATTGCTTGAGCGCCCGCGCCGGCGAAGGCTCGAGCGTGCGCTCGATGATTGGAAAGGCGACCGGTGGAGCAGTTACTCGTCGTAGCCATTCACGACGTTGCGCCGTCCAACTCGA
>CAZSWK010000124.1:0-5106 GCA_964610835.1 uncultured Anaerolineaceae bacterium | reverse complement strand
CATCGGGTCGAACGACGCTCGACGCCTGCTCGCGGGCGACGGGCCACTGCCCGTGCCCGCCGACATGCTCCGGGCGTTCATTGCCTACGAGGAATGGCTGGCGGCGAACGGCGCCCTCGACTTCGACGACCTGGTACGGCGGGCGCTGTTCGAGCTGCGCGGTAATACCCTCGCACGATCGCTGTGGCAGGAACGGTGCGCGGCGCTGCTTGTCGACGAGGTCCAGGACGTCGACCGCACGCAGCTCGAAATGGCGGTGTTGCTCGCCGGCGAGCGGCGCAACGTCTTCCTGGTGGGCGACGACGATCAGACCATCTACGCCTGGCGATTGGCCGACGTTCGTCGCGTACTGGACCTGGCCGCATCATTGCCCGGCCTGCGGCGCGTAGACCTGATCACCAACTACCGCTGCCCAAGGCCAGTCGTCGAGCGTGCGGTGCGGTTGATTGCCGGCAATCGCGAGCGCTTTGCAAAGATGATCCGAGCCGGACCGTCCGCGGCCGGCGCGCTGCTGCTCGGGCCGGACAGCGGCGACGAGCTCGCCCGTGCGCGCAGACTGCTGCGCGACTGGCTGCCGGCAGCACCCGGCATTCACGCCGTCCTGGCGCGCACCAACGCCGAACTCGCCCCGTTTGCCGCCGTGGCCATCGAGCTGGGCATCCCGTACCGGGCTGCACAAGATGGCCTGCTGCTGGACGATCCCGGGCTCGACGAACTGCTCGATGCGCTGCCGAACGGCGAGCACCCGGCCGTCCATCTCGCCGGCCGCGCCACGCGCGGCCCGGTGGGCCGCTCGCTCGCGGCCTGGTCACTCGGGTGGCCCACCGCAACCGCGCTGCGCTCCGCGGTGGCAACAGCTCGCGAGCGACGTGAGGAACTGCGCCGCGACGACGCGCAACTGGTGCTGGCGACCGCTCACGGCACCAAGGGCCTCGAATTCGATCACGTGGCGGTCATCGGGCTCGACGAAGGCGTGTTTCCCAGCCGGCGAACGCTCGAGGAAGCGGAGGACCCTGTGCGTGCCCTGGAGGAGGAGCGGCGGCTCGCCTACGTGGCCTGGACGCGGGCCCGGAAATCGTTGCTGCTCGTCTACGACCCGGCCGCGCCCTCGGTGTTCATGCGCGAGGCATTCGAGGCGCGCGAACTCAGGACCTACGGGTAATACGTCATAGCTACGAGAGTCACCGAGAACTCTTGCCAAGTGGCATAGACAACTCTCTCTCGCGCGCCAGTGATCAGGCCACTGCCGACTCGCTGCCCCGGAGCCAGATCGACCTCAAGAGCCACGCCGGCATCGATCCGGAGACACGCAGCGGCACGCCCTGGCCGACTCCATCACAGTGGAGGTGTCGCTTGGGCCCAAGGTTCATCGGCGGCCCTCAGGGCAATTGTGGCCGGAGATGTGCAGTATCGCGCAGCAAGTGACTACGAGTTGGTCAACTCACGAAGTCACTACAGCTGCTGTAGCGGACCCTGTCACTAGATCGGCGTCAACATCGGAATGGGTCGCGACGTGCAGGCCAGCATGATCACGATTGACGCCAACACGAGAAACACAACGACGAGCACAACTTCAGCACGCGACATTGTCGTTAACCTAGCAGCTGGCGGTGATGCAAATTGTCGCGTTCATCTGGCTGGCATCAGTCTGAATGTACGTGTAAACGGTGAATCCCGATGGCCACACGCAGCTCGACTGCCGCCCGCGCAGCCCGCAGGGCGTCGTCCTCGTGAAGCATGGGCACCCCGAAAACGGCCATGACCGCGTCGCCAATGAACTTCTCGACCGTGCCGCCGTGCCGCTCGAGGACTGCCCTGGCCGCGGCGAAGTAGCGTGCCAGCACCGCGCGCAGGGTCTCGGGGTCGATCTGCTCGCCCAGTGCTGTCGAGCCGACGACGTCGGCGAACAGCACTGTCACCGTCTTGCGCACGCCCTGCCTGCCGGTCCCCGGCGGCGCGCCGATGGGCTCGCCACACTCCAGGCAGAACCGGGCCCGTTCCGGGTTCTCGGCACCGCAGCGTGGGCAGAGCATCGGCCTAACTCATGCCACCATCAGCGACGCAGGCGGCGCAGGTCGACCGAGAAGTCGACCACGGCACGCAGGTTCGCGAGTGCTTCGCCCCAGCCCCAGTTGCATTCCGCGAAGGCGTCGAGCAACTGCGGGTCGGCAAGGTCGAAGGGTCCGTCGTCGAGGGTCACCCGGCTGCCGGAGCCGCGCGGCTGGACGGCCACGTTCACCGTAGTGATCCACGACTCGTCGTCGGTCCACGGCCAGCGGAACCGGAACGTGTCCGGCGGCTCGGCCTCGAGCACGTCCCACCACACTCGTCGCGACGGAAAGACGAGGGTGCTGCGTGTACCGGGCGCCAGCGAGCCCTCCACGCTGTCGGGGAACCACTCGCTCAGCGCCTCGGGCGCAGCGAAGGCGCGGTAGACGCGATAGGGCGGCGTATCCAGGTCACGTGTCAGGCGGACCGTCCGCTGCAGTTCGCCCGCCTGATCATCGGCGGCGTTCATAATCCGAGCTCCTCGCGCACTGTCTTCAGTCCCTCGATCACGTTGGCCACGTGCTCGTCGAAGGGCACGCCCAGCTCCTCGGCGCCCTTCACCAGTTGGTCGCGCGGCACCTGGCGGGCAAAACCCTTGTCCTTCATCTTCTTCTTGACCGATTTCACCTCGACCTCGTCGAGGCTCCGGTTGGGCCGCACCAGGGCGACCGCGATCACGAAGCCACTCATCTCGTCGCAGGCATAGACCGTGTGGGCCAGGTCGGTCGTGCGTGGCACGCCGGTATGATCACCGTGCCCCAGCACCGCCTGCACCAACTCGTCGGGGTAGCCACGCGCCCGTAACTCGTCGGCGCCCTGGACCGGGTGAGTGTCCGGGTAGCGCTCATAGTCGAAGTCATGCAGCAGCCCGGCCGAGCGCCACGTCTCGAGTTCGTCGCCGGTCACGCCGAAGTGGTGCTGCGCGTACCAGCCCACGGCACCCTCGACCGCACGCCCGTGTTTGCGCAGCGCCTCCGACTGAGTCCATTCACACAGCAGTGCCCAGGCATCCTCTCGCGTTGGCACCTTCAACCTCCCTCGCTGCGCCGGCGTGACAGCAGGTGCCGCCCGGGCGTGCCCAGGCGCCACCAGATGAACAGTACGACGGCACCGACGATCAGCACACCGATAACCAGGTCGAACGGCTGCAGCGCGCTGCGGATTTCTGTCCACCGTTCGCCGAGCAGAACGCCTGCCTCGGTCAATACCGCCGACCAGATGAAGGCGCCCGCCGTCGAATAGGCGATGAAGCGCCCGAGCGGCATGCGCGCCACCCCCGCCGGGAAACTGATGAATGTGCGCACGATCGGCAATAGGCGGCTGAAGAAGGCGGTCGCCGAGCCATAGCGCTGGAAGAACTGGTCGGCAAGCTCTATCTCGTGCGGCCGGATGAGCAGGTAGCGGCCATAGCGCTCCAGGAACGGGCGGCCGCCCCAGGCGCCGATGGCGTAGCCGATGAGCGATCCGAGGGTGTTGCCCAGCGTTGCCACGATGACGACCAGCCAGAAGTTCCACGGCCCGCCGGTGAGCGGCTCGACCGACCTTGGATCGGACACGAGGAATCCGGCGAAAGGCAGGATCAGCTCCGATGGCATGGGGATCATCGCCGACTCGATGGTCATCGCGACGAGCACCCCCAGGTATCCAAGCGAGCCGTACAGGCTCGTCAGAAACGGTATGACGATGCGGTCAATGAATTCGAGCAAAGAGTGCTGTCCCGGTGCGGGTGATCAGGCCTGGCCCGTGGGCGGCGGGAAAGGCGGCTCATTGACGCCCGGCCGCGGCTGCCCACCGGCCGGCGCGACCTCGCGCTGTTCGACGATCAGCGGCAGGCGTTTGCGCTCGGAGCCATCGACCATGATGCGGATCGAGTACTCGCCCGGCGCCGGGAAACTCAGGTTCCAGAGATCGAGGCTGAACGTGAGCACCGTGTCACGTCCGTCGGCCGGGCCGTTGGCGAGGATCTTGGCCGTGGCATTGGACAGCGCGTTGCCGTCGGGCGTGAGCAGCACGAACTGCAGTTCGTGCTCCGCCCCCAGCTCGGGACTGGTGACGCTCATGCCGCAGACGAGCGCCAGATGCGGGTGACGCAGCGGGAACTGGGGACCACCCAGGCGCGACACACCGCCGCCGATGACCGCAAACTTCTGGCCGGGTCGCGCGTCGGCGGCATCGGCTAGGAACGCGTACTCGATGTCCGGCACTCCGCCAGTTTACGGCGCGCGCCGGGGGAGCCTGCAGCGCTGCCAATTGAGTACTCGGCTACTCATGCCGCGCATGTGGCCGACCGATAGCTTGGCGCCACCCATACGCCCGGAGGACCCATGAAACAGCTCGTGGTCAGCCTGACCGTCCTAGCCACCGCCCTGGCCGGCTGCAGCGCAGCGGAGAGCGGCATCCAGAACCCGCCAGCCAACTCCCAGGCGCCGGCCAACTCCCAGGCGCCTCTTGCCAACACCGCTGCGCCGGCCGAGCAGCCGAGCGTGGCCGTGGATAACCCGGTGTCCGCGTTCGGGAAGGCCGAAAACAGCGCGGTCGTCGTCATCGGCGGCCAGCGCTACGAGTTTGCCAACCTGTATTGCGTGACGCTCGCCGGAGCGCTGGGCGCCTCATCGGTCGGTGGCGACCCCAAGGTCGACATCAGCCTGCCACCCGAGGGCTGGGAGACTTCCGGCAGCGATTGGGATCCACCCTCGATCCGGATCCAGGCGGACGAGCCCTACCTCGACTTGCAGGCGGGCAACGTGCTGGATACGCGGGTCACGGATGACCAGAGCCACGTTGATAGTTTCAACAGCGACGGCAAGCACGCAACCGGCACAGCGACGTTCCTTGACATGGCGACTTTCATGATTGACCAGAGCACGCCGTCGGTTTCCGGCACCTTTGAGGTCACCTGCGCCAAGTAGCGCCATCCACTTCGCCGGCGGAATCAGCGAGCGGCCGTCGCGGCCTTTCGGGTAGCGGCCGCGCGGGCCGCCGAAGCGACCGCTCGCCGGCCATTGGCTGAGCCGTGTCCGGCCTCGGAGAAGGACACGTTGCTCAACGGGATGAGCG
>CAZSWK010000123.1:0-5283 GCA_964610835.1 uncultured Anaerolineaceae bacterium | reverse complement strand
CGACTCTTCCGCCTCAAGCCAGCGCCTCGCTTTCGTCGCCTCATTGCCGTTGCCGAGCTCCCCGCTGTGCCTGACGAGCTCGCTCAAGATGCAATCTACGTCGTCGGCGCACAGACGCCGAAATGGGCCGTGCTGCTGTGTCCGTGCGATAGCCCGCATCGAGTGACACTTTCGCTACAACCGACTTCTCGGGCCTCCTGGACTATCAGGCCTGGCCGAGGCGGGCCGACGATCTATCCGTCGGTCGACGTCCGCGGCGATCTGCACGGTGGTCGGCGTTGCCACTACATAGTGCGCGACGGGCAAATGCATTGGGTCCCTGGCCCGGCCACCGGCGATAGCCCTTCCCCTCCGAGCTGACCACGTGGGACAGTTGACCGGTGTCGCCACCTGAAGACCGCCGGCCGCGGAGCTGACGTGCTGGGTTGCAGGCGGCGATGCCGATAGCCGTCGTTGTCCGGGCGGCAATGCGCAAGTGCGCAGCGAATGTTCGCAGGAATGTTCGCAGCAAAGGCGGCAAACGGCGGTAATTGACGAGGTCGGGGACCCGTCCGGACCCACGCCGTCAAGTCACCCGGAGGCAGATTCCACGCTCAAAACGGCCGTTTCGAGGGGAAGTCGGTGGGGTGGCCTGCGGGGATCGAACCCGCAACCTTCGGATCCACAGTCCGATGCTCTGCCGGTTGAGCTAAGGCCACCGCGGGGGAGGTCCAAGTATCGCATGGGGCGCCTGTCAGTCGGTCGGCCTGGCTAGGCGTGCGCTCCGCTGACAGCCGCCCCTGGTGGCATGCCGTAGCGACCCCAGGTGGCCAGCCGGACGCACAGCAGCGAGAAGGCCAGGATCGCGCCGCCGAACAGCAGCGCGTGGCCGCCGGTCATGGGCACCAGCAGCAGCGTCGACACGAACTCGATCGCGATCAGCACGTACAGCGTGCGCACGATGTTGTCGCGCGACATGCGTGTGACGAGCAGCGCCCCGGTCGGCGCGCCGAAGGCCACCACCGGCACCGCGGCCAGCCACATGTCCACGACCGGGCCGGTGAAGTCGGTCATCACAAGAAGATGCGTGAAGAAGCCGGCCAGGGTGACGGTCGTCAGCAACACCACGGTCGTGGGCGTGACCACCCGCTCGCAGACGCGGAAGCCGAGCACCAGCAGCACGAACATGATCGTGTTCTCGCCCACTGCGGCCAGGCCGGAGAGCAGTCCGCCGACCAGTCCGGCGACGACCAGCGCGCCCTCCTCACCCAGGCCGAACAGCTCGATCTCGTCGTAGCGATGCGGGGCGTGACGACGGCTGATCCACAACGCCAGGGCCAGGCTGACCAGGATGGCGGTGAAGATCAGCCGCACCGTGGCGTTCTCGACGTGAGGCGCGATGAGCACGCTCGACAACACCACGCCCACGACCGCGGCCGGCGCTCCGAAACGCAGCGCGCGCCACTCGATCGGCACGCGATTGGCGATGATCGTGATCGAGGCCGCGGTCATGCCCACGCTCTGGATGGCGAAGCTGAACAGGCGCGCCTGGTCGGCCGGCACGGCGAGCACCTTGGTCAGCACCGGGAAGGCGACCGCGCCGCCGCCCTCCGACGTCCCGCCGCCGACCAGCGAGCCGAGCACCATCGTGAGCGACACCTGCCAGTGATCGACGATGGCCTGCAACGAGCGGTCACCGCCGAAGACGATCCAGCCGACGAACACCACCGCGCCCAGCACCAGGTTGGTGCGTGCCATGCGCAAGAAGGCGGATCGGTGCGTCGACGGCAGGGCGGGGGCGCCTTTGCCGGGGCCGGCGCTAGTCATGCTCGTCGCAACCGTGGGGAAGCTGAAAGGATCGTAGGAGCCGGCTGTTAGGCGTGATTGTCGGTTGCCCGCTAGCCTTCGCTTCGTGAACGTTCCCGGATTCATTGCGCGCCAGTTCTACGTCCAGGGCAGCCTGCATAACAACGAGACAGGCTGGGAGCTCAAGGCGCAGAACTCGCTCAGTGACGGCCTGCTCGTGGGCGTCGGCGCGATGAGCGTCGACGGGCGGTCGATCGAGGCCGACGCGGTCAGCGCCCGCCGGCCCGACGGCGAGGTGATCAAGGCCAGCGAGGTCTCGCGGACGAACCCGGTCAAGGTGGCCAGGGGCGACCACGTGACTCTTCACATCGACGGGCCGCCGCTGGCGCCCGGCAAACACAAGCTCGAGGTCGAGCTGCACGAGATCAACCTGGGCCGGCTGTCGTTTTGCATCAGCGACCGCGTTTCTTAGCCGGCGCTACTGCCTCTCCACGCGCCCGGCGGCGTTGGTGTCGACGCTGACCTCGCTCGGGTTGCCGGCGATGGTGAGCAGGCCCGCACTCTGAACCGTGCCACTCACCGACGACGAGGCGTTGACGGTTGCGTGGCCGGCCGAGGCGATGCTGGCGTGAACGGTCTGCACGGGGACGCCGCTGAGGTCGGCCGAGCCACTGCTGGCGACCGACACGTCGAGCGAGCTGGCCTGACCGGTCGCGCTGATCGTGCCCGCGGACTCCACGTTGACCGACAGCGCGTCGGCGGCCAGGCCCGTCGCTTCCAAGCGCGCGGCGCTGCTGGCCGACAGCGAGTCGAGCGCGGGCACCACGATGTCCACCTGGACCGGTGTCCGGGCCGAGACGCTGCCCTGCATGGACAGCCTGAGCTCGCCGTTCGAGACGTCCGTCTTGACCATCGACAGGACGTTGTCGTCGGCGGTTACCGTCACCCGCTGCGGGCTGCCGATGCTCACCGTCGCTCGGATGGCGGTCTGGACGTTCAGCGCGTGGAAGTCGCCGACCGCGCGATCCTCACTGGCGCTGTTACCGGAGCCGATGACCATCGGTCCCGATAATGACGCATTGCAGCCGATCAACCCGATGAGGCCCAGACAGGCCACCATGACGAGTGCAAACCGCGAACGCATGACCCACCTCTTCCCCTGCCCTCTGCTTTGCCGGTGCGCGGGTCACGTTGCACACAGGCGCATCGATCGGGGAGTGCCGTTGGGCGTGGCCGGCGGGGGCCGATGAGCACCTTCAGCGTCCGGCCTGAGCGGGAGGGCGAGCAGGAGCTGGTCCGCACGATCGAGCTGGCGGCCTTCGGCCAGGTCGAAGAGGCGGACATCGTCGATGCCCTGCGCGACACAGCCGACTGGCTGAAGGGCGGCTCGATGCTTGCGGTCGACGAGCTCAAGCAGGCGGTCGGCCATGTGCTCGTCAGCCGCGGCCGTCTCGAGCGCGTGGCGGAGGAGCCGCTGGCGCTGGCGATGCTGGGACCCATCGGCGTGCTGCCCGATCGCCAGGGGGAGGGCGCCGGCACAGCGTTGATGCGCGCCGCCATCTCGTACGCGACACAGCGCCACTACCCGCTGTTGTGCCTGGTCGGCGATCCCGGTTACTACCGCCACTTCAAGTTCGAACAGGGCCGCTCCATCGGGATCGCGCCGGCGATTGCCTTTCCCGATGAGAACTGGCTGGTCCTGCGGCTGATCGACTGGACGCCGGGTCTCGCCGGTGTGGCGCACTACGCGCCTGCCTTCGGCGACGGCTGATGTCGTGAGCCCCGCCAGCCCGGCTGCCGGGCCACCCCGGGCGCCGCGCAGCTTGATCCGCCCCGCCCGGGTGGCAGCTGATGTGCGTGGCGCATCAACGTGGGGCGCTTCTCGCAGGAAGGTGTGTCCAGGAGGCCGGTGCGGAGCCGGTTTGCCCAGGGAATCGGCGCATTACGAACCTGTACGCGCATCACCGCTGCTGCAAAAGGGGAGGTGACGCGGGCGTGCGGCGCCGCTAGCATCGCGCGGTGATCGCCACCCGCCTGACACGCGTACCGCCGCTCGAGCGTGGCGTGACGCTGGGCGACTTCCTGGTGCCCATCCGGCTGGGCGAGCGCGCCGCCTCCTGGCAGCGCCACCTGCTGATGGTCGTGATCGGCGCGCTCCTGATTGCCCTCGGCGCGCGCCTCAGCTTCTACCTGCCCACCAACCCGTTCGTGCCGGTCACGCTGCAAACATTCGGCGTGCTCTTCGGCGCCGCGTTGCTCGGCTTCCGGCGCGCCCTGCTGGCGGTAGGCCTTTACCTGCTGCTCGGCATCGTCGGCCTGCCGATCTTCGCGCTGGACGCCCAGACGGGGGTCTACGGCTCGGGGCTGGGGACGATCGTCCACGTGAGTGGGGGAGCGGTGAGCCTGGCGCCCACCGGCGGCTACCTGGTCGGCTTCCTTTTCGCCGGGGGGCTGGTCGGCCGACTGGCCGAGCTGGGCTGGGACCGCCATATCGGCGGTTCAGTCGGCGCGATGGTGCTCGGCAACGCGGTGATCTACCTGGTCGGCGTGCCGTGGCTGATGGCGTCGGCCCACCAGAGCCTGAGCTGGAGCCTGGAATACGGCCTGTGGCCGTTCCTCGCCGGTGATTTCGTCAAACTGGTCGTCGCGGCGGCGTTGCTGCCCGTCGGCTGGTGGCTGGTCGAGCGGCGGTCGTCCGACCTCTAGGCGGGCGGCTGACTCGACGCCGCGCTAGGCGGGGCTGAGCGTCTCGAACAGGATCCGGTTGGCCGCGTCGCGCAGGTCGCGCGCTTCGAAGTCGGCGCGATGGACGGTGCCCATGGGGTCCTGGGGGAGCGGGCCGATGCGGATCGTCCGCAGACCAGCGCCGCGACCCGCGACGACTCCCTCCTCGTCGCCACCGATGTGCCACGCGTCGCGCCGCTCGATGCCGTTGTCGCGGATCGCGCGCTCGATCAGGCCACTGTGTGGCTTGCCGCACTCCGATTCCGGCAGTGCTTCCTCTTCCGGCGGGCAGCGCACCACGATCAGCCGGTCGAGCCGGTCACCCAGGCCCTCGCGCAGGACCTGCAGGCGCGCCTCTGTCTCGCGCCCGTGCTGTGAATCGGGCGGCGGTGGCTCGACGAGCACCACGATCTTGCTGGCCACTTCCTCGAGCCGGTCGAGCGCCTCGTCGAGGTCCGCCTGGAGGCCGAGCTCCAGTCCGCGACGGCCCTGGTAGATGCCCAGCAGGGCCGTGTCGAGGTCGAGAAAGACGGCGCTTGCCTTGTCTTCGTCGGAGTCCGTGAGCATCCGGCCGATGCTAGGCGCGGCGGCCCTGCTTCCGCTCTGGCCGGCCGGCCGCGCTTGTTGCACTTCACTTGCACATGACCCGGGAAGTGGCGTTGGCCGGCAGCTAGGTTGTGCCGGTGCAGGCGTCCGCACTGCGGACGTGTGGGCGTCGATGTCCGCAGCCAGTGCGGCACTCGACCGCGTTTGGCGCTGCCGTACAGCCGAGGC
>CAZSWK010000122.1:0-5292 GCA_964610835.1 uncultured Anaerolineaceae bacterium | reverse complement strand
CTGATGTTCATGGGCCCCTGGGACCAGGGCGGCCCGTGGAGCCCGACCGGCATCGAGGGCGTCAACCGCTTCCTGCGCCGCGTGTGGACCGCGGTGTTGGACCCGCATGGCGTGGAATCGGGCGACGCCAAGGCCCGCGCGGCGGTCAAGAAAGCACCCGACGCAGCGGCCGAGGACCTGCTCCGCCACGCCCATCGCACGCTGGCCAAGGTCACCGACGACCACGCCGGATTCCGCTGGAACACGATGATCGCTGCGCTGATGGAACTGACCAACCACCTTTACCGGGTACGCGGCACGGACGCGGCCCGCAGTGCGGCGTGGAACGAGACGATCAGGCTGTTGCTGCTGATGCTGGCGCCAATCGCGCCGCACATGAGCGAGGAGCTATGGGCACTCCGCCTGGCCGAGGCCGGCGAGGCATGGACGTCCATCCACACACAGGCATGGCCGGCGTTCTCGCCGGAGCTCGTTGCCGAGGATGAGATCGAGCTGCCGATCCAGGTCAACGGCAAGCTGCGCGAGGTGCTCCGCGTGCCGGCCGACCTACCGCAGGCTGACATCGAACAGCGCGCCATGGCGCGCGACAAGATCCAGGCCCAGCTCGCGGGTCACCAGATCGTGCGCGTCATCCACGTGCCCGGCCGCCTAGTGAATATCGTCACCCGGTCGAACTAGCTGTAATTGCCACGGACGTCGTTGGCCCCGTTCGCATAGGCAATGGGCCAAGTAGTGCCCTGGCGGGCACGCCAACCTGCCACCCGCGCTTGATGCGCGCACCGCATCGCGAACGGGCAATTCGTGCAATGAAAGGTCGTGCAATGGGCGCCGTGGGCCAGCTTCGTGCAGGGAATCGGCGGTTCTTGAACCGCTCTGCGCATCAAGCCTGACTGGGGCGCCGGCAGGCATCACACTGACACGGCGGGCCGGCTCCCGTGATCCCAACTATGTGCGTGAGCTCAGAGCTGCTCGAGCAGGCGTTCGATATCCGCTGATGAGTTGTACAGGTGCGGCGACACGCAAATCCGGCCGCGGCGCTGGGCGACGTAGATGTCCCGCGCGGCCAGACGCCTGGCAACGGCGTCGCTCGACTCGCTGAACGGCTGGAATACCACCAGCGACGAGCGGGCCTCGGCTGACGAGACCAGGCGATAACGCTCGCGGTCGAGGCCGTCGAGGATCTGCTCGACGAGCTGGTCGACATAGCGTCCGATGCCCTCGATACCGAAGCCGGTGAGCAGCTCGATGCTCGCGGCCAGCGGCACGAAGTTGAAGAAGTTGGCCGTGCCGAATACGTCGAAGCCGTGCGTGCGGTCGGGGCGAACTGCGGCCAGGTCGAGCACCGGAGCGGCCAGTTCCTCGACGCCCAGCGCGGTGAGCCAGTACAGCTTGCGCGGGTTGACGTGCTCGCGGAGGCCGGGGTGCAGGTAGCAAAAACCTGTTCCGTACGGGCCACACAGCCACTTGAAGCCGACTGAAATCAGGGCGTCGACCGGCAGGCCATCGACCGCGATCGGCCGGACACCAACAGCCTGGGCACCGTTCACCACGAACCACACGCCCCGTCTCCGGCACAGGCTGCCGATGCCCTCGAGATCGAGCACGCGACCGGAGAACGAATGCACCCAGGACAGGCACACCACACGCGTTCGTTCATTCAGGTGGAGCCCGTACGAGGCGCTGTTCGCCAGGGCCACGGTCTCCGGCGGGGCGCTGATCAGGCGACCGATTGCCGCGCGCAGGCGTTCGGGCACCGAGCTGAAGCGCTCCGAGGTGGCCAGCGCCTCCGGATGCAGCTTCCACTCACGAGCAGTGTCGAGCTCCCGAGCAGCCACGAGCGGAAGACGTCCCTGATGGACGGTGTCGAGCCATATCACCGCTCCCGGCGGCGCGAACGCCCCGGCGAACGTCTTGGCGTTGACCGCCGCGCTCTCTGTCACCGGCCCCTCAGGGGAGGGTACGGCTGGTGCCCGTCACTGGGCCGGGGCAGGTGATGCAGTCGCGGATTCCGTCTCGCTCTTCTTGCGCGCCCGGTGACGCGCGGCCTTGGCCCGGTTGCCGCAGCTGGACATGTCACACCACTTGCGCCGGCCGGCCGGTGAGTAGTCGCGGAAGACCCAGCGGCACTCGTCGTTGGCGCAGATGCGCAAGCGGCCTGTGTCGCCCTGCGTCAGCTCGCGCGCGACGGCCTCCGACAGCCTCGCCAGGGCGCCACTGATCGGGTTGCCCTCGTGGCGATGGTCGAGCGAAACGCCATCGGCCGCCGGTACCAGCTCATACACGTACTGGAAGCGCAGCGCGCGGTTGATCTCGCGCAGGGCGGCATCCGTCGGCGGCCGGTGCTCGATGGCCGCATCGAGCAGCTCGCGCAAGGCCGCGCGAGTGCGCCGGATGCGCCCCATCAGCCGCGCCGAACCTTCCGAGTCGTCCCCGTACTGGGCCAGCAGTGCGTCGACCATTCCCCGGTGCAGCAGTTGGTGGCGCTGCAGCCAGGGGATCGCGGTGGCCACGTCGGGCAGGTGATCGTCCGCCATACCCTTGTCGTAGTGGAGCGTGTTGACGAAGTCGAGAGCGTCCTCGAGTGACGCCTGATGACCGTGCCGGCCCTGTCCGTGGCCCTGGCCGGCATGCTCGCTGGAGTGCCCCTCGGGCACCGTCATGAATTGCATCTCGTAACCGATTATGGACTCTTGACAGGTTACGCGCAAGGGGCTATTGTGACGCAGTCAAGTAACCGCTACAAACCGCTCAAGGAGTTACAAGAGCCGTGGACGCGCTGCTCCCTCTGGCACTTATCGCAGGGTTGGTCGTGTTCGCCGCACTGGCCCAGCTCGGCAGGCACCAGCTGCCCCAGTACAAACCACGCGAGTTCTGGAGTCTTTACTACGGAGGCGACGGAGGCGATTTCCGATGATCCTTCCCTACATCGAGCTGCTGGCTCGTAACCGGCACGCGGAACTGCAGCGCGCGGCGGATGAGGCGCGCCAGGCGCGTCTGGCGGAATGCCGAAGGCAGGGTGCTAACCGGCCTCCGCACCGCCCGGCAATGCTTCGCTTCGGTCGCCGTTGACGAACGCCAACCAGAACAGTCCCTCAACCATTCAACGGCCCGCCGGCCCTCCTCTCGGCGGGCCGTTTCCTATGCCCGGCCGGCGGTGGCGCCGCGTGCCCGGTTCAGTGCGCGATGGCCTCGGTCCAGTTCCACGCGTACCAGACGATCAGCCCGTTGAACACGAAACTGAAGACGATGAGGACGTTGTCGACAAGCGTCGGGTAGGGAAGGCCGACGAGGTTGAACAGCACCATGAAGATCGCCACGCCGATGCATAGCCAGCGCACAGCCGGATAGGGCAACACCAGCGACAGGACAATCATCAGGATCGGAATCGCCAGGACCGCCGCCGCCGCGACCCACATCCACTCACTCGCCGCGCGTCCACCGATCTCGCCCGGCGTAAACGAGCCGGCGAACACGCGCAGAACGTCGCCAAGCAGGTAGGTCAGCATCATTGCGATCCAGCCGCCGGCGAGGATGATCCTTACGCTCTCCACGGTTCCTCCCTCAACAAGGCAGACACTGTGACCGATCAGACGACGACCACGACCTTGCCGGTGGCATGGCCCCCGCCGGCGGCGGCAACGGCCGCGGCCGCCTCGTCGAGCGAGTGGGTCTCACCCACGATGGATCGCACGCTGCCCTCGTCGATCATCTCCCGGAGTGCCAGCAGGTCGCGCTGGTTACAGAGCGACAGGAACGGCCGGAACGACTGCCTGGCGACCAGCGATGCCATGCGCGCCCAGATGATCCGGCCCGCGCTTCCGATCCAGCGATTGCCGGTGCCGCTGTTGGGGATGAGCGTCCCGCGCGGCGTTAGCGCACGGCGGCGCTCGGCCAGCGACCGGTTATCGGCAATGTCGAGGATCACGTCGTACCGGTGGCCGTTCCGGGTGAAATCCTGCTGCGTGTAGTCGATGACGTGGTCCGCGCCGATTGAAGTGACGAGCTCGACGTGGGCGGTGCTGCAAACACCCGTTACCTCCGCCCCCAGTGCCTTGGCGATTTGGACGGCGAAGGTGCCGATGCCGCCAGACGCGCCGTTTACCAGCACCTGCTGGCCGGGCTGCACGCAGCCGATATCGCGAAACGCCTGGAGCGCGACCAGCCCCGCCATCGGTACGCCCGCTGCTGCCTCGAACGCCATCGTCTTCGGCTTCGCCACGACCTCGCTGTCCTTGGCGACAGCCAGCTCCGCAAAGGCTCCCCTACACGAGCCGAAGACCTCGTCGCCCTCGTGCAGGCCTGTCACTCCGCTGCCAACCGCCGTCACCGTACCGGCGAAGTCAGTGCCGCGGACCGGGTTCTTTGGGTGGCCAAACCCGTAGCCCGCACGCAGCACGTAGGGCACGCCGCGAGTGAGCGCGCAGTCGGCCCAATTCACACCCGCGGCGCGTACGCGCACGAGGACCTCACCATCTGAGGGCCGTGGCTCCGGAAGCTCGCCGACGGCGAGCACCTCCTCGGGTAGACCATAGCGGGCCTGCACGACTGCCTTCATCGATGCCTCCTCGCTCGACTCAGAGGCGAGGCTCGCGGTCCGCGCTGGCGCCGTCGTCACCCGATCGGGTGAAACCGCGCGGCGCCTGCCCGCGGTGAGATGTGCCTGCTAGTGTCGGGCCGTGGCAGATCAAGAAGTGAGATTCGGTGCCAACTGCTGGGCGCAGTACACCGACTGGCCGAGCCTGCTCGAGGCGGGCGAGCGGGCCGATCAGTTGGGCTACTACAGCCTGTGGACATGGGACCACCTGTATCCCATCGTCGGCTCGGCAACTGGGCCGATGTTTGAGGGCTACATGGTCCTCGCGGCATGGGCGCAGGCGACGCACAACGCACGCATCGGCCTGATGGTCGGCGCGAACCCGTTCCGCAACCCGGCGCTGACGGTGAAGATGGCCACTGCCCTCGACCACATCAGCAACGGGCGCGCCTACCTGGGCATCGGCTCGGCGTGGAACGAGAGAGAGGCGCGCGCCTTCGGCATCGAGTTCGGCGACAGCCCGGGCGAGCGGCTGCGCTGGCTGCGCGAGGCCCTGCCGATGATGCGCGCCATGCTCGACGGCGGGCGCCCGTCGGCCGCTGGACCGCACTATGCGATCAAGGGCGTGCGCAACGATCCGCCGCCGCTGCAGGCACACCTGCCGCTGCTGATCGGCGGCGGCGGGCCAAAGGTGACACTGCGGCTCGTGGCGCGCTACGGCGACGCCAACAACATCGACGGCGGGATCGAGTCGGTGC
>CAZSWK010000121.1:0-5743 GCA_964610835.1 uncultured Anaerolineaceae bacterium | reverse complement strand
GAGGCCCAGACGGGCAACCTGGTCGCCCTGGCGCATGCCGACGATCACAAGATCGCTTTCATGTCCGGCGTGTTCGAAGCTTCGCCCCGGCTTTCCAGCAATGAACCCCCTGCGGGGCAGGTCAGCTGGGAGGACGGCTCGACGGAGAAGGTGTCTCTGTTGTCGGCCGCCGAGGCATTGCAGGCCATGGCGGATGAGCTGAGGACAGGCGGCGGGCGTTGTCCGGAGTGTCAGCCGATGCGCGTGACCGGGGCGCAGCTGGTGAGCGGCGAGGTGCAAACGCCACGCGGCCCGGCGACGGTGCCGCTCTGGCAGTTCGAGTGGGCACCCGGCGACGAGCCCATCGATCCGATCACCTACGTCGCCATCAGGGACCTGATCGTCGTCTCGCCGCTCGAGGCGGGTGACATAAGGGCCATGCGCATCGACCAGGCCTACGGCAGCGCCGCCAGCAGCGACATCACGGTCGAGTTCGTTGGGTCGCCGTATTCGGGCGAAAATCCGTGCGGCGCCGACTACACCGCCGAGGCGGTCGAGTCCGATCTGGCCGTGGTGGTAATCGTCCACGAGCACCACAGTGCGGGCGTGGTGTCGGGGGCCTGCGCCCTGGTTGGAGCCGCACGCACGGCTGTGGCGCACTTGTCCGCACCGCTCGGTGAGCGGGTAGTCCTCGACATCCAGGATGGCAGCCCCGTGCCGTTGAGCGACGCGCCAGCACCCTCGTTCCGCATCAAGTAGAGGCCGCATCAAGTAGGCGAGGCGCGACGGATCACGCGCGCGTGATCCTGCTCATGCCTCGAGCCTCGGGGGCCACGGGCCTGGCGTCAGTGAGCCACCAACGGCAGCGGCCGCTGGCGAACGAGGCGGGGCCTGCGTTCTCGGCCAAGCAGGGCCGATCAGCGCCGGCATATCTGGTCAAACTCGCGCCGTTCGCACGTTAAGTGCACTCGAGGGGCCCACAACGCGGCTCGCCGCTACTTGCTCACGCTCAAGAGCAGCGTGCAACCGGGCAGCGGACGACTCGGCGGGCGGCCGGATCTGACTTAGTGGTCGTCTCCTGAAAGTTTGGACAGGAAGACGACCGCGCGCCGGTTCAGCGCCTGTTTCAGCGGCCGTTGCCGGCCTTGGCGGCGGGACCAGCGGCCGGTTCGAGCTCGGCCATCAGCTCGGCGATGCGCTTGGTCGTGTAGGACTCGCCCTCCTCGCGCTCGAGCTGGCCGAGCACGTCGATCGGCAGGTCGTTGACGATCGCCCCGTTGGGGTTGAACACCAGGTGCTCGTCGAGGTTGAGCCCGAACAGCGCGCCCTCCTTGACCGCGTGGTACAGGTTGCGCGGCCGGACGGCGTCACCGACGTTCCAGACTCTCACGCCGGCGGCCTTCAGTTCCTCGAAAAGGCCCAGTTCCGGCCGCGTGTGGCAGGTGACGATTTCGTCGACCGGCAGCGTGGTGCGCTGGAAGTCCTTGTCCTGCAGGACCACCTCGCCATCGCCGATCTCGGCCACGGTCGTGCTCGTCAGCACCGTCACCGGGTGCGGATACGGCCGTGAATGGAGGACTTCCGCGTCGGCTTGAGCGAAGCGCTTGCGCAGCACGTACAGGTGGATGACCTCCACTTCGGCGGCGAAGTCCTTGTTCTCCGTCACGATCGTGACCTGCTTGCCGATGTTGGCCAGGAAGGCGGCCGTGTCGACCGCCGCGTAGTGGTCGCCCCACAGCAGGATGTGGGCGCTCTTGTCGCCGATCTTGTGCAGGGTCCGATCGCCGGGGTGCCACTCACAGGCGATCTTCGGGCACGCCATCGCCTCCTCGAACGGGATTACCCGCGATGCGTCGCCCTGCACGGGCGGTACATATGACGCCGCGCCGGTCGCGTTGAGCACCACGTCGAACTTCTTCAGCTCGTCAACCGTCGGCGCGTGGCGCAGACGCATGTCGACGTGCAGGTCGAGCAGCTGCTCGCGGATCCAGTCGAGGTACCAGCGCATCTTCTCCTTGCCCGGCACCAGGCAGACGTACTTCATCGCGCCGCCCAGCTCGCCCGACCGCTCGAACAGCGTGACGAGGTGGCCGCGTTCGCTGGCGATACGCGCTGCCTCCATGCCCGCCGGGCCGCCGCCGACCACGGCCACCCGGACCGGGTTCTCGGTCCGCTTCATGTCATCGAAGGCCGCGTTGCCACACGCCGGATTGATCGAGCAGGCGATCTCCTTGGCGGCCATCAGCGACTCCTGCCAGCAGCCGCCCAGGCAGCTGATGCACTTGCGGATTGCCCGTACCTTGCCGTAGCGGGCCTTGACCGGCCAGTACGGGTCGGCCAGCAGCTGGCGTGACAGGCCGACCAGGTCGGTCTTGCCCTCGGCCAGGATCTGCTCGCAGTACTCCGGCTCGCGCAGCGAGTGCGCGGTGATGACCGGGATCTTGACGACTTTCTTGACGGCCTCGGCCGCGTACGTTGCCCAGCCCTGCGGGTAGTACATGGGGTCGAACCCGGCACCGGGCGACTCCTGCATGCCCTGCGACAGGTCGACCGCGGCACAGCCGGCCCCCTCGAGCACGCGCGCGATCTCGACGCCTTCGTCGAGCTCGCGGCCACCCGCGCACCACTCCTCGAACGAGTAGCGCACGAGCACCGGGAACGACTTGCCGCACTTCTTCTGGATCGCGTCGACCACCGCCAGCGGAAACCGCATGCGGTTCTCGAAACTGCCGCCGAAGCGGTCGGTGCGCATGTTGAGCGCCGGGCTCATGAACTCACTCAGCAGGTAGCCGTGCGCGGCGTGCAGCTCGACCGCGTCGAAGCCGGCCTGCTTGACCCGCCAGGCCGCCTCGCTGAAATAGTCGACCAGCTCGAGGATCTCGGCGACGGTCGCCGCGCGGATCTCCTTGCCCTTCTCCTCGGCGTTCTCGTAGATGATCTCGTGCCCGGCACTCCACGGCAGCTTCAGCACGCGGTCCGTGGCGCCCAGCGTGTTGTAGCGCGGAATGGCCGACTGGCGCCCCGGATGCTGCAGCTGCACCGCGCACTTCGCGCCGTAGCGATGCATCGATTCGGCCAGGCGCGCCAACCCCGGGATGTAGTTGTCGCCGTCGGCGACCAGGCTGGTGACAGTTGGCCGGCCGGTCTTGGCGTAGGGCGCGGTGGCACCGACGATGATGAAGCCGGCGCCGCCCTTGGCGATCTCCGCGTGATGGTGGATGTCGCGCTCGCTGACCTCGCCGTCGGCGTGCGACGAGCTGACGTCGGTGGGCACGTGGACGATGCGGTTGGCGAGCTCGATGTTGCCGAGCTGGAGCGGGCTGAACAGGTGCGGGAAATCCATGGTCGCTGGCCTCGTGTTGCCGACTGCGCTTCGCGGGCAGTCTTCGACGCCTTCGATCGTCCGCCGCGCACGCGCCGCGAACAATGCCACGGCCGGTCAACGCGCTGGCATTAACGGCTATCTGAGGCGCAGGTGGGTCCACTTGGCCCCGGCGGGCCGTCCGCATGGCCCTGTCTGCGCCGGGAGCTCGCACGGCATTGTTGGAGCGTGGCGCTCCACGTTTGGCAACTCGACATGGAGCCGCGCTTTCCGCTCGACGTGCGCCAGTACGTCACCAGCGGCGAGGGCGACCGCATGCACTGGCATGACCACCTCGAGATCGTGCTCGTACTCGAGGGGCGCGGCACGTTCCTGTTCGGCCGGCGCGAGATGCCCGCTGAGCCCGGCGACGTCTTCTTCATCGACAACTCGCAGCCGCACGTGGCGCTCGCCGACCCGGGCACGTCGCTGCGCATGCTGCTGGTCCTGTTCCGGCCGGAGCTGATCGCCGCGCCCGGCTGCCGCCAGCTCGACCTGGGCTACCTGGCGCCGTTCCGGGTGGACGAGGTCGTCGCCTCGGCGCGTGTCCCCGGCGGCTCGCGGCTGGCCGGGACGCTCGCCCGGGAGCTGCGCGAGCTGGAGCGTATCGCCGCGCGCAGCCAGTCCGCCGAGCGCTACCTGCTGGACGCCGCCCTCCGGCAAATCCTGGCCCTGGCCATCGCCGAACGTGCCGCGGACGGCGATGACGATGCGCTGACCGTCGCCAACACCGGCGACCGGCGCGAGCAGATACGCCCCGTGCTGGAGTACGTCGACGGGCATGCGCGCGAGCACATCACGCTCGAGGACGCGGCGAACGTCGTGCACGTCAGCCCGTCACGCATCCGCCACGTGTTCAAGGACGTGACCGGCATCAGCTTCAAGGAGTACGTGACCCACGTCCGCGTGGCGGAGGCCAAGCGCCTGCTGCTCTCCACCGACATGTCGGTCGCCCAGGTCGCAAGCGCGGTCAGCTACTCCAACCTGCACCAGTTCTACAAGGTCTTCTACCGACTGTGCGCCATGTCGCCGGCCGAGTACCGGCGCTACTACACACCCGCCGCGGACGGCCACGTCACCGCCTGGGTGGGGGCCGAGGTGGTCCAGGAGGCGGTGGTATGAGCGGCAAGGTCATCAGCCACGAGCAATTTCGCGAGCACATTCGCGCCGAGTGGCGGACCGGCCCGCGCATCCGCGTGCGTGAAGCACGCTACGAGGACTGGCAGGCGGCCGGCCGCATCTGCTACGAGGCGTTCGCCACGCTGGCCGACAAGCACGGCTTCGAGCACGACTTCCCCACCGTCGAGTCCGCGTCAGAGCCGATCCGCTGGATGATCCAGCACCCCCAGTTCTACGGCGTCGTCGCCGAGCAGGGCGACCGCGTGGTGGGCTCGTCGTTCCTTGATGAACGCGGCCCGATCGTGGGCATCGGGCCGGTCTCTGTCGATCCGGCCACGCAAGACCGCGGCGTGGGCCGTTTGCTCATGGAGGCGATGCTTGATCGTGCCGACGAGATGGGCGCGCCCGGAGTCCGCCTGCTGCAGCTTGCCTATCACAACCGGTCGCTGGCGCTGTACGCCAAGCTCGGAATGGAGGTTCGCGGCTCGTTCGCGGCGATGTACGGCGACCCGGTGCGCCTGACGCTGCCGGGCTATGAGGTACGCCCGGCAACCGACGATGACGCTGCGGCCTGCAATGCGCTATGCCTGCGTGTCCACGGCCACACGCGCGCGGACGAGGTCGAGGAGGCCATTGCGGACGGCGTCGCGCACGTCGTCGAGCGGCTGGGCAGGATCACCGGCTACACGACGGGCGTGAACTACTTCTCGCACTCGGTGGCCGAGACACGCGACGATCTGATCGCGCTCATCGGCGCGGCCGATGACTACGGCACGCCCGGGTTCCTGGTGCCACTGGCCGACACGGAACTCTTCCGCTGGGCGCTGGCCCACGGCCTGCGCGCCTTCTTCGTGCTCAACATGATGACCACCGGCCTCTACCAGGAGCCGATGGGCGCATACATGCCGTCAGTCGGCTACTGATCGCAACCCGCCTGAACCCATCGCCGGGGGCGCTCGGTGGCATCCACGTGAACCAGTTCCGACCTTTGGCCCTTGTGCTGGTCGTCGCGCGGATCGGACCATGTCCGCGCATCGATCCGCATCGGAGGTCTGCTCATGCCTGAAGCGCTGATTGCCATCGCGGTCCTGGTCGCGGTTGGCGTCGTGGCGATCCTGGCACTGCTGGTCCTTGCGGCACGCCGGAACGGCGCGGACCGACAACGCCAAATGGAGTCGTCGCCGGCAGCCATCGGCATGTCTCTCGGGATGCTTTTCGGCGCAGCCCTGGGAACCATCGTCTGGATCTCGACTGATGAGTTTGTCTTTTGGGTCATCTTCATGG
>CAZSWK010000120.1:0-5927 GCA_964610835.1 uncultured Anaerolineaceae bacterium | reverse complement strand
TCGGCGAAGAGCATGCCGGTCTTGGGGTTCGTGTACAGCTCGTTGTCGATGCCCGCGTAGCCTGGCCGCATCGAGCGCTTGATGACGATGATGCTGTGCGCCTGATCGACGTTCAGGATCGGCATGCCGTAGATGGGGCTCTGCTTGTTCGTCCGTGCGGCGGGGTTGGTCACGTCGTTGGCGCCCACCACCAGGGCGACATCGGCGCGCTCGAACTCGGAGTTGATCTCGTCCATCTCCTTGAGTTGCGGGTAGGGCACGTTGGCCTCCGCGAGCAGCACGTTCATGTGGCCCGGCATGCGCCCGGCGACGGGATGGATGGCATATGCGACGTCAACGCCGCGCGACTCGAGCAGATCGCCCAGCTCGCGCACGGCGTGCTGCGCCTGGGCGACTGCCAGGCCGTAGCCGGGCACGATGATGACGCGCTGCGCGTAGGCGAGCTGAATCGCCGCATCGTCGACGCTTACCTCGCGCACGTTGCCGCTGGTCGCGGCGCCGGTGGCACCGGCCGGCCCGTTGTCGCCGGTGCCGAAGCCGCCGACCATGATGTTGGTCAGCGACCGATTCATGGCGTCGGCCATCAGCTTGGTCAGGATGCCGCCGGCGGCGCCGACAAGGGCGCCGGAGATGATCAGCACCGGGTTGGAGATGACGAAGCCGGCCATGGCCGCGGCCGTGCCGGTGAATGAGTTGAGCAGCGAGATGACCACCGGCATGTCGGCCCCGCCAATCGGCAGCACCATGGTGATGCCGAAGATCAGCGCGGCAGCCACGATAAGCAGCAGCACCGCGATTTCCGCTCCTGCGGCGAGGCTGATCGCGCCCGCCGCCGAGAGCACCAGGACCACGAGGCCGGCCGCCGTGACGACGGCAGCCAGCGCAGTGATCAGGCGATTGCCGGGGAACTGGATCGGCTGGCCGGGCACCCAACCCTGGAGCTTGCCGGCCGCGACCAATGAGCCCGAGAAGGTGACGCAGCCGATGACCGCGCCGAGCACCACGAACACCGCCGTCGATATGGACAGCTCGGCGCTGTTGTCGGACGCGATGCGGATGTAGTCGTCCATCGCCACCAGCGCCGCGGCGCCGCCGCCCACCGCGTTGAAGAGTGAGACGAGCTGCGGTATCGCCGTCATGGCGACCGTGCGTGCCATCCACAGTCCGATGCCGCCACCGATCACGAAACCCACGACGATGATGCCGATGGCGATGGGCGACAGGCCGCCCGGGTGGATTGGATTGCCCGGCGTGAAGAGCCACAGGAAGGTGGCCAGAACGGCCAGCGTCATGCCGGCCGCGCTGATGCGGTTGCCCGACCGTGCAGTGGCCGGGCTGTTCATGAGATGCAGGCCGATCACGAAGGTCGCCGCGCCAGTCAGCCAGGCGAGGAAAACGAGGGTGTAGATGGTCGCCTCGTCCATGGCTACTTTCCGGCCCCTTCGTTGTCGCCAGCGGCCGGCTTGGGCGGCTCGCGCCGGCGGAACATCTGGAGCATGCGGTCGGTCACGACGTAGCCGCCGACCACGTTGGCGGCGCCGAAGAGCATGGCCACGAACGCCAGCACGTAGCTGAGCGGGTTGTCGGCCGCCGCGGCAATGAGCATGGCGCCAACCATGACGATGCCGTGAATCGAGTTGGCGCCCGACATGAGCGGCGTGTGCAGGGTGGCCGGCACCTTGCTGATGACCTCGAAGCCAACCAGGATGGCGAGCAGGAAGATGGCCAGCGAGCTGAGCAATTCAGGGCTCATCGGGCGCCCTCCAGCAACTTCGCGGTGGCCGCCTGCACGACCTTGCCATCGTGGCTGATGACCGTCGCCGCGGTGATCTCGTCGGACATGTCGATGTTCATCTCGCCGTCTTTCATGAGATGGAGTAGGAACGCGGAGAGATTGCGCGCGTAGAACTGGCTGGCGCCCGCGGGCATCGTCGCCGGCAGGTTGGTCGGCGCCAGAATGGTCACGCCGTTGTCGCTGACCACCGTCTGGTCGGGCTTCGACAGCTCGACGTTGCCGCCCAGCGAGCTGGCGGCCATGTCGACGATTATCGAGCCCGGTTTCATGCCCTTGATCGCCTCGCCGGTCACCAGCAGAGGTGGCCGCCGGCCGGGAACCTGGGCGGTCGTGATGACGACGTCCATGGTGCCGATGTGCCCGTTCAGCTCCTGTTGCTGGGCGGCCTGCTCCTCGGGCGTCAGTGCCCGCGCGTAACCGCCTTCACCGGCCGCGTCGGCGACCGCCTTCAGGACGATGAACTGGGCGCCCAGCGACTCCGCCTGTTCCTTGGTTTCCGCGCGAACGTCATAGGCCTTGACGAGGGCGCCCAGGCGCCGTGCCGTGGCGATTGCCTGCAGGCCGGCCACGCCCACACCGAGCACGAGCAGGTTGGCCGGCCGGGCCGTGCCGGCGGCGGTGGTCAGCAGCGGAAAGTAGCGCCCGTACGCCTCGGCGGCGAGCAGTACCGCCCGATAGCCGCCAACGTTGGCCTGCGACGACAGCACGTCCATCGACTGGGCACGCGACAGGGTGCGCGGAATGGCATCGAGGCTGATGGCGGTCACCGCCTTTTCGGCGAGCGTGGCCATGAGCTGCGGATCGATCAGCGGCTGCAGAATGCCGACCACGACCTGATCCTTGCGGAGCGACTTGACATCGTCTCCCTCGGGCTTCTGCACGCGCACGATGACGTCGGCCTCGCGGTACAGATCACCGCGGTTGACTATCCGTGCACCGGCGGCCGAATAGAGGCCGTCCGGCAGCGCGGCAGCGTCGCCGGCGCCCTGTTCGACGAGAACCTCGGCACCGGCACCGATCAGGCTCTTGAGCGCATCGGGGACGAGCGCGACCCGCCGCTCGTTGGGCGCGCGCTCCTTCACCACACCAATCTTCATGAGAGTTACCTGGGCGGATGACGGAAAGTGTCTGAAGAATAGCGAGCCTGCGCAGTCAGCGTCGGAAGCGCGTCGGCTTTGGGCTAGGCTGACCGAATGACGGCCGGACCCACTCGCCGCGACGACCTGCCTGTTGCACTGGGTCGCGCCTGCCCGGGGATGCGCGTCATCGTGACTCCAGAAGACCTCGACTCGTACCGCTCCGACGAGACTGCATTCAGCCATCCGGGCCGGCCGCTGGCGGCATGCTTCCCGCGTACGACAGCCGATGTGCAAGCCATCGTTCGGTTGTGCGGCGAGGCTGGCGTCCCGATCGTCGCCCGTGGCGCCGGCACGGGCCTCTCCGGTGGCGCGCTGGCGATCGACGGGGCGCTCATCGTCGTCTTCACCCAGATGACCGCGATCGTCGACATCGACCCTGCCAACCTGACCGCCACCGTCCAGCCCGGTGTCGTGAATGCCGACCTGAACACGGCGGCCGGCGAGCATGGCCTGCTCTATCCGCCCGACCCGGCGAGCTTCGAGACATGCACCATCGGCGGCAACCTGGCCGAGAACTCGGGCGGCCTGCGCTGCGTGAAGTACGGCGTTACGCGTGACTGGGTGCTGGGCCTCGAAGTCGTACTGGCGGATGGCTCGGCCATTCGCACCGGCGGCAAGACGATCAAGGACGTTGCCGGCTACGACCTCACCGACCTCTTCGTCGGATCCGAGGGCACCCTTGGGCTGATCACCGAGGCAACGCTCCGGCTGCTGCCGCTGCCACCGCCCAAGCTCACCCTGCTGGCCTTCTTCCCGTCGATCGCCGCCGCGGGGGCAGGCGTGGCCGGCATCACCGCGGCAGGCATCGTGCCGGCCACGCTCGAGCTGATGGATGCCTTCACCATCGCCGCCGTCGACGACGCCTACCGACTTGGTCTCGACCGCACGGCGGCAGCCATGCTGATGGTCGAATCGGACCTCGGCGACGCCGCCGCGGAACGTGAGCTCGAACGTGTCGAACAGGCATGCCACACGGCCGGCGCCACCTCCGTGGTCCGTGCCGCGAACGCGCAGGAGGCCGACTGGCTGCGCGAGGCACGGCGCGGCGCCCACGGGGCGCTCGAGAAGATGGGCGCCGCGCGTATGGACGACGTGGGCGTGCCGCGCAGCCGAATTCCCGAGATGCTCGACGAGATCACCCGCGTGGCGCAGAAGCACAACCTGCGCATCGGCGTCTTCGGTCACGCGGGCGACGGCAACCTGCACCCCACCTACGTGCTGGACCGCGACGATCCTGCGGCCGAGTCACGCGTTGACGTGGCGCGCGACGAGATCTATCGCGCGGCGCTGGCCCTTGGCGGCACGATCACCGGCGAGCACGGCACAGGTTTGGCCAAGAAGCCCTGGCTCGAACTCCAGCGCGGCGCGCGCAGCGTCGAGGTGATGCGTGCCATCAAGCAGGCACTCGACCCCATGGGCCTGTTGAACCCCGGCAAGGTGCTGTGAGAGGCGGTCGCCGACTCACTCCGCCGACCGAGGCGGACGGCTTCGGCGGCCCGCACGATCCCGGGCCGGCGCTGGCCGCCGAGCGGGCGGCGCGGGTCCTGGACGCCGCGGTCAACCCCATCGAATTGGGTGGTGCTGCAATTCGCGTGGGCACTGCGTCGTGGACGGACCCGACCATGACCGCCGGGACGGTCTTCTATCCGGCCGAGTACAAGACCGCCGAGGAACGTCTGCAGTACTACGCGAGCCAGTTCCCGCTGGTCGAAGTCGATGCCACTTATTACGCGTTGCCGGTCGCGCGAACCGCCGAGCTGTGGCGTGATCGCACGCCGCCCGACTTCACCTTCGACATCAAGGCACACGCGCTGATGACCGGCCAGCCGACGGAAACCCGACGACTGCCCAAGGTGCTGCGCGAAGAGTTACCAGCCGAGCTCGCCGCGAAGCCGCGCATCTACGCCCGCGATCTGCCTGCCGAGCTACGCGACAGCGTGTGGCGGCTGTTCTTCGAGGGCCTCGCCCCACTGTCCGAGAGCGGCCAGCTGGGCTCGGTGCTGCTCCAGTACCCGCGCTGGTTCTTCCCCATCAGCCAGAGCCGCGAAGAGATCCTCGCAGCCCGCGAGCGCCTTCTCTCCGCCGGGGCCCATTTCGCGGTCGAGTTTCGCAACGCCACGTGGTTCAACGAGAAGAACACGGAACGGACGCTCCGCTTCCTCAGCGACAACGAGATTCCCTACGTGATGGTGGACGAGCCACAGGGCACCAGGAGCAGCATCCCGCCGATCACCGCAGTAACTTCGCCCGAGCTCGCGGTGATGCGCTTTCACGGGCGGCGCGCGGACACGTGGGAGGCGCGCAACGTCACGCCGGCCGAGCGCTTTCGCTATCTCTACGACCGAGGCGAGCTGGAGCAGGCAGTGCCGCGGCTGGCCGATGCCGCCGGCGCGACACGCGACGTGCATGTGCTGATGAACAACTGCTACGCCAACTACGGCGCCACCAACGCCCGCGAGCTGGCGGCGATTTTGGGCGAACTACGCGAAGCAGGCTGACGCCCATCAGTCGGCCGGCGAATCGTCCAGGTCGGACGCAACGGGCGCCGCGTCGGCCGCACCGGCCGCCACTTCTTCGACGAGTCGCTCGCGACCCCGTCGAGCCGGTGTTTCGGTGCGGATGACCAGGCTGACCGACACGATGATCAGCAGCGCGCCCAGCATCACGGTCACATCGATCTGTTCGCCGAGCACCAGCCAGCCCAGGAATATGGCCACGACCGGATTGACGTACGCGTACGTGGCCACGCGCGATACGGGGGCATGAGCGAGTGCCCAGGTGTAGGCGGTGTAGCCGACCACGCTTCCCACCACGACCAGGTACCCCAGGCTGAGCAGCGACGCGGTGCTGAAGTTGTCGGGCTGGACGAGCGCCGATTCGCCGACCAACCCGCCGACCAGCAGTAGCCCGGTGCCGCCAATGAGCATCTGCGCTCCGGTCGACGCGAGCGGATCATGGGGCAGGTCGAGTCGTCTCGAGAAGTAGGAGCCGGC
>CAZSWK010000119.1:2105-6014 GCA_964610835.1 uncultured Anaerolineaceae bacterium | reverse complement strand
AGGGCTTGAAGATGGTCTCTTTTGAGCCCGCCTTGCGGCGGCCGACTTCCAGGCGTGTCTGGCCGAGTACCAGTCAGCGCACCCCGACGCGACCATCGACCAGCTCGCGCGCGACCCCTGGCGCGTCTACGGGCCCGGCTGGAGCCCCACGCTTCGCTCAGCGCTCGAGGCGGCGCTGCAGGCGGCCGCGGGTGGCGGCTGACCTCCACCCGACCGCGGCTGAGACAATCAGGCGGTGACCGTGGAGATGCGCGAGCTCGACCTGGGGCCATGCCGGGCGCGCAGGTACGCCACCGGCGCAGCACGCTGGGCAATCATCCTGCCCGGCGCCATGTACCTGCCCGATGCGCCGCTGCTCTGGTTCGCGCGCGAGGCGGTGCTCGCGTCCGGCTACAACGCGCTCGCAGTCTGGGATACGTACCATCGGGATGGCGATGCGCGCGAATGGGTCGAGATACGGCTGATGGCCGCCCTCGACCAGGTGCCTGATCGGACGCCGTTGCTCATCAGCAAGTCGCTGACGTCGCTGGCCAGCCGCATCGCTGCGGCCCGGAACCTGCCCGGGGTTTGGCTGACGCCGCTCGTGGCTGCCGGCCATCCTGCCGCGCTACAGGTGATGGAGGGCCTCGCCGCCGGCCGCGCCCCATGCCTGTTGGTAGGTGGTGCGGCCGACTCCTCGTGGGATGCGGCGGCCACGCGCTCTGTGCCGCAGGCGACGATCGTCGAGATCGCCGACGGCGACCACGCTCTCCAGGTACCGGGTGACGTGCCCCGCTCGCTCCAAGCCCTGCAGACGGTCACGGCAGCGGTCGCCACATTTGCGAAGGGAGTCCACGGATCGTGAGCAACAGCGACTGGCCGATCTTCGGCCGCGACGTTGCCGACGCCGCCTGGCGGCCGGCAGAAGACGCGCGCACCGCCACGCGCCTCGGCCAGTTCATCGCGCGCGCCGGCGAGGCCGACCTGACCGCCCTTCAGCGGCGCGCCGAGCGTGACCCGGCGTGGTTTTGGGGCGCCGCCGCCGAGGATCTGGGCCTCACCTGGCAGCGCCAACCGAGCCGCGTGCTGGACACGAGCAATGGCGTCGAGTGGTCGCGCTGGTGGAGCGGCGGCGCGTTCAACTACGCCCAGGCTGCCGTCGATCCGCGTGCCGCCGCGTCGCCTGACGGTCCGGCGATCACCTGGGAAGGCGAGGACGGCACCGTCCGGCGGCTGACCAACGCCGAGCTCAAGGACCAGGTCGACCGGGCGGCGGCGATGTTCGCCAACCTGGGCGTGGCCGAGGGCCACCGCGTCGGCATCTTCATGCCGTTGCTGCCCGAGACGGTGATCTCCGTGCTGGCACTGGGCAAACTCAAGGCCATCTACATCCCGATCTTCTCCGGTTACGGTGCCCCGGCGGTCGCCACGAGGCTGAACGACGGCGGTGCCAGCTTGCTCGTCACGGCGGACGGCACTCTGCGCCGGGGTAAGCGGGTGGCGATGAAGGAAACGGCCGACGCCGCAGTCGCCCAGGCGCCAAGCGTGAAGACCGTGCTGGTGGTCGGACGTCTCGCCGAAAGTCGGCCGGCTGAAGGCTGGGTGGAGGGGCGCCACCGGTGGTGGTCGGACGAGATGGCCCGGGTCGACCGGCCACTCGGCGAGACGCCCGAGACTGACCCCGAAACGCCCTACATGATCATCTACACCTCGGGCACGACCGGCCGGCCCAAGGGCGCCGTGCACGTCCATGGCGGCTTCCCGATCAAGGGTGCCCAGGACCTCGCGCACTGCTTCGACCTGGGCTCCGGCGACCGCCTGTTCTGGTTCACCGATCTCGGTTGGATGATGGGCCCCTGGGCGATCAGCGGCGCGCTGTTGCTGGGCGCCGAACTGGTGCTCTACGAAGGTGCGCCCGACCATCCCGCCCCCGACCGGCTGTGGGCGACCGTCGCCCGCCACGACGTGACTCACCTCGGCCTGTCGCCGACGGTCATCCGTGCACTGATGGCCCACGGCCCCGATCCAGTGCGTGCCCATGACATGCCGGCGCTACGCGTGCTGGGCTCGACCGGCGAGCCGTGGAACCCCGAGTCGTGGTGGTGGTTCTTCAACAACGTGGGTCGCGGCCGCCTGCCACTGGTCAACTACAGCGGCGGCACGGAGGTGAGCGGCGGGATCCTGTGCTGCAACCTGCTGACGCCCATCAAGCCGTGCTCCTTTGGCGGCCCGAACGTCGGCGTCGCGGCGGACGTGATCGACGCGCAGGGAGCCAGCCTGCGTGGCGCCGTCGGCGAGCTGGCCATTCGCCAGCCACTGCCGGGCATGACACGGGGTTTCTGGCAGGACCCGGACCGTTACCTCGAGAGCTACTGGTCGCGCATCCCCGGCACGTGGGTGCACGGCGACTGGGCGATGGTCGACGACGACGGCTACTGGTTCATCCAGGGCCGCAGCGACGATACGCTCAAGGTCGCCGGCAAGCGTGTCGGGCCGGCCGAGGTCGAGAGTGCGGCGGTCGCCCATCCAGCCGTGCTCGAGGCAGCCGCCGTCGGTGTGCCCCACGCGGTCAAGGGCGAGGTAATCGTCGTCTTCTGCCGGCTGCTGCCCGGGGAGACCGACGATCCCGATCTGCGCCGCTCGATCAGCGACCGGATCGTCGAGCAGCTGGGCAAGGCGCTGCGGCCGGAGTCGGTCGTGGTCATCGCCGATCTGCCGCGGACCCGGTCGGGCAAGGTCATGCGCCGCGTGGCGCGAGCCGCCTACCTGGGCATCGATCCGGGCGACCTGTCGGCGCTCGAGAACCCACTGGCGGTGGCGTCGATCCGCTCGGCAGCCGAGCATTAGGCGCCTCCCACCTTGAGCCCCGCGATCACCAGCGCGGCCAACCCGCGCATCAAGGCGGTGGCGCGGTTGCGTGGACGCCGTGAACGCGACCGCCAGGGACTGACGCTCATCGACGGCGTGCGCGAGACCTTGCGCGCGTTACAGGGCGGCGCCACCCTGCGCGAGGCCTTCATCGATCGCGACCTGTGCACCGGGCCAGAGTGCTCCGCGCTGCTGGAACGGTTGCGCGAGGAGAAGGTGCCGGTCTTTGAGGTCGGCCGTCAGGCCTTCGAGCGGATCGCCTACGGGGATCGGCTGGGCGGCGTGGTGGCGGTCGCCGAAACGCCGGTACACAGCCTCGACGAGCTGGTCCTGCCGCCCGAACCGCTGATCGGCATCGTCGAGGGCGTCGAGAAGCCGGGCAACCTTGGTGCGCTGCTGCGCACGGCCGACGGCGCCGGCCTGAACGCGGTCATCGTGGCCGAGTCGGCGACCGATCTGTTCAACCCGAACATCATCCGCGCCTCGCTGGGGACGGTCTTCGCCGTGCCCGTGTCGGTGGCTTCGACGGGCGATGTGCTCGAGTGGCTCAGGCGGCGCCAGATCGCCATCATCGCCGCGCGCGTGGACGGGTCGGTCGACTACACCCAGGCCGACTACACCGGCGCGCTGGCGATCGCCTTGGGCAGTGAGGCGCGCGGCCTGTCGGACGCCTGGGCAGAGCTGGCCCGAGCCTCGGTCCGCGTGCCCATGCACGGCGTGGCCGACTCGCTCAACGTGTCGGTGACGGCCGCGGTCCTGTTCTACGAGGCGCTCCGCCAGCGCCGGACGTAGGGCCGCGGCGGCCGCCGATTTGCACGGCGCGCAACAAACCACCGAAAACCGCTGCGTGTCTGCCCGGGCTCTCCGGTCGGCAGCCGATTCGTGGGCCGTATCACCTGACTTGCTGGCCGATTCGCGCTTGGACCTTCATGCACCAGGGCTGGGCGCGCCGGTTCAAGGGATTGGAACAGTGCTCGCCGAACCTGGAGTGGCGGGAAAGCGGTCGTATGTTGCAGCTCGTGCAAACGGCCGCATGAGAAGCGGACCGGCAGCCGGCCGCGA
>CAZSWK010000119.1:0-2005 GCA_964610835.1 uncultured Anaerolineaceae bacterium | reverse complement strand
TCTGCGAGGCGCTCCGCCAGCGCCGCGCCGGCGGCTGACTACTCGACGCGCAGGCCGAGCACCTTGCGGCCGATGACCAGCCGCTGGATCTGGCTGGTCCCCTCCCCGATCTCGGTCAGCTTGGCGTCGCGCAGGTAGCGTTCGACCTTGTACTCCTCGACGTAGCCGTAACCGCCGTGGATCTGGACGGCATTGTTGGTCGCGCGCTGGGACACCTCCGAGGCGAACAGCTTGGCCTCCGCCGCCGCCGTCGAGTAGTCACGGCCCTGGTCCTTGAGCCACGCCGCGCGCCATACCAGTGCGCGAGCGGCGTCAATCTCGGTGGCCATGTCGGCGACCATGAAGGCGACGCCCTCGAAGGAGCCGATCGGCCGCCCGAACTGCTTGCGCTCACGCGCATACGCAACCGACGCATCGAGCGCTGCCTGCGCCAGCCCGACCGCCATCGCGCCGATCGAGATACGCCCGCCGTCGAGTGTCTTGAGGAAGATCTTCCAGCCCTCGCCCTGCGCACCGAGCATGTGATCGGCCGGGACGCGGCAGTCCTCGAACAGCAGCTCGCCCGTGGCGCTGGCGTGCAGGCCGAGCTTCTCCTCGAGCCGGCCCACGACGAAGCCGGGCGTGTCGCGGGTCACGATGAACGCGCTGATTTCGGGCGACCCGTCGTCACGCTCGCCGGTGCGCGCGGTGACGATGTACGTACCCGCCTGCCCGGCGTTGGTGATGAAGCGCTTGCGGCCGTTGATCACCCAGCAACCACCGTTCGCCGCGTCGAAACGTGCGCTGGTCCGCGTGCCGCCCGAGTCGGAACCGGCCTCCGGTTCGGTCAGGCCGTAGGCGCCGATCACCTGGCCCTGCGCCATGGGCACCAGGAAGCGTCCCTTCTGCGCGTCGGTACCGGCCAGGTGAAGCGGGTTGCAGCCGAGCGAGGTGTGCGCGGCGACGATCAGTGCCAGCGATCCCCACACCCGGGCGAGTTCCTCGATCGCGATGGCGTAGGCGAGCGTGTCCAGCCCGGCGCCACCTTCCTCTTCCGGGAACGGGATGCCCAGCAGGCCCATCGTGCCCAGCTCGGCCACGATGTCGGTGGGGAAGCGTCGCTCGCGTTCGTGCTCGTCGATGACCGGTTCGATCTCGCGCGCGGCGAAGTCGCGGATGGTGTCACGGAGCAGCCGGTGCTCCTGGGGCAGATCTAGGTCCACGAGGTGTGAGCCTATCAGGCAGGCATAGTCTTGGCTGAGATGCTGATCATTCTTCCGCCGTCGGAGACCAAGCGACCGGAACCGGCCAGCGGTCCGCCGGTCGCGCTCGACGCTCTTTCCTTTCCCGAGCTCACGCCGCTGCGCGCTCGAGTACTCGCGGCGCTGATCGAGACCAGCGCTCGACCGGATGCGCTGCAACGGCTGCGGGTCGGCCCGTCGCTCGTCGGCGAGGTTGCGCGCAACACGCGCCTGCACCACGTGCCGGCTCAACCGGTCCTCGCACTGTACGCGGGGCCGCTGTACCAGGGCCTCGACGCAGCGACGCTCGCCCCGGCCGCAGCGCGGCGGGCGGCCAGCGAGGTGGTGGTTGCATCTTCGCTGTGGGGCGCGGTCCGACCGACGGACCGGATTCCGGCCTATCGCCTGCACGTCTGTTCGCGGTTGGCCGGCATGGACCGCCTCGAACCCACCTGGCGCACCGTGCTGCCAGCGGCCCTGGCCGGCGCCGCGGGTCCAGGTGGCGTGATCCTCGACCTGCGCTCGCGCGCCTACCAGGCAATCGGCAAGCCGGCCGGGCTCGCGCGGCGCACCCTCGTACTGCAGGTCCAGCCGGAGTCCGGCGCGCGGACCATCGGTGATGTCGTCGCCAAGCGGGTGCGTGGACAGGTCGCGCGGTACCTGCTCGAGTCCGGGTCGGATCCAGGCGAGCCCGCGGAGCTGGCGGAGCTGCTCGGCCAACGCTGGCCTGTTCGACTCGATCCGCCCGTCAGGTCCGGCCAGCCATGGACCGTGCGCCTCCGCCC
>CAZSWK010000118.1:0-6100 GCA_964610835.1 uncultured Anaerolineaceae bacterium | reverse complement strand
GACCCTGGCACCAGGGCAGGGCCCGGTGCGGGAGATTACGCCGGCCGAGGCAGAACAGCTGATCGCGTCGGGAGCGGCATTGATCGACACCCGCGAGCCGCATGAGTGGCGCGCCGGCCATCTGAAGGGCGCGACCCTGGTGCCGCCGGCCGAACTCGGGCTACGGATCGCCGGCGTGGTTCCGGACGCTGGTCGCCCGGTGGTCGTGTACTGCGCGAGCGGCGTCCGCTCGATGCGGGCTGCGCTCCAGATGGCGTCGCTCGGTTATCGCGACGTGTCATCGGTCGCCGGCGGCATCGTCCGTTGGAAGGCCGAAGGGCGCGCGTGGGAGTTGCCGGCCGAAACGCCGGCGGTCGCCACCAATCCGCGCTACGCGCGCCACCTGGTCATGCCTGAGGTTGGCCCCGAGGGCCAGGCGAAGCTTCAGCAGGCCAAGGTGCTGTTCATCGGTGCCGGTGGCCTTGGCTCGCCCGGCCTGCTGTACCTCGCCGCGGCGGGGGTCGGCACGCTGGGCATAGTCGACTTCGACACGGTCGACCTGTCCAATCTCCAACGCCAGGTGGTCCACGCCGACAACCGTGTGGGGATGAAGAAGACCTCCTCGGCTGCACAGACCATTCGGGCGCTGAACCCCGAGGTCAAGGTCATCGAATACCAGGAGATGCTGACTGAGGACAACGTGGACCGCCTGATCGCGGGCTACGACGTGGTCATCGACGGGACGGACACTTTCGAGACCCGCTACGCGCTCAACGACGCGGCCGTGCGCGCGGCGATCCCGGTCGTCCACGCGTCCGTCTTTCGCTTCGAGGGGCAGCTGTCGGTGTTCGTGCCCTTCGAGGGCCCGTGCTACCGCTGCCTGTACCCCACGCCCCCGCCACCGGAGCTGGCGCCGGGTTGTTCTGTGGCCGGTGTGCTGGGTGTCGTGCCCGGCGTGATGGGCCTGCTGCAGGCGACCGAGGCGATCAAGGTCATCCTGGCGCTGGGCGACGCGCTGGTCGGCCGGCTGCTCATCTGGGACGCACTCGACGGTACGTTCAGCGAGGTTAGCCTGCAGCGCGACCCGGACTGTCCGGCATGTGGTCAGAATGCCGCGGCCGTCCGGCCCCAGCCGCAGACGGAGTTCGCCGCCGCGTGACATCAGTCCGAATTCCGCCTGTCCTGCGTCCGCAGGTTGGCAACGAAAAGCAGGTCGACGCTGCCGGTGCGACCGTCGGCGAGGTCCTTGGGGACCTGGTGGCACGGCACCCGGCGCTGCACGAACAGTTGCTGACGGCTGATGGGTCGCTGCACCGCTTCGTGAATGTCTACCTGAATGGGCAGGACGTGCGCTACCTCGACGATCTCGCCACACCCGTCGGCGAGCACGACACCTTGATCATCCTGCCGGCGATGGCCGGCGGCTCTTGACACTCGGCTCCTCGCGCTACGCCTCGCTGCTCGAGGCGATCGGCCACACCCCACTGGTCGAGATTCCGCGTTTCAGTCCTAACCCCGGCGTTCGCCTGCTGGTGAAGCTCGAAGGCGCCAACCCCACTGGCTCGGTCAAGGACCGCGTTGCGCTGTACCTGGTGCGCTCGCTGGAAGAGTCTGGCCGGCTGGGTTCCGACTCGATCGTGCTCGAGCCCAGCAGCGGCAACACCGGCATCTCCCTGGCCATGATCTGTCGGCTGCGTGGACGGCCGCTGACCGTGGTCATGCCGGCCAACGTCACGCGCGAGCGACGTCAGCTGCTGGAGATCTACGGCGCGCAGATCGTCGACTCGCCGGCAGAGACCGGCTCGAACGGCGCTGTCAGACTGGCGCGGTCGATGGCGGCGTCCGACCCGCGCTACGTCATGGCCGATCAATACGCCAACCCGGCCAATCCCGCAGCCCACTACGAGACCACCGGGCCGGAAATCGTCGCCGCCTGCCCGGAGCTCGACGTGTTCGTGGCCGGCCTGGGCACGGGCGGCACGCTGATGGGTGTGGGGCGGCGCTTGCGCGAGCACAATCCGAACGTGCGCGTCTACGCTGCGGAGCCGATGCCCGGGGAGCTGGTACAGGGCCTGCGCTCGCTCGACGAGGGTTTCGTGCCCGAGATCTTCGATGCTCAAGCGGTCGACGGCCGCTTCCTGGTCAGTACGGCGGAATCAATCGCAGCGCTGCGCCGCGTGACGGCCACGGAGGGCATATTCGCGGGCGTCTCGTCCGGCGGCGTGCTGGTGGTCGCCGAGAGGCTGGCGCGGCAGATGCAGTCGGGCACCATCGTGGCCCTCCTTGCCGACGGCGGCTGGAAGTACCTTTCGGAGGATGTCTGGTCGCGCGACCTGGAGGACGAGTCACTGGAATCGTTGAGCCTGTGGTGACCGCCCCATGAGCCGGCTGCCGACCCCCGATGAGTGGGCAGGCGTCAAGCGCGAGGCCTCTGCCGCCGGCGAGGGAGGTCCGCAGGACGTCTCGATCCCCGCCAGCCTTGTGCGGGCGATCATCGCCGCCGCTCGTGAGGGCCTGCCCAACGAGGCCTGCGGCCTGCTGGTCGCCCGGGGCTACGCCACGTCGGGCGTCGCTGCGCACCGCTGGGTGGCGTTGACCAATGCCGCGGCCTCGCCCTACCGCTACTTCATCGACCCCGAGGAGCAGCTGCGGGTGTGGATGGAAATAGACGAGGCCGACGAGGTCGTGTGGGGCATCGTGCACTCGCATGTGGCTTCGCCGGCACGTCCCTCGGCCACCGACGTTGGACTCGCCTACTATCCTGACTCGCTCTACCTGATCTGCTCGCTGGCCGACCCGCAGAAACCCGACCTGCGCGCCTGGTCGATCCGTGATGGCGTGGTCAGCGAGGTCAGCCTGAGCGTCGCCGAGTAGTCACGATCCGCAGGCAATCGGCGCCAGCCTAGCGCCTACGCGCCAGGGCCTCCACGAAGGCCGATTCGGTTGGCGTGGCGCCCAGGCCGAGCACGGCACCGAGCCGCGCGGGGAATGGTGGTTCGAGATAGGTCGACTCGAGGGTTGACCAGTTGTCCTGGGCGAAGACGTCAGGCGTCGTCCCGTCGAGTACCAGCCGGCCGTCGCGCATGACGAGCACGCGCTCGAAAGCCTCGGCCACGAAACGCATGTCATGGCTGACCGCGATCACGGTCCGGCCCTCGGCGGCCAGGCTGCGCACGATCGACATCACCCGTTCGATGCCGTGCAGGTCCTGGCCCGTGGTCGGCTCGTCGAGAATGACCGCCGGCGTGGCCATGGCCAGGATCGAGGCCAGTGCGAGCAGCGTCCGCTGCGAATAGCCCAGGTCGTAGGGGTTTGTGTCGGCGTGCTCGGCCAGGCCGACGAGTCCGAGCGCCGTCATCACCCGCTCGTCCAGCTCCGGTCCACGGGCACCGACGTTGCGCGCACCGAAGGCGACCTCGGCGCGGACGCGGGCGGAGAAGATCTGCCGATCCGGGTTCTGGAACGAGATGCCCACCTGGCGTGCGAGTTCGGCGACGTGGTGCCGGCCGACCTCCTTGTCGTCCACCAGCACGCGCCCTTCCGTGGCCCGCAGCAGTCCATTGAAGTGGCGCACCAGCGTTGACTTGCCCGAACCGTTCTGGCCAATGATGGCCACGCGCTCACCCGGCGAGATGCTCAGGCTGACGCCGGTCAGCGCTCGCGTCCCGTCGGGGTAGACGAAGCCAAGCTGCTCGGTCGCGAGCCCGATGCCGCTCACGTCGACGACCACGCAGCCTGCCAGGTAAGTCCCGCCGACTCGGCCGTTCGGCGCAGCCGGCGCTCCGCTGGGGGTGCGACCCCCCACTCCGCGAGCCGCGCATCGGCGAGGACTTCGTCGGCGCTGCCGGCGAGCACGAGGCGGCCGTCCGAGATGACCGCGACCTCGTTGCACAGGCGCGCCAGCAAGTTGGTCTTGTGCTCGACGATCAGGATGCCCGCGCCGGTTGACTGTGCCGCGCGGGCGAGTGCCTCGCCGACCAGGCGCGTGCCGAGTGGATCAAGCTGGCTGGTGGGCTCATCGAGCACCAGGTAGCGCGGCCGCAAGGCCAGCACGCCGGCGAGTGCGACCAGCTGCGCCTGGCCACCCGACAGCCGGCCTGGATCGCGCTCGGCGATGGCACCGATGCCCAGGGCGTCTATCGCTGACCACGTGCGCTCGACAACGTCATCGAGCGGCAGGGCCAGGTTGCGTGGCCCAAAGGCGACCTCCTCCCACACGCTCGGTGCAGAGCTTGCCAGCTGGGTGTGCGGCTCCTGGAACAGGATGCCGGCTCGTTGAGCCAGTTGCGGGGCGCTGGCAGTGGTGGTATCGGCGTCATCGATCCGGACGCTGCCGCTGAGCTCCCCGCCGATGGTGCGTGGCGCAAGGCCGACCGCGACCACGCACAGCGTCGACTTTCCCGCACCGTTTTGCCCCACCAGTCCCAGCACACGCCCCGGCTCAAGCTTCAGATCGATCTCGTGCAGCACGGGCGCCGCCGCGCCGGCGTAGCGGTATGAGACACGCTCCAGGGTCAGCGTCACGGCAGCCACCCGAGCGCGCCGCCCACCTCACCTACCAGCAGGACGATGGTCAGCACCGTCAGTCCCCAACGCAGCGCGCGCTCGCGGGCACTGTCGGGATATGGCCGCAGCACGGTCCGGTGGCCGGGCGCCGAGAAGGCGCGTGCCTCGAGAGCCATGGTCCGTTGCTCGACTTCGGTCAGCGCGCCGAGCACAAGCGGCCCGGCCAGCGGCAGGAGCCCGCGCACGCGCCCACGCACGCCGCCCTGGGTATCGAGGCCGCGTGCGCGCTGTGCCTCGACGATCTCGCGCGCACGCTCGACCATCCTGGGAACAGTGCCGATTGCCGTACTGACGACGAAGGCGGCCCGCCGGCCCAGCCCGCGTCGTTCCAGGTCGTCGACCAGCTCGTCGGTGCGCGTCGTCAGCGCGAAGAGCGCCACCGACGTGGCAAAGGCGAGCACGCGCAGAGTTGCCTGGCCGGCGGCAGTCAGACCACTGGCAGTGGCTACCAGCGGCCCCAGCGTGAAGGCGACATCGTTGGCCGGGTAGAGGAAGGTGTTGATCAGGATGATCGACAGGAGGATCGGTGACGTCGCCAGCAGGTAGGGCAGGTAGCGCCGTCCGGCGCCCGCATACAGGACCAGCGTCAGCATGGCCAACAGCACGATCAGCGGCGGCGACCAGCCGCGCACACCCAGCGCGATGAGCGCCGTCGTCAGGGCGACCACCAGCTTGGTGGTCGGGTTCAGGCGACGATATGCGCCCAGTTGCGGGCGGGCTACGTACTCCGGGAGCCGGCGATCGTGCGCCGCCGGCAGCGCTGCTTCTACGACGGCGTATCACCCATCGATGGCTGGCTGGGAGTGGCCGGCCGAGTGAGCCGCTCGCCCAGCGGGAAGCGGGCCAGGAAACGCGGCGACAGGCTGACCAGGATCAGGAAGACCACGAAGCTGGTGATCAGCTTGTCGATTGGATCACTGAAGAAGCCCTGGCCGAGCGAGGCCTGCAGGACGTCGGCCCCGCCCTGGCGAAGCGCGGCAACGATGAGGTCCGTGCCCGACCCGGTCACGCCACCGAACGCGATGGCCGAGATCGGCGCCGAGACGATGGCAGCGATGACGCCGGTCAGGATGCCGGCGATGGCGACCCACAGGCCCGCCAGGTCACGGCGCAGGTAGATGAAAGCGCCGACGACGATGGCAACGACGATCGCGATGACTATGGCTGCAGGCACCGCCCACGAGACGAAGCCACCTTGATTCGGGTCGGTGTAGATGGGGTTGTTGATCAGCGGCAGCACGACCACGATCGCCAGGGCCGCAGCCACGATGGCCGACAGTGCGAGCTGGGAACCACTCGCGGGTCGCGGGCGAAACACGCCCAGGTAGCCCCAGATGCCGGCCAGGAACCCGATCACTCCAGCGGTGATCGCGAACGGCCCGATGGTGCCGCCCCCGATCACCGGCGCGTACTGCCAGATCAGGTTGGACAGGATGCCGGTCAGCGCCCCCGCGATCGGCCCGGCCAGCACGCCGACGAAGATGGTGCCGATCGAGTCGAGATAGATCGGCAGCTTGAGTACGGTCTGGACGGTGTAGCCCAGGACGATGTTGAT
>CAZSWK010000117.1:0-6355 GCA_964610835.1 uncultured Anaerolineaceae bacterium | reverse complement strand
TGCGCTGGGCCCCCGGCGAGACACGCATCGTCACCCTCATGCGCTACGGCGGGACCGGAGAACGATGACCAGCGACCCCTTCCACGCTCGCTACGGGCCGACGGCCGGCGATCGCATTCGCGTCGCCGATTCCAACTTATGGCTGCGCATCGAGGACGACCTGCAGGCGCACGGCGACGAACCGCTGTGGGGCTACGGAAAGACGATCCGGCTGCGTGAGGCACAGAGTGGGCAGGCCGATCCGAGCGAGCTGGACACCATCATCATCGGCGCGCTGATCGCCGATCCCGTGCTGGGTGTGCTGAAGGCGGATATCGGCATCAAGGACGGCTGGATAGTCGGCATCGGCGCTGCCGGCAACCCGGCGATCAGCGACGGCATCGACCTGGCCATCGGGCCGCACACTGAGCCGGTCATCGCCTACGGCCTGGTGGCCACGCCGGGCGCGGTCGACAGCCATGTCCACCTCATCACGCCCGAGCTGATTCCCGCCGCGCTGGCGGGCGGTGTGACGACACTCATCACCGCGGGCTTCGAGGAGCCACCCTGGGCCATGGAGCGCACGTTGCGCTCGTTCGAGGACTGGCCCATCAACCTGGGCCTGCAGGCGAACGCCCGGGCGGCGGCCGACGCAACGCTCGACGCCCTGCTCGACGCGGGTGCCGTGGGCTTCAAGATCCACGAGGACTACGGCGCGTACCCCGAGCTGATCGATGCCGTGCTGCGCTACGCCGATGCACACGACGTGAGCGTCTCGCTGCACACCGACGGCCTCAACGAGGCGGCCGAATTGGAGGACACGGTGGCGGCGATCGCCGGGCGGACCGTGCACGCCTACCACGTCGAGGGCGCCGGCGGCGGGCACGTGCCGGATGTGATCGGGCTGGTGCGCGAGGCGAACATCATCTGCAGCTCGACCACGCCGACCATCCCGTTTGGCGTCAACGCCGTGGCCGAGCACCTGCCCATGACCATCCTCAACCACGGCCTGACCTTCGACCTGGCCGAGGACCTCGAGCTCGCCCACGAGCGCGTGCGCGCCGCGACGATGGCCGCCGAGGGGCCGCTCCATGAGCTCGGCGCGATCGCGATCACCAACAGCGACTCGCAGGGCATGGGCCGCATCGGCGAGACGCTGCGCCGGACGCTGCAGCTGGCCCACGTCATGAAATCCTGGGCGGCCGACCAATCGCCCGATGACAACGCGCGCGTCCTGCGCTACCTGGCCAAGTGCACCATCGAGCCGGCCATCACCCACGGCATCAGCGAGCACGTCGGCTCGCTGCAACCCGGTCGGCTGGCCGACATCGTGCTCTGGAAGCCGGCCTGGCTGGGGGTCAAGCCGGAGGTCGTGTTCAAGTCGGGTTACCCGGCGTGGGGCTCGTACGGCGAGGGCAATGCCACGGTCGAGTGGGCCGAGCCGCGCCGCATGCGGCCAGGCTGGGGCGGCCGTGGCCTGGCGCCGGCCGCTTCGTCGGTGACCTTCGTCTCTGGAACACTGGACACCGCCGAGTTCGCCCGACGGTTGGGCAGCCGGCGGGCGTTCCTGCCGGTCAGCCACACGCGCGGACTGACCCGCTCCGACCTGCTGCTCAACCGCGCGACCGCCGACGTCGAGATCGATCCGCTGAGCGGCCAAGTCACGCTCGAGAGCCAGGTGCTGGCCGTCGAGCCGGCCTCCGAGCTGCCCCTCAACCGGCGCCACTTCCTGCGCTGATCCACACGCGCTCCCCGTTTTCGTGGGGCGAACGAACGAGACGAGGCTGGCCCCGGAAGCGTCAATTCGTTTCGTGGCGCGCACGGGCCCGGCCGGCCCACGGCCGATTCTTTCGTGGCACGCAAGAGGTGGCCCATTCCAGAGCCAACCCTGACGAGTTCGTTCGTGGCACGAAATCCCGCTCGGTGGAGCTCGGCGAGTGGAGCGCGGAGATTGGCAGGGGTATCCTTTTGCGCGCGGAGAGCGGCGACGAGCTCCGCGTGCGGGGACGAGCACCGCAGCTGCGAAGGAGACGATATGCCACGCTCGATGTGGCGCGGAGCAATCCAATTTGGCCTGGTCACCGTGCCGGTCAAGCTGTACCTGGCGACCGAGTCGCGCGGCGGCCTGTCTTTCCACCTGATCCACCGTGACTGCGGCGAACGCATCCAGATGAAAGTGCACTGCCCGGTGCATGGCGAGATCCCGCGCAGCGACACGGTGCGCGGCTTCGAGTACAGCAAGGGCCAGTACGTGCTGCTCGACGAGTCGGACTTCGATGCGGTACCGCTCAAGACCGTGCGCGCTATCGAGATCGAGCTGTTCGTCGACGCGACGCGCGAGGCGCACGGCGCCAACTTCGTCAAGCAGGCCTACTACCTGGAGCCCGAGGCAATCGGGCGCAAGGCGTTCTACCTGTTGAAGTCGGTGCTCGCGGAAGAGGGCCTGAGCGCCATCTGCAAGATCGTGCTCAAGGATCGCGAAGCGCTCGCGGCACTCAACCCGTACTCCAACACGATGCTCCTTACAACCCTTTACTGGCCCGACGAGGTGCGCTCAACACAGGAACTCGATCTGCCCACCGAGGAGTTCGAGTTCAAGCCGGCCGAGAAAGCCATGGCCACGCAGCTGGTGCAGGCGATGAAGGGCGACTTCGTGGCCGACGAATACCGGGACGACTACCGCCAGGCGCTGATGGCCGTCATCGAGGCCAAGGTCGCCGGCCAGCCGGCGGAGGTGCCGCAGAAGGCGGAGGCGCCGACCAAGATCGCCGACCTGATGAGCGTGCTCGAGGCCAGTGTGGCGGCGGCGCGCGAGTCCCGGTCGCGGCAGGCGGAGGCAGGTGAGTCGGCCGTACCCGCTGCCGAATCCGCGACGGGGAGCAAGCCGTCAGCGCGCCGCCGGCGCAAGGCCGAACCCAAGGCCGAACCCAGGCAGGAACGCCGGCGCAAGGTCGCTTGAGCCGCGGTCGTTCGCGCCGCGCGGCCGCGGCCGGCCAGCTGTCGCTCGACATCCCGGCGCGCGGCGCCACACTCCCCTACCGAATCAAGCCCATGACGCCGGTCCAGGCACCGGCGCCGTTCGACGACCCCGACTGGTTCTTCGAACCGTGGTGGCCCGGCACGCCGACGCTGTGCTTCCTGCACGGCGAGCACGTCCGCTTGCAGACGCCACACATGGCCGATCCCGCGGAAGCCTTTCCCGAGCTCGCCGTGATCCGTGACGCGTTCACGGGCGACGGCCTGGTCGTCGAGGGCTTCCTGCTCGTGCTCGACGACGAGGGCCGGCCCGACCAGGAGCTGCTGCGCGAACGGCTGTCGGAAGACCCCTACGCGGGCGGACAACCAGCGTTCGTGGCATCGGATCTGCTGTACGAGGACAACCGGGCGCTGGTGTCGCAGCCGTTCGGCGAGCGCCGCGAGCGGCTGGCGCGCCAGCTCACGGACACGGACCGCTGCGTGATCAGCCGCGGCCTGCGCGGCGAGGGGCTGACGCTGGCAGAGGCGGTCGCCTCAATGGGCATCGGCGAGATTTCCGCGCGCCAGCTGAATGCGCCTTACCGCCCGGGCGTCGCCAACGAAGCGTGGCTGCGCATGCCGGTCGTCGAGGCTCCGGCCGCCCAGACGCGCCCGCTGCTCTACCTCCTCCAGCGCCTGCCGCTCTAGCCGCACGCCGGCGGGGTGTTGCTCCGCCGGCGGGGCGCTGCTCCGCCGGCTCCGCACCTGGCGCGTGCACTCGGCGGTATTTGCCCCGTGCGTCGCGGCAATTGCGGCCGTCTGTACGCACAGAATGCCGAATCTGCCGCAAAGAAGAGGATCAACGGGGCCCTGGCGCAGCAGCGGCAGCCTTTCTTGGCCTACTGCCGCACCTCGTGCGGCACTCGACAGGCGGAAGTCTCGCGGGCTGTCACAATCGGGGCATGCCGCTGAAACTCCACTTCCTGGGGGCGGCGGCGACCGTCACCGGCTCCCAGTACCTGCTCGACACCGACCGTGCCCGCGTCCTGATCGACTGCGGCATGTTCCAGGGCACGCCCGACGTACACGTGCGCAACTACGTGCCCTTCGACTACGACCCGGCGACAGTCGACGCGCTGCTGCTGACACATGCCCACCTCGACCACTGCGGGATGATCCCGCGCGCGGTCAAGGAGGGCTTCAAGGGGCCCGTTTACGCCACTGCGGGCACCACCGAGCTGGCAGCGCTGGTGCTGCTCGATTCGGGCCGCCTGCAGCAGGAATTCGCCAAGCGCGAGATGCGTTGGGAGCGACGCCATCCGGATCGTGCGGTCGCGGACGACCAGCGCGAGCAGGAGGAGTACCAGGCGGCGCTCGACCTGGCCGAGGCCGGCGAGGCGCTCGCCGGCAGCCCTGCCCTGGCGCCGGCCGGCAGCGCCCAGACCGGCGAGCATGTGGCAACGGCCGTCGAGCCTGCCGACCAGGCCCCAGCGGCCCCTGCAGCCACGCGCCCGGCGGAGGAGATCGACCTCGACGAGCCGCTCTACACGGAGGCGGAGGCGCGCCTCGCGCTGACGCGCTTCCGGCCCATCGACTACGACCACGAGCTCGAGGTGGCGCCCGGCGTGCACGTGCGCTTCGTCGACGCCGGCCACATCCTGGGCTCGGCCATCATCCTCGTCCGCGTGGAGGGTTCGGACGGGCAGCCCGATACCCAGGTCGTCTTTTCGGGGGACCTTGGCCGGCCGGGCTCACCAATCCTGCGCGACTACACCGCGGTGACCGGAGCCGACTACCTGCTCGTCGAGACGACCTACGGCGGGCGCGAGCACGAGCCGGAGGCGGAGGCCATAGCGGTCCTGGCCCAGACGGTGCGGCTCGTGGCCCAGAGCAAAGGGGTGCTGCTGGTGCCCTCGTTCGCCATCGGTCGCACCCAGGACATCGTGTATGAGCTCGACCGGCTGATCGACGAGGGCAAGATCCCGCTCCTGCCGCTCTACCTCGATTCGCCCATGGCGTCCAAGGCAACCGACATCTACCGCCGCCACACCGACTATTACGACGAGGAGGCCAGCCGCATCCAGCGCGCCGGCGGCACGCCGCTCGACTATCCCAAGCAGACCGTGACCAACGACTTCAAGGACTCGCAGAAGATTGCCCACGCCAAGCGGCCGTACATGATCGTGGCCTCGAACGGGATGCTGACCGGCGGCCGCATCGTGAACCACCTGCGTGATCTGGTCGACGATCCGGTGGCGACCATCCTGTTCGTGGGCTACCAGGCTCACGGCACGCTCGGCGAGAGCCTGCAGAACGGCGCCAAGCAGGTCCGCGTCGAGGGCCAGACCGTCGAGGTGCGCTGCCAGGTGCGCTCGATCGCCGGCTTCTCCGCCCACGCCGACGAGCCGCAGATCCTCGCCTGGCTGCGCAACTTTGCCTACGGTCGCCGGCCGCGCCGCGTTTTCCTGGTGCACGGCGATCCCGACGCCCAGGCCGCGATCGGGCCCAAGATCGAAGCGCTTGGGCTGCCCACCTATGTGCCCCGCTGGCGCGAGGCCGTCGAGCTCGACTAGTCCGGCGGGGAGCCGTTACGACCCTCCTCCATCGGCCGGCCGGCACTTTCTGTCAGATGTTGGCTCCGCCGACCTTACGCGGATCCCAGCTGCGAACCGGCCGCGAGCGTGGCCGCGGCCAGCGAAGGCCAAGCGTGGAGGTGTGCAACCGGCCCCCGGAACCGGGCTCAGGATCCGCGTAGTGTCGAAGTAGCCGACAAATGACGGAAAGCGCCAGCTTCACAGCGGATCGCGACACGAGTGGCGCGGCCCGGCAGCTGGGTGGTCAGCCGATCAGCTGATGCGGCCACGGTGCCTCGAAGAGCGACGACAGCGCGCCGCGACGTGGCGCCGTCACATCGTGCCCGCGATCAGCCGTTCGCGGACGAAGAGTCGCGTCGCGGCACGCCAGCCAACCCAGTTCAGGACGATAAGCAGGGCCAAGGCGCCGGCCGCCAAACCGATCGAGGCCTCGATGACATTCAGGGCGATGAGCACCGTCACGATGACCGGCGGAATGCTCGCCAGCAGGCTGAGCTGCTGGGCCACCCTGACGTCGGTCGAGCGGGTGGAGATGGCCATCGCAACCCAGATCGACCAGCCCACCAGCGGGGGTGTGTAGATGAGCTGGGCCAGCAGGTCCGAGCCGCGCAGGACTGCCGCTGGGACGCCCGGCTGCGCGAAGACCACAACGACGCCGGCGAAGGCCAGGAAAACGGCATAGGAAACGATCAACGCCGGCACGAGGGCGGCGATCGCCTTGCCGAGCAGCAACTCTTCGCTACTTACCGGCGTGGTCAGCACCGGTTCCAGGGTGGCCTGCTGGCGTTCGCCGGCGATCGCGTAGGCGGCCACGAACAAGGGGACCA
>CAZSWK010000116.1:1825-6591 GCA_964610835.1 uncultured Anaerolineaceae bacterium | reverse complement strand
ACCATGAGTGCCAGGCGGCCGGCGTCGTCCCAGGCGAAGCGCGCCACGATGTTGCCCGCGCCGTCGAGCTCGGCGACCAGCCGTCCATCGACGCCGTACAGGTAACCCGACTCGAGCGCTCCGTCGACGGTGCGCCCAACACGATGGAGGGCCGCGTCGACCAGGTAGCCGATATGCCGGCCATCGGGCAGCGTCACCGAGCGGAGCGCCCCGGTGTCGTCGTACTGGAAGGCGGTGACACCCGCCGGGCCGCTCTCCTGCAGCAGCGCGCCGTCCGGTGCGTAGCTGAACGTCGTGTCGCCCCACGCGAGCAGCCTTTCGCGATCGTCGTATGTTGCCGCCACCTGACCCGCGGATGCCTGCACCGCAATGCGGTTGCCGGCGGCGTCATACGCATCGGTTTCGTCAGGGTTGCCGTCGGTGGTGACGGTCGCCACGCCGCCGCCAGCGTCGTAGCCATACGTGGTCACGTGGCTGGCGGCCGACGACCCGGCGGCGGCGGTCACGCTGGCGATGCGGCCCAGAGCGTCATATGTGTAGTCGCGCCGCTGCACGACCTGGCCCGAGATGGTCGTGGTCGAGCTGGTCACGCGACCCTGGTCGTCATATTCGACGTGGGCGCCAACGACACCGATCGTGCTGTCCGTGACCAGACCGCTCGTCGGGTCGCGAGCGAGAGCCAGGTCGGCCAGTGCCGTCAGTGAGCCGGCCGCGTCATACGTCATCAGCAAGGGACCCTGGTCGTCGACCGTGACCGATGACAGCCGGCCAGCCGAATCGTAGGCAGCGGTCACGTTGCCCCGCACCGGTCCGCTCATGGTCACCCCACTGAGCAGGTCTCCGGCATAGGAGAAGCCGTCGGCCACGCCACCTGGCGCCGTCGAAGACGTCAGCAGTCCCGAAACCGCGTCGTAGCCAAAGCTGATGTCGCCGGCGCCGGTATGCACGCCGACCAACCGGGCCGCCTCGTCGTAGCTGTAGCTGAGCGCGCGATCGCCCGGCCCGGCAACGCTGGCCAGCCGACCGTCGGCGTTGTAGGTGTCCATCTCGTACGAGCTGTCGCCGGGTTCGATCGGCGGCAGCCACGCGGTCGGACGACCACCGGCGCTGCTGCCCAGCGTGAAGGAAGGCCGGCCAGGTGGTGTGACCTGCACCAGCCGACCGGCGGCGTCGTAGACACGCGTCTGGGTCGCACCATCAGCTGTCGCGCTGCGGACGGTCTGGCCCGCCTGGTCGACCGACAGTGTCTCGACGCTGCCGTCTGGCAACGTCACCTGCATCGTGCCGGTGGCAGCGTCATACGAATAGCTGGTCAACCTGGCCGTCGCGCCGGTGCCGACCGTCTGCGACGCGACAAGACCCTGTCCGTCATATGTCCATGCGAGCGCCGGCTGGCCGGGCGCAGTGAGGGCGGTCACTCTTCCGGCGCTATCCAGGATCGTCGTCGTGACCCGCTGATCGGGATCGGTCAGCTCGACCGCGTGTGCCCCCGGATCCCAGGCCTGGATCCACGTCGCGCCGTCGCTGATGATCGTCGTCGTGCTCGCCGCGCCGAACGGCGATGCACCGCCTGCCACATCCGCGGTGCGCGAGGTCTCGACCCGGTGGCCGACACCGTCCGAGCGTGCTTCCACGTACGGGGTCAACACCGGCGCCTGCATTGCCCAGCGCGGATCCGGCTGCGCGCCGATGTCCAGAGTCGTGCCGTCTGGCAGGGAAACCGCACGGTGCCCGTCGGCATCTTCGGTGACGACGGTCGTGGCACCGCCTGGGTCGACCACGGTGCGCTCAATCGCGCCGCCGGCAGCCGCCGCGCGATATGTCCATGTGGCGCCGCCGGCAGTCGAGGCACGCACCTCAATGCCGTCACTGGTCGTGGTGCGCTGCCAGGCGAGACGGACACCGTCAGGGTCCTTGACCGATGCCAGGCGGCCGGCATCGTCGTACGTGTACTGGGTGACCGCCCCGGTCGGGCCGACAGTCGAGCTGAGCAGCCCTCCTGGAGCCCACGTCATGCGCACCGACGCTCCGTTGGGAGCAGTTACCGTCGTCAGGTCGCCCACCTCGTCCACCGTCGTGCTCAGGCCGAGGTCCGTCGAGCCGCCCGCCGCGCTGGCGATGCTCTCCAGTGCCCCGTTCGGGGTGCGCTGGACGCGGACGCTGATCGGCTGGCCGGCGAGGTCCCCGTCGATCGCCGACAGCCGCCCGGCGTCGTCGTACGTGATCGTCAGGAGCGTGGCGCCGCTGATCCCATCCACGGTGCGCACGTGCCTGCCCGCCGAGTCGAACACGTACACGTACTGTCCGTCCCAGGAGGCGATGGCGGTTTCGCCCGAGGGCAGCTCGATCGGTTCGACGATGCGCCACGAGCCGTCGCCGCCGAGCAGGACGTGGTTGGTCGCGTCGTAACGCTGGAGGACGTCCAGCGACCAGCCGGCGATACCCAAGGCAGATTGGTCCCAGACCGGGCGATCCAGGCGGCCAGCTGCCCACTCGGATGAGTACGTCAAAGCCGTCCCGGTGCCCAGCAGCGGTATTTCTATGAGGGCGCGCTGCTCGTCGCAGGCGGCGTAGCCGGAGGGGTCGCATTCCTCGAGCGGCAGTGAGCCAACCTCCTTGCCCCGAGACGTGCTCGAGGCGGTGGGCGCAGCGCTTGGCGCAGCGCTTGGCGGCTGTGTCCTGTTGGGTGGGTTGGTCGGAGTCGGGCTGGCGCAGCCGACCACCAGGGCGACACACAGGACTACAGCGATGGTGGCGAACAGCCGCACGGGACGCCTAGGGCACGCGGGAAGCGGCCGTCCGGGCGAGGTCGAGCATGGCCGAGTCGGCCAGCGGTCCATCGGCGGTGGCGCCGTCGAGCTCGAAGCAGCCGTGATGGATGGCGATCTGCAGGTTGCCCTCGCCGGTCACGATCATGCCGCCGTCGCCGATCCCGTCGACGCGCTTCTGGACATCGCCGAACAGGTTGCTGTCGATCTGCAGGAACAGCAGGTTGCAGTCGGCGCTGCTGGGCAGCGATGCCAGCAGGTGACTCGGGCTGCCGACACCCAGGTAGTTGCACGCCCCACCGCCGCCGTTGTCGGTCGAGAGCGGGTTGACGTCGACGCCGAGCGCGGTCTTGGCCTCTGCCTGTGTTATCAGCGTGCATGGATCGAAGTTGAGCTGCACGGCCTGGCCCAGGCCGCCGCCGCCAACGGCGGCGGCCGATGCAGGCGCGGTCTGACCGGGGGCCGTGCTCTGGCCGGGCCCGGCCGTCTGGGCCGGCGCCGGGCTCGACGAGCCACAGGCGGCAAGGATCAACGCCAGACCGGCTACGGCCAGCGCAGCGAACGAGGAAGTTCTGCGTGGGTGCATGAGGCGACCGTAGGCAGGCCGCGGCGCGGTTACATCGGGCGATTCCCTATTTCCACCATGCGCCGGCCAAGCTCGGCGCGCGACGCGATGCCGAGCTTGCCGTAGATACGCGACAGGTGCGCCTCGACCGTCTTGGGGCTCATGTACAGCTGCGCCGCAGCTTCACGGTTCGTTGCGCCGGCGGCGATCAGCTCGGCCACCTGCCGTTCGGTGGGCGTCAACTCGAGCGACGCGCCGCGCCGGCTGCCCATGCGCTCCAGCTCGGCCAGCGCCCGGTCCCGCCACGGCGCCGCGCCGAGCTGCTCGGCGAGGCGCAGGGCAAGTTCGAGCGACGCGGTCGCTCCTCGCCGATCGCGGCGCCGGCGCTGCAGCGCACCACGCGCCAGCAGCGCGCGCAGCCGCTCGAACGTGGGCCAGCCGGCAGACTCGTCGAGCGCCGGCGCCGTCAGCCCCAACGCCCGCGCGACCTCGTCCTCGTCGCTCGCCAGCAACGCAAAGATCATGGCGGCCGTCGCCGAACAGGAGGCGCGCGGCAGCACGGCGCAACGCCGCTCCAGCTCAGCCAGCAGGTCAGCGGCACGGTCGAGCTGTCCCAGCGCGACCAGTGCCTCCGCCTGTTCCGCGGTGGTGTCGAAGCGCAGCGGCTCGGACACGCCGATCTCGCCCAGCACGCGGCGCGCCTCGGCCGCGTAGCGGTCGACCGCCGCGTGATCGCCGGCGGCCGACTCGACGGCGGTGGCGGTCTGCAGCCAGGCTGCCCTGACCAGCGGGTCGCTGATCGCGTCGTCGGCCTCGAGGTTGTCGCGGACCAGCGCCCGGGCCGCGGCAAAGTCGCCGCGCCGGGCAGCGATGGTCGCTCGCACGCGCGCGGCCGCCGGCGGCATGGCCTGTTCCAGTTCGGCCGCGGCCGTGCGCGCACGCTCGGCGTGTTCCAGGGCAGCGTCCCAGCCACCGGCCACTAGCTCAACCTCCGCCAGGCGTGCCTCGAGATCCGCCTCGGACGTCGACGCCCCGGTGATCGCGCCGCGTTGCAGGAGGTCCCTGAAGAAGGCACGTGCTTCGTCGAAGCGGCCCAGTGCCAGCGACCAGATGCCGGGCGCCGTGGGTGCCTCGGTCGGATCGTCGATGGGCTCCACCGCCTGTGCCTGCGCGATCAGCTCCGCTCGTGGCGGGTGGCCCATGTACGCCTCGGCCAGCACGCGCTGCCAGATCGCCAGCGCCCGGACGGCCGGGTCGACCCTCTTGCCGCCTTTCCCGGCCAGCGCCACGGCCGCCGCCGCGTGACCGGCGGCTATGGGCATTTCGACGCAGAAGACGGCCAGCATGGCCTCGATCCGCGCGGCCAGGCTCGCGTCATCACCGGCGTCGGCCAACGCGACGGTTGCGAAGCGTTCGGCTTCGCGGTCGGGCGC
>CAZSWK010000116.1:0-1725 GCA_964610835.1 uncultured Anaerolineaceae bacterium | reverse complement strand
GTCTCGCGTGCGGCGCTCTCCAGTTCCTGCGCGATGTTCTCGTCCTGCCCCGTGACCGTCCGCGCCAGGTGGCGAGCGCGGTCCTCCGGGTCCCGTGCCGCAGCCGCCAGGCGCTGGTGCACGAAGCGCCGCTGGGCCGAGTCGGACTCGGCATAGATGGTCGAGGCGATGAGCGGGTGGGCGGCTCGGTAGCGGCCGCGTTGTGCGACCAGCAGTCCGGCGGCCTCGGCGGTGGCGAGGGCCGTCTCCGCCCGCGGACCGTCGCCGATCACCGCCGCGACATCGTCGAGCGCTGGGTCGACGCTCGCCGCCACGGCCAGCAGTGCGAGGCGCACGTCCGGGGCCAGGCCGTTCAGGCGATCGTGGACCAGCGCGCGAACGGTGGCCGGCACCGGAAGTTGCTCGTCGAGGCGCGCCGGCCGTGGCAGGCGGCCCATGGCACGTGCAATCTCGAGCGCAACGTAGGCGTTGCCGGCCGACGCCGCGTGCAATCGGTTGAGGATCGGCCGCGCGAACGTCAGGCCCAGGCTGCGGTGGATCAGCTGCTGGAGCGCGCCGCGTGACAGGCCACCCAACTCGAGGCGCTCGACGGATTCCCGGCCGAGCGCCCGCTCGAGACCCAACGGCACCTCGGCGGGCTCACTCGTTCGATTGGTGACGATGACCCCGACCGGCGCCCCGCCCAGCCGGCGCACCAGGGAGCCGAGCACCCGCGCGCTGGCACTGTCGAGCCAGGTCACGTCGTCGATGCCGATGATCAGCGGACCGGCGGCGGCGCGCGCGGCGATTGCCCCCACCGTGGCGGCGCCCACGGCACGCCCATCGATGCTGGCACCGGCAGGCACAGGCTCGCGCAGCAGCACCTGGTCGAGCGCCCGCCGCTGCGGCTCGGGCAGGCCGCCGAGCGATTCTTCGGCGATCGGGGCCAGCAGATCGGCCAGCGCGGCGTAGGAGTGGCCGGTCTCGGCTTCAACCGGGCGAGCGCTGAGCACGGTCCATCCGCGCCGGCGCGCACTCGCAAGTGCCTGCAGCAAGAGCGTGGATTTGCCGATGCCTGCTTCGCCCTCGATAACCAGCGCACAGGCCCCGTCCGGCACGCGATCGAGGAACGCCTCGATCGCGCCGAGTTCGGCCTCGCGCCCCACGATGGCGCCGCCCTTTGCAGCCGCGGAGTAGGGATTCGCCGGATGTTCGCGCTCGCCGGCCCGCCTAGCATCGGCGCCCATGGACTTGCCCGACGCGCCAGATGCGGCCGCGCTACCCGGCGTCATGGTCGAAGGGTACCTTGCCCCTGACGTTTCACTGAGTGAGTCGATCGACCGCGTGCGGTTGGCCGCGGAGGCCCTTTCGCGCGACGGTGATCGGATTGCCCTGCTGCTATCGGTGACCGTGCCCGGCGACGAGGTCACGCTGTGGTTCTTTGCTCCTGCGACGGAGGCAATCGCGGGGCGGTTGGTCGAGCGCGCCGGACTGAACGCCGACCGCATCGTGGCGTGCCGCTTCGAGCGCGGCTCAGGAACGGCGTAGGTAGGGCGCCAGGTTCGACGATGCGTCGTCGAGCAGCCGGCGCAGCGGGTCGGCGAAAAGCGCGGCGAGGACCAGCGCGCTGCCCAGGAGAGCGCCGATCAAGGTCAGGTAGCCGCGCAGGCTGATGAACGACTGCCAGTCGGGTGCCAGCGCGGCGCGGTCGCCGCGGCGCAGGAATGGGATCGCTGCGGCCAGCAC
>CAZSWK010000115.1:0-6739 GCA_964610835.1 uncultured Anaerolineaceae bacterium | reverse complement strand
AGCACATCAACCTGTGGGCCATCGACGCGTTCGCCGTCGCCGCCGAGACCGGCATGGGCAACCGGATCAACACGATCATGCAGCCCTGTTTCTTCCAACTTGCCGGTGTCCTGCCGGCGGACGAGGCGATTGCCCAGATCAAGCGCTTCGTCGACAAGACCTATTCGAAGCGGGGCGAGGCCGTCGTCGCGCGCAACTACGCGGCCATCGACCGCAGCCTGGCGGGCCTCGCCCAGGTGCCGCTCGGCAAGCCAACCGGCGATGGCGCAAGCGGGTTCGTGCTGCCCGAGCAGGCGCCCGAGTTCGTCGAGCGCGTGACGGCGGTGATGATGGCGGGCGAAGGGGACCGGTTGCCGGTCAGCGCTCTGCCGGTCGATGGCACCTTCCCGAGCGGGACGACCAAGTACGAGAAGCGCGCCATCGCGCAGACCATCCCCGTCTGGGATCCGGCGATCTGCATTGACTGCGGCAAGTGCGCGATGGTCTGTCCGCACGCGACGATCCGCATGAAGGTCTTCCCCGAGTCGTCGCTCGCGGGTGCGCCGGCCAGCTTCATCCACAAGGAGTTCCGGTCGCGCGAGCTACCCGGCCATCGGCTGACGATCCAGGTGGCGCCCGACGATTGCACCGGTTGCGGCGTCTGCGTCGACGTCTGCCCGGCGAAGTCGAAGACGGAAGTGCGGCACAAGGCAATCAACATGGAGCCCGTTCTCGAGCACAGCGACGTCGAGCGCGAGCGCTGGGACTTCTTCCAGACCATCCCGCAGCTCGAGGATGGCCTCGTGTCACCGGATACGGTCAAGGGCAGTCAGCTGCTCGAGCCGCTGTTCGAGTTTTCCGGCGCGTGCAGCGGCTGCGGCGAAACGCCGTACATCCGACTGGTAAGCCAGCTGTTCGGCGATCGGATGGTCGTCGCCAACGCGACCGGCTGCTCCTCGATCTACGGTGCGAACCTGCCGACGACGCCGTGGACGGTCAACGCGCTGGGCCGCGGGCCGGCGTGGAACAACTCGCTGTTCGAGGACAACGCGGAGTTTGGCCTGGGCTTTCGCCTGGCGCTTGACGCGCAGACGAATCAGGCACGCCGCCTGCTGGAGGCGCTCGCCCCGGAGATCGGCAGCGAGCTCGTCGCCCAGGTGCTCGAATCAGACCAGGCCGACGAGGCAGAGATCCGCCGCCAGCGCGGGCGCGTGGGCCGGGTCAGGGATGCGCTGGAGAAGCTGGCGTCGTCGAGCGCCGAGGCGCGCTCGCTGCTCGCTCTCACCGACAGCCTGGTCCGCCAGGGCATCTGGATAATCGGTGGTGATGGCTGGGCGTACGACATCGGCTTCGGCGGGCTCGACCAGGTGCTCAGCTCCGGTCGGAACGTGAACATCCTGGTGCTCGACACGGAGGTCTACTCGAATACCGGCGGGCAGGCCAGCAAGGCGACGCCGCGCGGGGCCGTGGCCAAGTTCGCCGCCGCTGGTAAGGGCCTGACCAAGAAGGATCTGGGCGCGATCGCGCGTGCCTACGGCAACGTCTACGTGGCGCAGGTCTCGATGGGTGCCAACGACCAGCAGACGCTGCGTGCGCTGCTCGAGGCCGACGCGTGGCCCGGGCCGTCGCTCGTTATCGCCTACTCGACGTGCATCGCGCACGGCATCGACATGTCGCTCTCGATGAGCCACCAGAAGGACGCCGTGCGCTCGGGCTTCTGGCCGCTGTACCGCTACCGACCGTCTGAGATCGAGGACGGCCAACCATTCAAGCTCGACTCCACGAAGCCGTCGATGCCGCTGCGCGACTTCATGGCCTCGGAGACACGCTTCGCGGTTCTGGAGCGAACGCACCCGGAGCGCGCCGCGGAGCTGGCCACTTTGGCCCAGGCCGATGTCGATGAACGATGGCGTTACTACGAGCAGCTCGCCGGGGTCAGCCGCACCGTGCCGCACCTACCGCCGCCCGAGGTGCGCGAGGAAGTCGAGAGCGACGCCGGTTCGCGACCGACCGACCGGGTGGCGTCATGACCCTCGACACCAGCACCCGCTATCTGGGCCTGGAGCTTCGCTCGCCGCTCGTTGCATCGGCCTCGCCACTGACGGCGAAGCCCCAGGCCGCCGCGCTGCTCGAAGCCTCGGGAGCCGGCGCGATCGTCCTGCCCTCGCTCTTCGAGGAAGAGATCCGGGCCGAGGAGTTCGGCCTGAACGCCGCTCTCGAGCAGGGGACCAACCAATTCGCGGAGGCGCTCGACTACTTCCCGGCAATGCCCGAGCTGATTGACGCCGGCGAGCGCTACCTGGCCAACCTCGCAAACGTGCGGGCGCAGATCTCCGTTCCTTTGATCGCGAGCCTCAACGCGACCAGCGAAGGTGGCTGGGTGCGCTATGCCCGACTGTTTGCCGACGCCGGCGCCGACGCGATCGAGCTCAACATCTACCACCTCGCGGCCGACCCGCACCTCTCGCCGGCGGACGTGGAAGATTCCGATCTGGAGATCATCACGGCCGTCCGCGCGGCGGTTGACGTTCCGCTTGCCGTCAAGCTCAGCCCGCACTACACCGCGCTCGCCTCGTTCGCGGCGCGGGTCGTTGACGCCGGCGCGAACGGGCTCGTCCTGTTCAACCGCTTCTACCAGCCAGATCTCGACCTCGACACGTTCGACGTGATCGCCAGCCACGAGCTCTCCCGGCCGGCCGATGCGCGCCAGTCGCTGCGCTGGATCGGCATCCTGCGCGCCCAGCTCGGAAGCGACGTGTCGCTGGCCGCGACATCCGGCGTGTGGAGCGGGACGGACGCGCTCAAGCTGATCGCGGTGGGCGCCGATGTCGCGATGACCACGTCGGCGCTCCTGCACCACGGTCCGGCCTACCTGGGCACGATGGCCGCGGAGCTGCAGGCGTGGCTGGTCGAGCACGAGTACGAGTCGGTACGCCAGCTGCGTGGCAGCGCAAGCGCGGCCTCCGTCGCCGACCCATCAGCCTTCGAGCGGGCGAACTACATGCGCAACCTGCGCAGCTGGAGCCTGCCACCCGACCTCGAACCGAGGACGCCGTCCGGCTCGCGGTGACCTTCAGCGGCCAGGGAGCATGAGGGTCGCCGACTCAGACGACTGAGCGCGCGGTGAGCGACAGCGGCGCGACGGACGAGGCTCGGATCGATCGCTGGCTGTGCGCGGTTCGCCTGATCAAAACCGGCTCGCTCGCCTCGACCGCGTCCGCCTTGACTGGCCGTTCACCCAGTCTGACCTCGCCTCAATGATCGGTCGCGGTGGAGGCGCACCGCGAAGCTGCGCAGGCTCTTCGAGCGCACCCACACGAATCCCGGCGCCCTGGCGCGGTCACTGTTGTCGACGGCGCTCGACGAGGCGGACCCGGATCCGTGCTTTCGTTTCGTACGACGCGCGGCTCAAGGCCGCTGCTCGTGGAGACGGGTTTTTGGTTTCGCTCGCCGGCCTGAAATTCGGGTGGCGCGCCCATTGGCCTCCGTCGTGGCACTCCGATCGCGCCGGCCCGCACAACATTTGCGGGCCTCCGTTTACCTCGTTTGCGCCATTTGGACGTATCTCGTCCATCATTTCCGCCGCTGCGGGCTCTCACGCGCGGCTTTGTGCCAGATCGCTCCAATCGCGTCCAGATGACGGGAGATGGGACGCCATAACACGCCCAGGCTCCGTCCACGCCAAAACGCTGGACCCATATCGTCCAATTGGTGCATATGGCGGCGGCTGCAACTGCGCTCGATCCGCGATTCGGCGGCGGTCAGGCCAGCCGGCCCTGAACGCTCGGCGCTGGACGCGCTGGCCGCGTGCCTAGAGTCGGGGAGGGCCGCGGCGAATGCGCTCGCGCACGGTGTCGGCCGAGTCGCTTTCTTCCCAACGACTCTCGATGAACCAGGTCGCACCGGCCTCGGCCAGCGACAGGAGCCTGGTGATCCTGACCTGGGTCTACTTCGGCTCCGGGGGCAGCGCGCTGCTGACCGGCCTGACACATGCCGCATTGAACGGGTTCACGCCACTCAGCAGGGGCATCGACGAGGTTCAGGGATGGGAGCTACACGGCATCGCGGTGGCAGTTGTGGCACTCGTCCTGGTGGTGCTGTCCAGCTCGCTACGACAGCCTGTGCTCGACACGTTGCCGGACCTGTCGTCGCCCAGGATTTCTGAGCTTCCCCAGTCGAGCCAGTAGCCATCGTGCGCCTGGGGGCATGCACTTGTTGGCATGGCGTTTGACAGCGCTGGGTGTCAGAGGGCAGGGTAGGGGTTTGCCCTTCCAGCCGGAAAGGAGACGCTGAATGCTCACCATTACCGAGAAGGCCGCGCAGAAGCTGATCGAGACACGCGAGCAGACCGGAACACCGGACACTTACGCGGTCCGACTTTCGGCGGCCCTGCCAGAAGGCGAGACTCAGCCCAGCCTCGCGCTGAGCTTCGCGCCCGAGGCGCAGCCGGGCGATCAGGTCACCCAGCAGCAGGGACTGACGGCCTACATCGCGCCCGCCGTGGCAGAGGCGCTCGACGACGCCACGCTCGACGTGTCGGCACAGGACGGCGCCGAGCAACTCGTCATCTCGCGTTAGCCCGCTCAACCTGGCGATGCGGGCGGCGTGGCGCGAGCGCTGGGGCGGACCAGAGGTCGTCGAGGTGCGCGACCTCGAGAAGCCGGCGCCCGGGCCCGGCCAGATCCTGGTCAAGCTGCACGCCGCGTCGGTCAACCGCGTCGATCTCGACTCGCTCATCCCCGAGCCACGGATCCTGCGCCTGTTCCTGGGGCCGCGCCGGCCACGGCAGAAGCGCGTCGGTGTCGACGCCGCCGGCGTGGTCGAGGCAGTAGGGGAGGGCGTCACAGACCTCAAGGTCGGTGATCGCGTCTTTGCCGACCTCTACCCGTACGGCGCCGGCGCGTTCGCGGAGTACGTGGCCGCGCCGGCGAAGGCATGGCTGCCGATCCCGGAAGGCATCCCGTTTGAGACTGCCGCGACGCTGCCGCACTCGGCCAACCTGGCCATCCAGGGACTGCGCCTGGGCAACGGTCGGACGGTGGGGAAGGGTGATCGCCTGCTCGTGGTCGGGGCCACCGGCAACGTTGGCCCCTTCGTCGTCCAACTGGCCAAAGCCCGCGGCGCACACGTCACAGCGGTAGGCAACGGCGACAAGGCCGACTTCATGCGCTCGCTCGGCGCTGACGAGGTGATCGACTACCGGACGACCGACTACACGCGGCCAGCCCAGCCCTACGACTGGATCGTCGACGTCCACGCCCACCAGGCCCTGGGTCGCTGGCGCAAGGCGCTCAAGCCGCGCGGCGTCTACCAGGCGATGGGTGGCTCGGGCTGGTGGCTGCTCTCTCTGGCCGTGCAGCAGCCGGCGTACAAGCTGGCGACGCGCAAGACGATTGGCCTGATGCTCTCGTGGCGGCCGTTCAAGCAGGCCGACATCGAGGAGCTGCTCCGGCTTGTGGCCGCCGGGACACTCGAGCCGCGCATCGATCGCCGCTTCCCGCTCGAGGAGGCGGCCGACGCCCTCGCCTGGGTCGACCAGGGCAAAGCCAGCGGCAAGGTACTGATCACGTTCTTATAGGCTCATCTCATGGACGAGTCATACGCGTTCCTCCCGAACCTGGCCGCCGAGGCCGAGCCGCCCAGGCGCGGCATCCACTCGCAGACGATCACCAAGGCGGATTCCTTCGAGCTGGTGCTGTTCGCCATGGCACCGGGTGAGGAGCTGTCGGAGCACACGTCGGCCCGGCCGGCAATCGTGCACGTCCTGTCGGGCGAAGGGGAGCTGACCGTCGCCGGCGACCATTACCCGCTCGAGCGGGACGCATGGCTGCACATGCAGGCCGGCACGCCACACGCCATCGTCGCCCGCAGCGCGCTGGTCTTCGCGCTCTACCTTCTCAAGGACTGAAATCGGTCCAGCGGCGGCTTGAACCGGTCTCGATTCAGTTACTCGTCGGGCTGATAACGCCCACTGTGGGCCCATCGCCGTCCAAATGTGTGTTACAGTGTGTCACATGGACCAGGTCGGGATGCGCGAGCTGCGACATCGACTGCGCGAGTACCTTGCCCGAGTCGAGGCCGGTGAGCGCTTCGAGGTCACCGTTTTCGGCCGCGCGGTCGCCCAGCTGCGACCTATCGCAACGAGCCAACCGAGCCTGGCGCGGTTGATCGAAGAGGGCCATGTCACCGCAGCCCTGAACTCCGACACCTCACGGCTGCCGCCGGCGATGCCGCCGACCACGGGGACAACGGCCACTGAAGCGCTGCTCGCCGAGCGGAGAGGAGACACCCGCTGAGCACCCTCTACCTGGATGCCTCGGCGATCACCAAACTGGTCATCTCGGAAAGCGAATCGGCCGCCCTGCGCGACCACGTCCAGGGCCACGGCCTGATATCGAGTCGCGTTGCGGTGGTCGAGGTCGGTAAGGCAGTCGCCAGGGCGAATCCCGCGGCGGATCCGCAACCGGTGCTGTCGCGCGTCGCTTTCGTCGAGTTGGATGCCGAACTCGCACGCGTTGCCGCTTCGACCGGCACGTCCGAGCTGCGAGCACTCGACGCCATTCACATCGCGTCCGCTCTGCGCCTGGGACCCGAGATCGACGCCTTCGTGACCTACGACGAACGTCAGGCAGCCGCCGCGCGTGATCTCGGCTTCACGGTAATCAGCCCGGTCAGTTGAGGATCTCGCCGCGCCTGCCGTCCGCCGCGTGACCTAGGAATCGACGGGACTGCGGTACTCGCTGATCTCGAACAGGTGCCC
>CAZSWK010000114.1:5737-6839 GCA_964610835.1 uncultured Anaerolineaceae bacterium | reverse complement strand
GCCACGGCCGCGGCACGACGATCGAGCGCGAGCGGCCGTGGCTCGAACAGGTCGCTGCCTCGGGCCGGCTGCCCTTCTGACCCCGGGCCCGACGCAAGCGCCTGGCACCCACCGCGCGCACGTGATGCACACAGAGGTTCGCGGTCGGCCAATTCTCTGAACAAACCCGGCTCACAAACGCCGTTGTGGGCTGACCTTCCTGCAGGAATTGCGCCAAAGTGATGCGGCGCGTGCATCAGCGGTGGTTCGGAACGCGGCGCCGGTTCGCAGCCGCCCCTGGCCCTAGCGGGTCTCCGGCCCGTACTTCATGCGGGCGTGGTTGCGGACCGACTTCTGGATGATCTTCCAGCGTCGCCGCTCGCCGGCGCGCAGCGCGGCATCGTGCTTGCGCGCCTCGGCCGCGGCTTCGCGCGCCAACTTGCGCCGGCTTTCCAGGCGCGCAGCAGCCAGCCGCCCGTCGCCGATCGCGGCACTCACGGCACAGCCCGGCTCACCATCATGTGAGCAGTCGGTGAAGCGGCAGCCAGTCGCGAGCGCGTCGATGTCCGCGAACGCAGCCGCGACGCCACCCTCGTTGTCCCACATGCCGACCGAGCGCATGCCCGGCGAATCGATGAGCAGCGCCCCCGACTCCAACCGCACCAGCTCACGCGCGGTAGTGGTATGGCGGCCGCGCTGATCGTCGGAGCGCACGTCACCGGTCTGCTGACGCTGCCAACCCAGCAGCGCGTTGACCAGCGTGGACTTGCCCACGCCCGACGACCCGAGCAGCGCCACGGTACGGCCCGGCTCGAGCAGCGGTGTAAGCGACGCCATCCCGGTGCCGTTGCGAGCCGCGACGACGCGCACCGGCACGCCGGGGGCCACCGCATTGGCATCGGCGATCCGGCCGGCCACGTCATCGCAGACATCGGCCTTGTTGAGGACGATCACCGGCTCGGCGCCGCCCGACAGGGTGAGCGCCACGTAGCGCTCTATCCGACGCGGGTTGAAGTCGTGGTCAAGGCCGCTCACGAGCAGCACCACGTCGACGTTCGCCGCGACGACCTGGCCACCGCCGCTGCCGCCTGGTGCCGGTCGCACGAACTGGCTGCGCCGCGGC
>CAZSWK010000114.1:0-5719 GCA_964610835.1 uncultured Anaerolineaceae bacterium | reverse complement strand
AGTCGCCGACGGCCGGCAGTTCCTCGCCTCCCGATGCCGAGTAGCGCAGCTGGCCGGACACCACCGCCGCGCGCTCACCCGACTCGGTCACTACCTGATAGCGCCCACGATGCTCGACCAGCACCCGCGCGGGGCGGCCCATTTCCCGGTGTGGCTCGTAGAGCCGCTCCGCGCGATCATCCCAGCCGTACTGGTCGAGCATGGTCAGACGTCGAACGGCTTGCGCCAGGCCGTCGAGCGCTCGGCCACGGTGAAGCCGATCTTCTCGTACAGGCCGAGCGCGCCGGTCGGGTTGTCCGCGTCGACGCCCAGGATGCCCTGGTCGAGGCCTTGCTCGCGCAGCAGCACGAGCGAACGGGCGATGAGCGCGCGAGCGAGCCCGCGCTTGCGCCACGGCCGGCGGGTGAAGACGCTGTGCAGCCAGCCGCGGTTGGTGCCGAGCGCCTCGTTCTCCTCCGTTTCAATGGCGTTGATCACGCCGCCGGCGACCTGTTCGCCATCGTAGGCGACCACCCACAGGGTCGGATCGAAGCCGGGCCGCGACAGCCAGCGCGCGAGCTGCTCATCGGACGAGTCGAAGCCGCCCCAGTGGTCCTGGAACGCCTCGATGTCGGCGTTCCATACGGGGCGCACGGTCTCGCGTGTGACCGGTCGCACCTCGATGCCGTCGGGGAGTGGCACATCGGGAATCGGCTCGCTCAGCGGCCGGGTCATCTCGAAGAACCAGCGCACCGCCTCGTAGCCGTGCTTCTGCAGCAGGGCCACGCGCGCGTGCTGCCGATCGCTGCTCCAGCTGCCGAAGACGGTGGGCAGGCCGCTGGCATGGGCTGCGGCCTGGTCGCGGGCACGCCGCTCGTTTTCTTCGAGCAGCACCGTCCCGATGCCGTGGTTGCGCCACTCGGGGAGCACCGCGGCACCCAGGCGGTACTCGCGCAGGCCATCCCGCGTGTCGACCCAGTTCTTGTCGGAGTAGCCGACCATCCGGCCGTCCACCTCGGCGAGCACGACGTCCCGCTGCGGGTCGAAGGCATCGTTGGGATGGCGTACGAAGGCCAGGAAATCGTCGACCGTCTCCCGGTTCGGCACGCCATCGGCGGCCATGTCGGCGTTGGTGATGGCGACGCCGGCGGCGACGTCCGACTCGTCCCTATAGGGCCGCAGCCGGAAGCCGGCCGGCAGCGGGCGGCCGTCGGCGGTGGTGGTCGGTGTCTGCAAATCGGTCTGCAAATCGGTCATCTAGCCAACCCTCTTGAGCTTGCCTGTTCGCTTCGCGTAGCGTTCGGCCCAGCCGAACACCCACACGCCGAGCGGGATGAATACGACTGCCATCGCTGCCAGCGGCAGCAGGTGGCCGCCCATGGACGACAGCGGCGCACCACTGATGAGCGCCTGGCGCACGCCGTCGAGGATGTACGTCGCCGGCGAGAACGCGGCGATCGCCTGCATCCAGGCGGGCAGGATGGTGACGCTGTAGTAGACGCCGCTGATCAGCAACAGCAGCGACTGCAGCACGAAGACCATCTGGTCGCCGCGCTCGACCCACAGCAGTGGCAGTGCGGCGGCCATCATGCCGATGCCGATGATCGACAGCGAGCCGATGAGCATGAGTACGCCAGCGCTGGCGAAGTCGGCATGCGACAGGTCGATGCCGAAAAAGAGCACCAGCACGGTCAGCACGACGAAGGTGTGGATCAGGCCCCACAGGATGGCGAAGAAGGTCGAGCCGACCAGCTGCGACACCCGGCGAACGGGGGCCATCATGGTGTATTCGAGGGTGCCCTCCCAGCGCTCCCAGCTGATCTGTTCGGCGACGACCGAGAAGACCACCGACAGGTAGTTCCAGAAGGTGGCGCCGATCATCAGCGAGAGGATCAGGCGCGGGCTGTTCTGGTCGCGCCCGATGAGGGTCACCGACAACGCCCCGGCGACCGAGTAGACCATGAAGGCCACTTCCCAGCCCCAGTAGCGCTTGGACAGGTTGAAGTTGCGCTCGACGAACGCGAAGCTCGCCTGCAACTCGCGCGTGAGAACGGTCATTGCTTTCGTCTCCGGTTGGTTATGGGCCCGCCGCCTTACGGCAGGCGGGCCCGTTGACCGTCAGGGTCGGCGGCCAGGCGGCTGCCGATCCTGATCATCGAGTGGCCAAGCGCGCGCGAAATGCTGCGCGGTGGCCGCTGGGGTACGACGGATCGCTGCCCGTGCAGCGCGTCGCGCAGTGAGCGCCGGTGGTGCCGGTCGCGTTCCTGGTAGTACTGATCGGAAAACATCTCTTTCACCTTTCGTGCCTTAATCGTCTTGTTCGTCTTCCTCGACGTCATCGTCGAGTGAGCGGCCCGTGTGGGCCATGAACACTTCCTGGAGGGTGGCCGGCAGGCCACGCTCGCGGCCCACCTTGGTGGTGAGTTGAGCGACCGTGCCCTCCGCGACCAGCCGCCCGTCGTTGAGCAGGCCGATCCGGGAACACAGGCGCTCGGCCTCGTCCAGGTCGTGCGTGGTGAGCACGATGGTCGAGTCGTGCTGGTCGCGGATCTCCTCGATGAAACCCTGTACCTCGAGCTTCGAGCGCGGGTCGAGGCCGGTCGTCGGCTCGTCGAGGAGCAGCAGGACCGGGCTGGTCAGGAAGGCACGCGCGATGGCGACCTTCTGTTGCATGCCCCGACTCATCTGCTCCAACGGACGGTCCAGGCGCGACTGGGCGATGCCCAGGCGCGCCATGATCCGCACGATCTCGCGGCGCGCGAAGCGCGGGTCGACGCCGTACAGCCGCGCGGCGTACATCAGGTTCTCGTTCGGCGACAGCTTCTTGAAGAAGGCCGCGTCGACGCTGACCCGATTTATCAGCCGCTTGACGCCCATCTCGTCGCGCTTGATGTCGTGCCCGAAGACCTCGACCGAGCCTTCCTCGACCGTCAGCAAAGTGCTGACGAGGCGGATGAACGTGGACTTGCCGCTGCCGTTGGCACCCAACAGTCCGTAGATCTCGCCACGCTCGATGCGCAGCGAGAGGTCGTTCACCGCGAGAACGCTCTTGCGCTTGCGCCGTCCTCCGACGACGAAGCGCTTGGTCAGGTGTTCGATGCGCAGCGCCGGAACGCCACGCACGGGCTCAGACACGCGCGCAGGCTCGACGGGTCGTCGCTCGACCTGATCGAGTGCCGGTGTTTCGAGTATGAAGACCATGGTGGTGCTCCTGTTCTTCCGACCTCCGGTGACAGGGCCCCTGGTTTACGGCTGGCGGGAGGACGGCTCGAGCGATGCCTGATGCGTTCAGGGCATCAAAAAAGCCGGGGGCCCATCTGGCCCTCCGGCTCCATCTGCCCCGGCGATTGCCGCCGTCTGTCAGATCGAAGAGGGCACAGATCTCCCGCGCTCGACGGCGCCGAAAGGCGCGTCGAATCGCAGCCCGCAGGCTGCGGCGCTGGTGAGATTGACCATCAACATTTCGAACTGCGACTCCTCTTGTGGCTGGCTAGGCGCGAGCGCGAACGAGCAGGATAGGGGCGCGCTACACCCCGTGTCAACAGCAACCTGGTGGCGTTGCGCGATCGAGGCCCAGGCGTGGCCAGATTGGGGTTGGGCGGCCAGTTCCACCTGCCAACTGGACCGGTCGCACACCCGGCGTCCGGCGCACTCGGCACTCGGCGCACACCCCGGCGCCCGCGGCACTCGCGAATTACTTTGCCGTCTAATTGATCAGATTCTCGCCCGATGAACGCTAAGTCATCTCCCGCGACATCCGCGGGCACACCCAGTGGCGCTGGGCGCCATCATTGAGCGTGAGCGGTGCCCTGCGGAACATGTCGCAGCGGCCAATCCCAGGCTTTTGGCCGCTCCTCTTCGCATAACGTGCACGCGGCGCAAGTATGGCCAGATAGGTGGCGCCTCCACCAGTCCGGCGGGGCTCGCCCCCAGTCAGCCGGCTTGACGCACCTCGCCGACTGAGTCGAGCAGGTGACGCGAGGCGTGCGCTATCTCGTCGACGGCGGCCTCGAACGCGACCTGGTTGCGCTTAGATGGCACGCGATAGCCGCTGATCTTGCGCACGTACTGGAGCGCGGCGGCGCGGATTTCCTCGTCGCTGGCTGACTGGTCGGGTCGGCGTAGGGTCACGATGCTGCGGCACATGCCGGCAACGATACCGCCCAACGGCGCAGCTGACCGGTACGTGTGGCCGACGCACGCGTGCGGCTCTTCTCCGCTATGCTCTCGCGCGTTCTTCTGGAGTCTCGCGAACGCGGTCGTCAATCTGCGTTCCCGGTGGCAGCCCGTGAGGGCGTGGCGGCGAGAAGAGGGCTCGACGGTCGGGTGACCGGATCGGCCGGCTCCGTGGACAGGGTCTTCCGAGGCTCTCCGTGTTGTCCGCGCCACCCCTCGACGACTGGCGTCGTTTCTCTGATCGTCGTTTTCGGCTGTATCACTACCTTGCCCTATCCCAGGGCGTCGTCGGCGTGCTGGCCGGCTTCGACGTCCTCATTCCGTTTGCGCTGGCCATCGGCTGTCCGCCGCCGATCGCCGTGCTCCTCGGCGTGCTACCGCTGGTGGGCGGCATGGCGCAGATGCTCGTGCCGCGCCTGCTCGATCGCACCCACGGCAACCTGCGCGGCCTGACCATCCTGTTCGCCGCGATCGCCGAGCCGCGCGGCTTCTGGTTCGCGGCACTCGCCGCGCTCGTCTGGTCCGGCCTGATCAGCGGCATCCTGGCAGTGGTCCTGCTGGCGGCGATGATCGCGCTCGGCAGTGTGCTTTCGGCAGTGGCCGGGGCAAACCTGCTGTCGTGGCATTCGGCGGTCCTGGCCGAGGAAGACCGGCGTCTGGTCGTCCCGCGCATGATGGCCGTCTCGCTCGCCATCGGCGCCCTGCTGCTGCTGCCCATGGCCGCGCTGCTCGATCTGTTGTCCCACTCGATCGGCGTACTGGCATATGCGCTGCCACTCGCAGTGTCGGGCACGCTCGGGCTGGTCGAGATCGCGGTACTCGCGCGTCTGCGCCACCCCGGCCACGTGATCGTGCCACCAGCCGCGCTGGCTGCCGATGCGCGCACGACCGTCGAGCTGAACGGCTTCCTGCGCGTCAGCGTGCTCAACGCGCTGGGCATGGGTTTCGCGCCGACGATGTCCGTGTATGCGATCTCCGTCGTCGGGCTGTCGGCGGGCTTCTCGATGATGATCGGCTCGATCGGCACGCTCACCCAGGTTGCCACGGCCGCGCTGGTCGGCTCGCGCCTGGCGCACGCTTCGACGGACAGGTTGCTGCGCAACTCGTACGCCCTGCGCGCCGTCGCGATGGCTCTCCCGATCTTCGCGTGGCCCGGCACCCTCACCGCGCCGCTGTTCCTGATCGCCTCCGCGATGCTCGCGGCAACCGGCTACGCGCAGGGCATGCTTGCCGCCAACGAGCGCCTGTTCCGGCTCATCCGCGGCCCGGCCGTGGTGCGCCAGCACGCCCGCTACCTGGGCCAGACATCCGGCGCCATGTCCATCGGCCAGTTGGCCGGCGCGGCCGCGGTCTCGCTCGGCTATCCGGCGTTCGTGCTGCTGTACGCCGTCTCCTCCGGGCTCAGGGTCGTTGCCTACCGCGAGGCCGGCCGGACAGTGTCCGAAGCCGACGCGGCCGTGCCGAGCGCCCTGGCGGACGGCACGGCCTCCGCCTGAGGCCCCGTTCCCGGGAGCGATCGCTCGATCCGTTTGCGGCAGACAGCGACCGGAGGCAAACAGAAGGG
>CAZSWK010000113.1:0-6848 GCA_964610835.1 uncultured Anaerolineaceae bacterium | reverse complement strand
CCTGCAGGTTGCCGTCGTCGAGGAGCACGCCAAGGTGGCTGTCGGTGAGGAAGCCGAGGGAGCTGATCTCGTTGTTGGGGAAGTTCAGCTGGTGGACGAGGCGACCGTCCGTGGCGTCCCAGACACTCACCGTTCCGTCGGCCGATCCCGTCGCCAGCAGCGTGCCCTGATCGTTGAGGGTCACCGTGTTGAGCGTGCCGATGTGCAGGCTGGGCCGGCTGGGCCGGCTCTCCTCGAGTGTGTCCGCGGCCAGCCAGTAGATGCCCTGCTCGCCGGTGCCGGCACGCTCCACGCCGGTGCCGGTGGAGCCGGAGACGGCCAGGATCGTCGCGCCGTCGTCCGTCAGCCCGACGAGCTCGAGGCGCAGGCCCTGCGTGGTGAGTGTGCGCTGCGCGTCGACGGTCCACGAAGTGGTCGAGATCGACTCAAGCGTATCGGCCACCGTGGCTCCGTAGTCCGCGGACGAGCCGGTGTACGAGACGACCAGATGGCTCGAATCGGCAGTGAATCGCGCGTCGAACGCGCCGGGCCGGGCGACCGCCGTGCTCGCCCTGATCAGCGATCCATCGTGCGTGTTCCATACCGCCCAGTAGGCCTGATCCGCGTCGACGGCGACGAGCATCGATCCGTCCGGCGACCAGCGCAGCCGCCATGTGTAGAGCTCAAAGGGCTCCGCCGGGAACTCGGCACAACCGGGGTTCTTGGCGGGTTGGTGCGACTCACCACCCTCGCCGGACCAGTTGTAGCTGCAGAGGCCCTCGAGCTGGAGCGTGGCGCCGCTGCCCACATCGACGATCTCCAGCGGACCGGCCTCGATGTCGCTGCTCGGATCGTCGGGCTGGACCAGTCTGCCCGTCTGCCTGGCCAAGCGCGAGCCATCCGGTGAGATGGCCATGACGGCCCCGCCGGGCAGGACCCTGCTGACCGCCAGCGACGCTCGATCCGCCACTCGCGCGACCAGCAACGGCGTGCCGTTACACAAGCTGGTGACGGAGACGTTACCGCCGGCCACGTTGAGCCCCTCGGGGAAGTAGACCCCGCAGCCGCTCGGCGGCGGCAGGTCGGCGATCTCGGGGTGCTGGGTCGTGTCGATCAGCACCGCGTCCTGGGTTCCCCATGAGGGCACGAGCACCAGTCCAGCATCCGTGGATGAAGGGAGACCACCTTGAGGCCCCACCGGGTAGCTGCGCAGGTCGGAGCTTTGGTTGGCTGGCTGCCACAGGTAGAGCATGCCGTCCTGGCTGGTCCAGTAAACGGTCGAACCGTCGCGTGAGAAGTTGGCGTAACCGGGGTTGCTACCGACGACAGGTGGAGACTCCGCCACTACCTGGGCTGCGGCGATGTCCCACACCTTCATCAGGCCATCCTCCGAGAGCAGCAGATACTGGCCTGAAGGGTCGACGTCATGGACGAACAGGGTGCTTGGGTCCACGGCTGGCGGGTCGACGCGGGTTTGCACGCCAGACGCGACGTCGACCACGTACGTCTCCGGCACCTGGTCGTTCGACTGCGGCGTCTGCGTATACGCCACCGTCTTGCCGTCGGCACTTATCGGGCCCTCGTCGTTGCCATATTCGTGTGACGTCAGCAGGCGCGTCTCCCCGGAGGCGAGGTCGACGAGCTTGAGCTCGGGCTTGCTCCCGGCAGGCAGGCAGCTGGCAAAGGTCAGCACCATGGCGGAAACGTTCGACGCCGCGACCACCGCTCCGCCGCATGGGCCGATTGAGAAGTGATTCAGCTCCGCGCCGGTGCCGGGGTCGCGGACGTGGACGCCGGCGTCGTCGGTCGCCGAGCCGGCGCTCGCAGGCGGAGCCTGCTCGCGGTAGGCGCCGAAGACGACGCGGCTGCCGTCGGGCGTGAAGTAGCCGTTGCCGACGGCGATCGACGAGTCGGCCGATTGGAATGACCAAGCTACTGCATCCTGCTGGCGATCAAACACCTCGAGCCGGTCGTGCGGCGCGGCGAACAGAAAGCCGGACGCGACGATGTAGCGGCCCGACGGATCGATGTCGGTCATCAGGTTGCTGAGCGGCTTGTCAGCCGGCCACTGGTAGCGATAGACGATGCGGTCGGCGTCCCAGGCGGTGTGCAGCGCGGCCAGCGATTCGATCGGTGGGTTGGCGATCGAGGCGGCTTCCAGCGCGAGGAGCTTGCTGAGCGCCGGGTCCTGGCCCAGGGCGGCGATGGCCGAGGCGGCCAGCTCCCGCGAGCGGGCAAAGTCCTCGGCTTCGTGGGCGACCTGGGCCTGGTAGGCGGCGAAGGCGCCGGCGCCGACGGCGACGACCAGGAAGACCGCCGCGCCGGCGAGCAGCATGCGCAGCCGGCGATTGATCGTCCGCTGGCGCTCGGCCTGGCGCTCGGACACGAGACGGCTCTCGGTCAGGAAGTCGCGTTCGAGCGCGTTCAGCTCCTGGTCGTGCTCAGGCTGCCAGTCGATGGCGGCCGCCAGCCGCGCGCCGCGATAGAGCTCATCTGGCGGACGCCCGCGCTCGTCCCATTCCCGTGCGGCGTCGGTGAGGTGGAGGCGCAGCTGGTGTCCGGCGCCGTCCTCCTCGAGCCAGCCGCGCAGGCGCGGCCACTCGCGCATCAGCGCCTCATGGGCGACCTCCACGTAGCCGTCACCGCTGGACAGAAGTCGGGCGTTGGTCAGCACGTCGATGACCGCGGCCGTCTGCGGGTTACTCTCGGTATCGAACTCACCCAGCGGCACCCTGCGACGCACGACTCCCTCGCCCTCACCCGGCCCGGCCAGGCGCAGGAAGACCGAGCGCGCCAGGCGCTGCTGCTCCTCGTCGAGGCCGCGGTATGCCGTCTCGGCGAGACGCGCCACCGCCGCCTGTACGCCGCCGCTGGCGCGGTAGGCGGCGAGCGTCAGGCGGCCCTGCTCGCGTGACTGCCACAGCTCCAGCAGGGCGGTCGACAGGAGCGGCAGGCTGCCCGGCTCGTCACCCAGGTCCTCCAGCAGAGCGTCGGTCAGGCCGTCCTCCACGCGCAACCCGACGCGCTGAGCCGGGTGTTCGATCACCTCGGCCAGCTCGACCTTGGTCGGTGGGCCGACCAGGACCTGGTTGGCGCCCAGGAGACTGGCCAGCTCCGGATATGCGGCACAGTGGCCGTAGTGGTCGGCACGCAGGCAGACGACCACCTTGAGGCCCTCGCGCTCCGACGTCAGCAGGTCGATGAACGCTTCCTTCTCCTCTTCCACGCGCGTCGCGTTGAAGACCTCCTCGAACTGGTCGACGACCAGGACCAGACGACCTCCGGCCGGCAGGTCAGACAGTGCGCGTTCGAGCAGGGCGGCTGTATCGGTGAGTGGCTCGCCAGACGGCACCACGTGCGCTAGGGCACGGCCGAGCTCGGTCAGCGGGTGCTCGCCCGGCCGTAGCACGACCTGTGGCCAGACATCCGAGCCGGGCAACACGCCACCGGCCAGGGCCGGCAGCAGGCCAGCACGCAATGCGGAACTCTTGCCGCTGCCGGACGCTCCGACCAGGGCCAGAAAGCCGGTACCGACAAGGCGGGTGACCAGCTCCGCCACCAGCCGCTCGCGGCCGAAGAAGAAGTCGGCGTCTGCGGCGTCGAACGAGGCGAGTCCTTTGTACGGGCAGACCTCGACTGCCGGCCGGCCCGCCTCGTCCTCGTCGGCCGGTCTGTCCGCGCCGAAGAGCTCGGTCCGGTCGCGCGCCAGGGCGAGCGCGACGTAGCTGCCCATGAGTTCCGTCTCCGCCGCGCGCAGGTTGCGCCGGCCGGTGGAGGTGAGTGTGGCCGACGTGCCGAGTCGCTCCGATGCCGTCTGGCGCGCCCAGGCGCTGCTCCAGCGGTGGATGGCAGCCGGTATGCCGCCAGTCTCGGTCAGCGCCTGGGGGAGCGGCACGGCCGTCACGCCGTGGCCTGCGTAGAGCGCGGCGATAGCCGCTATCCCGTCCGGCCCGAGCGGCTGCAGCACCCGCCGGCGCTCCGGTGACGCGAGACGCTCGGCCACAGCTACCAGCGCCGGCGCCGCTTCCTGCCGATGGGTGACCAGCACCAGCGTGCGCTGGGCGGCGATCTGCCCGCCAAACTGGACGACCGCTTCGCCCAGCGCGGGTGGCGCGGCGTCCAGGTCGTCGATGATGACCAGCCGCATCCCCGCCGCCGGGTCGGGTGCGGCGATCTCGTCCGCGCCGCGGGCGGCAGCCAGGTAGATAACGGCCGCGCCCTCTGCGTGGGCGCGGCCGGCCAGCTCCGCGGCGAGGCGAGTCTTGCCCATCCCCGGCGGTCCGGAGATGACCACCACGCGACCTGCTCCGTGGCCGGCGCGGCGCCAGTGCCAGGCGAGCCAGCTAAGGTCAGCGTTGCGGCCGGCCAGCGGAACGAGTGGATCAAGTTCGGGCGGCAGTGGCGGCCGCGGGCCCTTTGTGAGAGTCTCCGCCGGGGACACTGGTGGGGGAGTCGGCGGCGTGGCGCTCTCCACGCGCACGGCCTGGACCGGTTCGTCGAGACCCTTGAGCGTCAGCGGCCCGACCTCGATCAGGCCCATGTCTGGCATCGTGCCGGCGAGGTGGACCAGGTCGGCCCGCGCGATGACCTCACCGCCGCCGGCCGTGCTGCACAGCCGTGCGGCGACGTTGAGCGCCGCGCCGCGATAGCCGTCGCCGATGGCCACGGCTTCGCCGGCGGCAACACCAATACCCACCGATAGCGGCAGCGACGGATCGGCCAGCGTTTCGGCCGCGAAGGCGGCCTGCAGCTCTACGGCACAGCGCAGGGCGTTGCGCACCGAATCGAAGGCCGCCAGCACCTCGTCGCCGCGTGTCTCGACCAGGCTGCCGGCCCATGCCTCGATACCTTCGCGAGCGACCTCGGCGAACTTGGCCGTAAGCCGAGACGCGGCCTCATCGCCATGCTCGGCAGTGAAGCTGGTGTAGCCGCGAACGTCCGCGATCAGGAAGGTGTGGACTGCTGCCCGACGATCGCGCTCCAGACCCTGCGAATCGGTCACCGCATACACCGTCGGCGTCGCCAGGTTCGCCGCGGTTCAACCGGTTGGCGGGATCCCGATGCGGTGTTCGTCATAGGCGCACGATTGGGCACTCCGTGGGAGGAGCAGGTGCCACGCCATTGTGCACCGCGCGGCAATGCCAACGCGAACCTGCCCGCGCGAACCCGACCGCGTCACTGTCATTGGCACGATCGCGCTAGGCCGAGCGCAGGCGCCCGCCCACTGCCCGTTTCGGCCCGTCGCTGCCAGCCATGTCCGTTGCCGTGTCACTGTCAGTGGCGCCACGGGCGACTCCGTACGTGGGCGACCGCGGGGTCACACGAAACAACCACCGGCGCCACTCCGAGTGGCGCGGCGGGTGGTCAAGGCGCCGATCTGGCCCGCGGTCGGCAGTCGGAGTCCTCAGCGCGCACCTGCCAACCACGATCGTGACACTCGGAATCACACGCGGAGCGGCCGGCGCAGTGTTCGTCGGAATCGCCCGGGGTGCCATCCGTCAGCGGCCTTCGGCGACGGTCAGCCCCCCAGGCGGTCCAGTTCGTGGCGCGTGCGCTCGGCCATGACCAGGTTCTCTTTGCGCTCGAATAGCGTGAGTGCCCGGCTGAAGGCCTCGGTCGCCTTGACGCGCTCGCCGGCCAGCGCCATCGCGGTCCCCAGGTCGAAGTACGCGTCGCCCAGCAGGACCGGGCTGTGCGTCGTCTCGCCCAGCGCGATCGTCTCGCGTAACAGCCGCTCCGCTTCTGCCGCCTCTCCCCGCTGGGCCAGCACAAGCCCCTTCACCTGGTTGGCGAGCATCACGGTGTACGTATCGTCATCCGCTCCCAGCTCTCGCGCCCGATCGGCCCAACGCTCGGCTCCATCCGGGTCGGCTGCGTAGAAGAGCGCGCGCGCGAGGATCCCGGACGTCGTCGAGAGCAGGCCGACCGCGCCCAACTCCTCGAGCAGGCGACAGCCCTCTCGGCTGGCCGCAACCGCGGCGTCCAATTCGCCCGCCAGCGTCTCGACCCTGGTCAACGTGAAACCCAGCGTGGTTCCCCGCCGTTGCTGCTGGCCGAATGCCTCTGCCAGGCGCAACTCGTCGGCGATCAGGGCCCGCGCCTCGTCGAAGCGGCCCAGCATTGCCAGCACCTCGGCGCGCTCTTCATCGACGTGCGCGTGATAACCCGCCGCCTCTGTTTCGAACCAGTCCAGCGTCACGCTGTTCGGCTCGTCCGCCAGGACGCGGAAGTTGGCACGCTGGGGAATGAACTTGTTCTCGATGCCCAGTTCTCGAGCAGTAGCCGCCACAGCCTCGAACGCCGCCAGGACGGAGGGGATGTCGAGGCGCTGGTTGGCGTTGGCGGCGCGTCCGTGGTGGAGGACATACATGACCGGCGGCGAGCCCGCCGCTTCGAACTCATCGGTCAAGGCCTGCGTCACGGCAAGCATCCGTTCATAGGTCCCGGCGGGCTCGTGGAAGCCCTGCACGAACTCGATCCCGACGCGCGCACATAGCTCGGCGGCACGGTCGCCGGAAGCTCTCGCGTGATCCAGATGGCGCTGCCCGACCTCCAGCGCGCGCACGCTCTGCCCGCCCCACCAGAGCGCGTCCACGTAATCGAAGCGGAGCGCGAGATCCGGCTCGCCGGGCAGCTCGTCGGCACGGCCCAGCAGGTTCACCCCGGCATCGGTATCGCCGCGGATCCACGCTCGACGACCGGCGGCCGCAAGGCGTGTCCGGGCACGCAACGCGAGCGCGGGATCGACTTCCTGGCCCAGCTCGAGCCGGTAGCGGCAGGCCTGCTCGAGGTGGTAGCCCAGGATCTCGTCGATCTCCGGCAAGTCCGCCCCGAACTCCTCGAGCCAGCGCGCGAAGCGCTCGTGCAGC
>CAZSWK010000112.1:0-6959 GCA_964610835.1 uncultured Anaerolineaceae bacterium | reverse complement strand
CGATCGGCGGCGTTGCAAGGAAAAGCCCATTCGTGATGCAGACCGTCGCCGACGCCATCGGTGGCTCCCCCGCCCACGCCCAGTCCGGAGGCGTCGCCCTCGCCTACTCTTGATCCGAGCCCGCCGCCAACCGAGTCGCCGACCGATCAACCCGGCACGACACCGCCGGGCACTGAACGCCCCGACCTGCGAACCGCCTACTCGGACACCTTCGAGCAGAGCAACGGCAGCTTCATCACCGACCTGTACGCCGACCAACGCTTCTACCAGCCCGCCGGCAGCACGGACTGGCAGCCGATCGATCTATCGCTCAGCCCCGCCAACGACAACGGCGTCCTCGCCCGCGCGGGCCACGCCCCGGCGCAGGTGGACCTGTCAGCGGCCGACAATCCGGCCGGCTACCTGGCCGTCGATGGCGGCGGTCACACGATCAGCTTCGGGCTACCCGACGGTACCGCAGCCGGGCGTGCCGGCACGCCGCCGGTCATTAGCGCCGACTCCGTCCGGGCTGACTACACCGACTTCTTGCCAGGCGGCGTCGGGCTGCGCGTCTTTCCCCATTCGGACGGCTTCAAGAGCTTCCTCGTCATTCCCAGCAAGCCGTCGAGCAACACCTTCAGCCTGCGCATCCTGGCGTCCGGCCTCAAGTTGGCCAACGATCCCGAGGTCGACGACGGCTTGGCCTTCAGTGACGCGCAGGGCAACATCGTCGGCCGCATCCCACGCCCATACCTGGTCGACTCGACCTACGTCGACGGCCTTGGCTCGGGCGTCTACGCCGAGGCGGTCACCCAGACCGTCTCGGCCCTCGACGGCTCGAGCTACCTGCTGGCCCTGACCGTTGACCCGAAGTACCTCGACGCGGCCACCTACCCGGTCTACCTCGATCCGACCGTTACCGACTTCCCCACTGGCTCGACGACCGCCCAGGACACTTTCGCCGCCGAACGCTATCCCGGGAGCAACTTCAACACCTACCAGGATCCGGGCGGCTACTACGAGATGTGGCTCGGCCACGAGCCCGGCTACACCACCTACGACGAGGACTTCATCCGCTTCAAGGACCTCGACACGGTGCTTGGCTCCGTGCACATCGACTCGGCCGTGCTCAAGATCTACCCGTGGTGGCAGTACTACCACACGGCGCAGTGGGAGACGACGTGGGTCGAGCGCGTCAGCGAGGACTGGGGCGCCGGCACTCTGAAATGGAACAACAAGCCGGCGACCGACCTCGCGCTGGGCAGCTTCGAGACCAAGGAGACGACCTGGTCAGCCGACCATGGGGCCGCTTGGGAGAACGGCGGCATCCAGGGCTACGTCCAGGACATCGTCAACGGCACGGTGGCCAACAACGGCATCAAGCTGCAGGCGGCGAGCATCGGCAATGCGGGTTGGAAGCGCATCGTGTCGCTCAACGATCCATCAAACAAGACGCCGTACCTCGAGGTCACCTGGACCGCGTTTGCGGCGCCGTCGGTTGGCTACCCCTCGGGTGGTGGCGAGACGTCCAGCCGAACGCTGAACTGGGTCCTGCCCGATGCCGCAACGCAGTCTTTGTACGACGCCCAGATCTCGACCTCGTCGAGCTGCGCCACCGCCCTCGCCGACTCGGGTTCGGTGACCGCGCCGGACACCTTCTGGATGGTCCCCACCGGCACAACGCTGACCGACGGCACCACCTACTACTGGCGCGTCAAGGTCAAGTACGGCATCAACACCAGCTTCAGCGGCTGGTCGGCGTGCACCAGCTTCGTCTACCGCCAGGGCGCCACGCTCGGGCAGCCCGCCTTCGATACCTTCGAGTCGTTCAGCCCGGGGAGCCGTGACGCGGCCTCGGTCAATGTGTCGACCGGCAACCTGGTCATCAGCCACCCGATCGTCAGCCTGCCCACCCGTGGCGGTGCCTTCAGTCTTACTCTGACCTACAACAGCCAGGCCAGCACCAACGTCGGCACCGGCCCCGGCTGGCGCCTGTCGGCCATGCGCCGCCTGGCCGAAGTTGGCAACGGCAACGTCGTATTCACGGCGGCTGACGGGTCAGTCCACACCTTCACCAAGATCTCGACCATCGGCACCGTGACCACCTACAACCGCCCGCCGGACATCTACGCCACGCTGCGCAAGGACACCAGCCAGGCGCTCGAGTGGACGGTCACCTACCGCGACGGGACGGTCGACTCCTTCGACCAGTCCGGCAGCGAGGGCTTGCTGGCCAAGCAGGCCGACCGCTTCGGCAATGCCGTCACCTTCGCCTACTACTCGGGCAGCAACCGGCTGCAACAGGCGACCGACCCGAATGGCCGGGTCGTCGACTTCGCGTGGAACACCGGCGCCAGCCCGGCGCAGCTGACCAGCATCACCGACTGGGCCTACGTCAGCAGCGGCGTAGTGCAGGCGACCAACACCGGCTCGCGCCGGCAGTACCGCCTCTTCTACGACGCCAACGGCTATCTCATCGGCTGGTCGGACCCGATCAACACCTCCGGCTCGTGCCCGAGCACAGGCAGCCATCTGACCTGCCTCGGCTACAGCGGCGGCCTGGTGATATCGGTCGTCAAGCATCAGACCTACGCGATCCTGACCGGGTCACCGATCACAATTGGCACCAACGCCCGCGACGTCACCACGCGGATCTACTACCGGGGCAATGAGGTCAGCGAAATCCGTGACGCGGAGCAGTACAACGCTGGCCAAACGGGTACGACCTTCACGCGCGCGGCAGCCAACCAGATGCAGGTAATCCGCCAGGGAACTCCTGCAAGTATCACCACCTACGGCTACGTGGCGACGACCGACAGCCTCGGTCGCGTGCAGTCCATCTGGCGCCGTTTGGGCACGACGGACATCGAGCAGCGCACAGTTTGGGATAGCACCTTCCCGACCGAGCCTGACTCGGTGACGGACAACTATGGCGCGCTGCTGTCGACACCGGCGCGAACCGTTTCCTACACCTACGTCGGCGGCTCGCTGGGCCTGGTGTCGGTGATGACCGAGCCGCTGACCGGCTCGACGAACCGCACCAGCACGTACACATACAACGCCAACAACGACGTCACGCAGGTGGTCGTCGCGAGCGGGGGCTCCTCGACCACCACCAGGTACTGTTACACGACGAGCGGCTGCTCGACGTCAGGCACCAGCCTGACCCTGAACTCGATGATCGAGAACTACGTCGACGGCAACAAGGGCGGCTCAGGTGGCAACGAGACCGACGTGACCACTGGCTACCAGTACGACACCTACGGCCAGCGCACGCGCGAAACGCGCTACAACTACGACGCTTCGGGCAATCTGCTCGACAGCCGCGCCATCGGCTACGTCCACGACACGAACGGCAACCAGACCATGGTCATCGTCAACTACGCCGACGGCAGCGTCACCAGTCCGGGCGACGACATCACCCCCAATGCGACGACCCACGCGCGGACCGACCTGACAACCGTCCAGACCTACGACACTGCCGGCAACCTGATCAGCAGCGCCGATCCGCGCCGGGCGATCGCGCTCGCTCAGAACCAGAACCTGAACGCCGACGATTACGTCACGCGCCACGAATACGACGGGCTCAACCAACAGGCGAAGTCAACGGCGCCGCGTGATCCTGCTGATTCAGTGGCGCCCAAGTCGAGCACATCGGTCTACGATGAGCTCGCCATGCTGCGCCAGACGACCGACTTCGGTGGTTTGGCCAGCGCGACCAAGTTCGATCGTGCCGGACGGGCGTTGGAGACCTACGAGGACGTTGATGGTGCCGGCAGCGCCAACGCACTGACCACCAGCGTCGTCACCTACGACGCGTCAGGGCGGCAGCTGACCGCCAAGGATCGCAACCAAGTCGGTGATGCGAGCCTAGGTGTCACAGCGAGCACATACGACGAGCTCGGTCGCCCCACCGAGGTGACCGACGCATCGGGCACGAGCGACGCGGCGACCACCGACTACGGCTACGACGCGCTCGACCGCCAGGTCTCCATGACCGTCGGCGGCATCCTGACCACCGACACCACCTACGATCTCGGCGGCCGTGCGCTCACCATCGACGACGGCTTCACGTGCACCACCGCCACCTTCGACTATCGCGACCTGCAGCTGACCGAGACGACCGGCCTCGACAGCCCGGGCTGCAGCACCGGTGCCGACAAGCGCGCTGTCACCGACACCTACGATGGGCTGGGCCGCCTAACGCGAACAGAAGTGACCTACGGCGCCGACAACGGCGACCGCACCTTCGACGTGACCCTCGACGCCGCTGGCGGGCAGCTGACGAGCGCGGTCAAGAAATCTGGCGTCACCTCGACCACGACCTTCACGGGCAACCCGCTCGACCAGCTCATCGTCGAGGCGAGCCCTGACGGCTCGACAGCCAAGACGAACTACGACGCGGCCGGCAATCCGAGCGACCGCTGCTACTGGGCGCCCGGCGTGACCGTCGGGTCCTGCTACGAGGTCGGCCACACGCCGTGGTCCAACCCGCCGACGCAGGTCACCACGTCGGCCTATGACGCACGCAACCAGCGCCTCAGCCTGACCGACGGCGTGAGTGGCACGACGACCACCTACGCCCCGGCCGACAACTACCAGATTGCGGCCTTCTACGTGCCGACCTCGGGCGGCCACGAGCTGCAGAGCCTCTACACGTACGACTCGCGCCACCGGCTGTCCACGATCACCCACCAGTTGTGCACCATCAGTTCCGGCCATAACTGCTCGAGCACGACCAGCCTCGGCTCGGACACGTATGCCTACGACGACAACGACAACCGCACCACGGTCAATGAGAACAACGGCGCGACGAGCTCTGATCGCCGCTACTGCTATGACGCCCAGGATCGGCTGATCTACCGCAACACCGGTACGCCGTGCTCGAGTTCGGCCAAGGACGAGAGTTACGCCTACGACGATGCCGGCAACCGCACCCAGTCGGTCGTCGGCGGCACCACGACCAACTATGCCCACAACTCGGCCGGCCAGCTGTGCAAGGTGGGCGGCACCAACTGCACCGGCGCCAACGTAACTTACGATAGCGCCGGGCAGACGGCCTCCTACAACGGCTGGGTGTATGTCTACGACGCCCAAGGCCGCCTGGTCAAGGCGTGCAAGTCGACCTCGTGTACGGGCTCCGTCGACCGCGTCGAGTTCAGCTACGACGGCGATGGACACCGCACGCAGATCATGGAGTACGTTGCGGGGACGCTGACGACGACGCGCGATTTCCTCTATCACGGTGACGCCATCGTGCAGGAGAAAACCAACGGCACGGTGAGCCGCGAGTACGTGGTCGACGACAGCGGGCGCGTGGTGCGATTCTGTGATCCCAACTGCGCCAGCCCGACGACCAGCTACCTGGTCACATGGAACGGCCACGGCGACGCCCTGGCAATCTATCGGATCAACGCCAACGGCACGCTTACCCTGGCCAACAGCTTTACCTACTCAAGCTGGGGTGCCCCGACCACGGCCACCCACAACAGCATCAGCGACCTCGGCTTCCGTTTCCTCTACGTCGGCGCCGCCGACGTGCAGTGGGACAACTTCAGTGGCCTAGGCCTCTACTACATGCACGCGAGGCACTACTCACCGAGTATCGGGCGGTTCCTGCAGGCGGATCCTGCGAGGGTAGAAGGGAATAGTTACGCATATGCCCTTGACGACCCCATAGGTGTGGTCGACTCCTGTGGGACGGCGTCCTGTGATCTTGTAACCTATCTGTTCTTTAAGACTGGCCGCGATCTCATGGCTTTTCTGTTCGTTGTGACGATCATCGGTGCCGCCAGTTCGCTTGTAACCTTCCAGTGGCATCTGGTAGGTGGGTGGCTGTTCGGCGCAGCCGCCTTTGGTGGATGGTATCTGCGACTTGATGTGCTGCTTAAAGACAGATGCGGTCCCGGGTACCCATCGTGGGCCAGTTCTGGTCCGAATTTAACGCTGCCGAAGCCGGCATGGCGGAACTACCCCACCAATAGCACGTTCTACCGTACCTGGATACAGGGGAGAGTACTGCCGTGAAAGATGCGACGGGCGCGCGATGAGTGCAGGCGACAGGTCCGCGGGTTTCTTGATTGTCAGTATAGGCGCTCTTCTTTCAGGAGTGTTCTTTGCTGGCTACGCTGTCCTTCTAGGGGAGCGCTCTCTGTTCGGCTACGTTCCGGAGAGCGTTGGGTTGGCGTGCATGTTCGCCTGCATGCGCTGGCCAGCTCGAAAGTCAATGCCGCTCATGGCGGGGGTCGGCATCAGCGCGGCGCTCGCGATCGCCGTATTTGTTGTTAGTGGGGTAGATGAGCCAGTGGGCCTGCTCGTGGCCCTGTTGGAGCTGGTCAGCCTTCCGTACTTGTGGTGGTTGGCGAACCGGCAGCAGTGACGCTGCCTGCGGTCGTGGCCGGTGGCGGAACTAGCTGCAAATAGGCAACCGCATGGATGGTTCTGATTCGGGCAACCGTACGTATTGGCGGTGGTTCGGCGCTATCTATCTGGTCACAGGCACCGGCGGCGGCCTCCTCATTTTTCTGGCTCTGCCACCCAGCGCCAGGATCGCAGGTGTTGCGTTACTGTGGGCCGTCTTCTACCTGGTGTGCGGCATCGCTTCGGCGATCGTCGCGCGGTGGATGAGCGGCCGTCGGAGCTGAACGGCTGGCTAGGGCGGCCGTGGGCCGGTGATCGCACCGCCCGAGCGGCCGAGTGTGACGCGCCAAAGTCGTCCTCACTTGGTGGCCGGATTTCAAGTCGGTATTGCGGTGCGGTGATGCTGTACCCGGTACCCTTGTCGCCAGCGCGTCTGGGACATACTGCTCCGACAGCCACGCTGACAGCCACGGCGGTGGCAGTCAGTGTCATCCGATGGACCGGATGGACCGAGGCTGCGCGAGGAAGCGAGGCGATGTGCCTCCAAACGTCGCCATGAACGGCGCCCCGGGACACTTTTAATCCTCGTGTCCTGGGTTCGAATCCCAGTCGGCCCTCCA
>CAZSWK010000111.1:5465-7020 GCA_964610835.1 uncultured Anaerolineaceae bacterium | reverse complement strand
GGCCTGGTGGTCAGCGTCGACGGACCCGGTGGCAGCGGCAAGTCGTCGGTCGGGGCGGGCGCCGCAGCCAGCCTCGGCTACCGCTTCTGCGATACCGGCGTGCTGTATCGCGGCCTGACATGGCTCGCCCTGCAGGCCGGCGCGAACATTGACGATCCCGCCGCGCTCGTGCCACTCGTGGCGCAACTCGAGCTCACGCCGGACGCGGCAGAGCGCTACGTCCATCTGCGTGTCCACGGCACGGAGATCACCGACCAGCTGCACACCGCGGCCGTCGATCGCGAGGTGAGCCGGGTGTCGCGCCACCCCGAAGTGCGTGCCCGGCTGCTGCCGGTGCAGCGAGCGCTCGCTGCCCGGGGTCGGATCATCATGGCCGGGCGCGACATCGGGAGCATCGTTCTGCCCCATGCCGATCCGAAGATCTACCTCGACGTCCCGGTCGCTGAGCGCGCCCGGCGTCGTGCGGCAGAACGCGGCAAGCTGGATGACAGCGCGGCCCTGGCGTCGATCGAGGATGACCTGCGGCGGCGTGACGGGATAGACAGCACGCGTGCGACGGCCCCGTTGCGCGTTCCGCCGGGGGCGACGGTCGTCCACACCGAGGGCAACACCCTCGACCAGACCATCGCCCGGGTGGCGGCCATCATCGAGCAGCGCGCGCGCGAGCTCGACGGGGCGTCCGCAGAATGAGCGGCAGCGAAAACCCCCGGCCACGCCTGTCGCTCTTCCTGCGTCTGGCGGCAGGCCTGGCGCGTTTCGCCCTGTCGGCCACCGCTCGCATTCGTGTCGAGGGTCTCGAAAACGTGCCCGGCGACGGCCCGCTGATCGTCGTCGCCAACCACCAGTCGAATGCCGACCCGCCGCTGGTCGCCGGCTGGCTGACTCCAGTTCTCGGCCGCCAGATGCACATCCTGGCCAAGCAGGCGCTGTTTGTCGGCCCGGTTTCCCCGGTCATTCGTGCGCTGGGCGCCACACCGGTGCGTGCCGGCGGCAGCGATATCGACGCCTATCGGGATGCCCGGGCGCTGCTCGAGCGCGGCGAGGTCATGTGCATCTTCCCCGAGGGCACGCGCAGTGCCGACGGCGTATTGGGCGAAGCCATGCCCGGGGTAGCCATGCTTGCCACGCGCTCGGGCGTGCCGATCCTGCCGGTCGGGATCTCTGGCACGGACCGTTTCCTGGGCCGCGGCCGGCTGCTGCCGCGGATCGGGACGCGGATCACGGTGCGCTTTGGCAAGCCTTTCGTGGTGGCACTCAATCCGCGCCAGCCGCGCCGGGCGGCGCTGCACGCCGTGTCCGACGAGATCATGCGCCGCATCGCAGAGTTGGTGGACGAACGGCATCGCGGCCGTTACGCCTGATTGGCGGGCGGCAACCTGCATATAGTGCACAGACTGGCGCTGGCCATTGACCCACATGGTTGGCGCGGTGCCGTAAGAGGGAGCCATGTCCGACCAGCCGTCGTACCCACCGTCACCTGCAGGTCTCCCCGGCCGCTACCCACCGCCTGGGCCGCCCGCTAATCCGGTGCCGGGCGCGCCGGGCGGCTATCCGC
>CAZSWK010000111.1:0-5365 GCA_964610835.1 uncultured Anaerolineaceae bacterium | reverse complement strand
CCGCATGACGCCGAGGTGTTTGCCATCGTCACCGATACGACGTCGGGAGACTACCCAGGTGACACCCACTTCTCGGACCTGGCCAACAGCCAGTGCACCGACGCAGCATCGAGCTACATCGGCACCGACTTCAACTCGCGTGACGATATCGGCGGCGGGTTCTTCTACCCCACGACAGACAGCTGGGCCGGTGGCGACCGGACCATCACCTGCTACCTGGACCGCACCGACGGACAGCAGTTGACCGGCTCGCTGCACAACATCGGGAGTTCGCCGCTGCCGGGTCCCTGACCGGCCAACCGCCCGCCGCGCGGGCGCCACGGCGGGCGAGTGCCATACTGGAATCGACATGGGATCGGTCGAAGAAGTGCGCATCGCCCGCCGGACGGGCTTCTGCTACGGCGTGCGTGAAGCGATCGACTACGCTCGGCTGAGCGCAGCCGAGGGCAAGCCCACGCATACCCTCGGGCAGGTAGTGCACAACGAGGGCGTCATCGCGCAGCTCCAGGCGCAGGGCATCCGGACCGTCGATTCGCTCGACGACGTCGACCACGGCGCGGCCGTGGTCATCCGTGCGCACGGCGTCACGCCCGGGGTGATGGGCCGTGCGCAGGAGCGTGGTCTCGACGTGATCGACGGCACGTGCACCTGGGTGATCCAGGAACAGCGCGAGCTGCAGCGCCTGGTCGATGATGGCTACACGATCGTGCTGCTGGGCACTCCGCGCCACCCCGAGGTTGTCGGCCTGCTCGGCTTTGCACCCGACGCCATAGTCGTCGACGAAGAGGATGACTGGCAGCGCATCCCGCGTACCAAGCGCATGGCGCTCATCAGCCAGAGCACTCAACCGCCGTGGAAGTTCGAGAAGCTGGCCGCTTTCCTGGTCAGCCGCTGCCATGAGCTCAAGGTGGTCAACACGGTCTGCCCGGTCACCATCCGCCGGCAGCAGGACACCATGGAGCTGGCGCGCAGCGTGGACATGATGGTCGTGGTCGGCGGTCGCAACAGCGCCAACACGCGCGAGCTGACGCGGCTGTGCGAGATCGAGGGCCGCCCGGTCGTCCAGATCGAGGGCGCGCGCGATCTTGAGTCGGCCGATGCCTTCACCGGTGTGCGCGTCGTCGGTGTGACCGGCGGGACCTCGACGCCCATCGAGGACCTCGAGAAGGTTGCCGAGCGGGTGTATCAGCTGGCCGGCGCCCCGGGCATCGGCGAGCGCGCGGCCGAGCTCGCCCGCGCCGCCCTGACCAGCGTGGCCGAGCCCGCCTACCGGAGCACCTCGCTCGACGAGCAGGGCCGCCAGCGCCGGACCCCGGTAGCCGGCGCAGCCTGACGTGTCGCCGCGGCGCGGGCGGCGCACCACCAGCCGGGTAGAGAACGAGGCGCCCCGCGCGGGGCTGCCGATCGTCGCCCTGGTCGGCCGGCCCAACGTGGGTAAGAGCACGTTGTTCAACCGGGTGGTCGGTGACCGCGTGGCGATCGTCGAGGACCGCGCGCGGACGACCCGTGACCGGCTGTACGACGTGGCCGAGTGGAACGGCCGGCGCTTCATCGTGGTCGACACCGGCGGCCTGGAGGTGCACCCGGGCGACGCCATCGAGGAGCGTGTCCAGGAGCAGGCGCGCCTGGCGATCAGCGAGGCGGACGCCATCGTCTTCCTCGTCGATGCCGAGGCCGGGCTGACTCCGGCCGACCAGGAAGCCAGCAGCCTGCTGCGCACGGCTCGCGCGCCGGTGATCATCGCGGCCAACAAGTCCGACAATGCGCGGCGCGAGCTCGAGGCGGCCGAGTTTCACATCCTGGGCTGGCCCGAGACCCACCCCATCAGCGCGCTGCACGGACGCGGCGTGGCCGATCTGCTCGACGTGGTCGTCTGGGCGCTGCCGCCCGAGTCGGCGGCAGAGCTCGAGCGCAAGCGGCGCGATGCCGCGGTGGAGCAGGCCGAAGTTGAGGCCATACAGCCGGAGGCGGCCGAGGAGGCAGCCTTCGCGATGGACGAGCGGACGGCGCGGATCGCGATCATCGGACGCCCCAACGTGGGCAAGAGCTCGTTGCTCAACACACTGCTGGGCGAACAACGCGCGATCGTGAGTGACGTTCCCGGGACCACACGCGATGCCATCGATACCTCGTTCGAGTGGGCCGGGCGGACCGTGCGCCTGGTCGACACGGCCGGCATTCGACGGCGCGGACGCGTGGCGTCCGGGCCCGACGCGGAGCGGTTCGCCACGTTGCGTGCCCTGCGGGCAGTGTCACGCGCGGACGTGGCGGTGCTGGTGCTCGACGCGCGCGATGGCCTCACGGCGCAGGACGCGCACGTCGCCGGTTACGCCATCGAGGAGGGGAGTGGCGTGGTGCTTGCGGTCAACAAGTGGGATCTGGTTGAAAAGGACGCAGACACATTTGACGAGTACGCCGCACGCCTGCGCCGACAGGCACCCTTTCTGGACTTCGCACCGATCGTGAGCATCAGCGCGAAGACCGGTCAGCGCGCGGGGCGGGTACTCGAGGCGGCGCTCGAGATTGCCGCGGAACGGCGGCGCAGGATACCCACCGCGGCACTCAACGCATGGCTGCGCGACGTGACCGGCCGCCGCCCCGTGCCGACCGTGCGCGGCCGTCAGCCGCGCTTCATGTACGCGACTCAGGTGGCGATCGAGCCACCCACGTTCGTGCTCTTCGCCAACGAGGCGCAGCTCGTCCACTTCAGCTACCGGCGCTACCTGCTCAACCGGTTGCGCGAGACGTTCGGCTTTGGCGGCACGCCCATTCGCCTGGTCGTGCGTGAGCGCCCGCGCGAAGCTGGCCGGCGGTTGGTGCGTGGCCGCGCGCGCGCCGGGAAGGGCAACGGCGGGAGCAACAGGCGTGCCAGTTCGGCCGCACGGCGCTAGGGTCTGAGGCGGCATGGAGAGGCATGCGCGGCGCGCGGTAGTCGGAGCAGGTGCCTGGGGCACGACCCTGGCCCTGCACCTCGCCAAGCACGGGCCCACGGTGCTTCTCGCGCGCGACGTGGAGCATGCGCGCAAGCTCACCGGCGAGCGCGAGAACAAGCGCTACCTGCCCGGGCTACGGCTGCCGGTCGAGGTCGAGGTCACCGGTGATCCGGCCATGCTCGTCTCGGTCGACGAGTTGGTGGTCTTTGCCGTGCCGGCGGCGGCCATGCGCTCGTCGGCGGAACGGGTGCGCGAGTCGCTTCACGACAACGCAGTGGTGCTGTCCGTGGCCAAGGGCATGGAGCCTGAATCGCTGCTGCGCATGACCCAGGTGCTCAGCGAGGTGCTGCCCGACGCGCGGGGGCGCATCGCGGCGATGTCGGGCCCCAACCTCGCCATGGAGATTGCCCGCGGCCTGCCGGCCAGTTCGGTGATTGCCGCCGAGGACGAGTCGATCAGCATCGCCGCATCGGAGATGCTCGGCGCGCGGTCGCTCAGGCTGTACCGCAACCGCGACGTGGTCGGGGTCGAGCTGTGCGGCGCGCTCAAGAACATCATCGCCGTGGCCGCCGGCGCCGCGGAGCAGCTCGGCTTTGGCGACAACGGCAAGGCCGGCATCATCACCCGTGGCCTGGCGGAGATGACGCGGCTGGGGATCGCCGCCGGAGCGAACCCGCTGACCTTCGCCGGCCTGGCCGGCCTGGGTGACGTGATAGCGACCTGCTACTCACCGCTGTCGCGCAACCACACGCTGGGTGTCGAGCTCGCGCGTGGCCGGCCGTGGCGCGACATCGAGGGCACGCTGCCGGGCGTCGCCGAAGGCGCCTACACGGTGAGCTCGGCGCTGGCGCTGGCAGCCCAGCTGGGCGTCGAGATGCCCATCGCGCAAGAGGTCTACAACGCGCTGTTCGAGGGCAAGAGCGTGCAGCGCTGCCTGATCGACCTGCTGTCACGCGAGCAGAAGGACGAGTTGGCCGGCGTGGAGGACTGGGCGCGGCGCGCGTTCGCCAACGCCGACTCCGTTCACTGATTCCGCCCGTCGGCGGCGGCAGCGCCGACTGAACCGCCCGGCGCATCAACTGCCCGCGGAACGGTCAGCAGGCGGGAGGTTCCGTTCGCCGGACGGGTCGGATCGCCCCGGGCCAGGCGCGACGCCCGCCAGAATTGAGCCTCCTACGCGTGCACACCGGACCGGTGATGCGCTAAGCGGGTCACTGCCGCCACGGTCGCGTGGTGGCCTCGCCCGGCACGGTTCGCGTGACCGCAGCGGTAGACTTCACTCGTCGGGGCGTAGCGCAGTCTGGTAGCGCACTTGAATGGGGTTCAAGAGGTCGGAGGTTCGAATCCTCTCGCCCCGACCACCGATCTGAGCGCGGGACGTAACCCCCTCCTGAAGGGAGGGAGTTGCTTGGTCTGGGACTGACCCCGAAATGGCCCGGCTTGGTCCACGGCTCGTCCGGGACCGCCGGCACGTCGTCGGGGTCGGTGAGCCCCAGCTTGGGCTCGCGGCCGGCGAGGTCGCCCAGGAGCGCGAGCAGGCCGCTGGAGTCAGGCGGTCAGCTGCCCGTAGTAGTCCGCCACGGCCCTGAACCCCGCCTTCGGCTCCCAGGACATGTCGGGATACGCGGTGCCGCGCCGGCCACGGATGAGCGGCCGCACCAGGCCCGGGCTGCAGGCGTCGAGGTCGTACCGGGGGTCCGGGTCGTAGGGCCGGATCGCGAAGATGAAGGTGCTGACGAAGGCGCCCTCGACTCCGGCGCCCTCGAGGACCGCCAGCGTCTCGCTCAGCTCCCGCGCCTGGAGCGCCTCGTCGCGCGGGACGACCTTGGAGACCCGCGGCCGCACGAGCCGGCCGACGCCCGGGAGCGCGTGGAGGACGAAGCTGATGGGGTCGATGTTCGGGTTGGTCGAGAGCGCGCTCATCTCGTCGCCGCCCTCGCAGGAGGGGTTACCGAACTCCGTGATGACGACCGGCTTTCCGGTCGCCAGAAATGGGGCGAGCATCTCGACGTAGCGGTCCTTGATCCGCCCCGCGCGGTAGTGGTCGACGCCGACGACGTCGAAGCGGGACCAGTCGACCTGCTCCCAGGGCAGGGCGGCGTATGCGAGCGGGCCGCCGAAGACCGGACGGATGGCTGCCTCGAGCCGCGCGAGGACGGCATTGAGCGGCTCGTTGTGGGCCCCGCTCCGGATGATGCCTCCAGCCGCCATGTTCTTGAGCCTGTCGGTCAGTGTCCGCCCCGGCAGGATGCCGCGCATGCACAGCGTCAGCTCCCCACCAACCTGGAACGTGATGCGCTCAGGTGCAGCCGATCGAAGGCGTTCCGCCGCGCGGGCGGCCCGGACGGTCGCCGCGATCGTCCCATCGGCGTCCCGGTCCCACACCGCTGGCGAGAGCCAGACGTCGAGGCCGGCCTCGAGGGCCGCCTCCG
>CAZSWK010000110.1:0-7100 GCA_964610835.1 uncultured Anaerolineaceae bacterium | reverse complement strand
CCGGTGGAGCAGTTACTCGTCGTAGCCATTCACGACGTTGCGCCGTCCAACTCGAAGGGGGTGCGCTGGCTCGCCGGCGAACTCAATCGGATCGGGATCGACAAGCGCGTCTTCAAGGTTGTGCCGCGCTGGAAGGGACGCGAGAGGCTCGCCGATGATGGGGCGCTGGTAGATCTGCTGCACCAAGAAGAAGCGCATGCGTCGGAGATCGTCGTTCACGGATTGACCCACGCGACCAGTGGCCCGCTGCTCGGCAGCTGGCCCACCCGTGTGCGCGCGCGACTGTTCGCGGGCGCCGACGCCGAATTCGTCTGCTATGCAACCAACGACGCCTTCAACGCCGCCAGGGCCGCGCGCGCCGAACTCGAAGCCCTTGGCTTCTCCCCGCGCGGCTTTTGTGCGCCCGGCTGGCTGGCCGGCCCGGGCATCGACGGAGTCCTCGCCAGCATCGGCTACGAGTATGCGGTCAAGTTCTCCGGCATCGTCGACCTGCGCCACCAGCGCTGGCTACGGGCGCCGGCGATCGGCTTCATGGGCGCGGGCCCGCTTGCCGAACGGCTGACCCGCCTCGAGAATGCGCTTACGCTGCGTTGGCCGCGCGAGCCACGCGTCCTGCGCGTTTTCCTGCACCCGAGAAACGCATCGACTTCGCCGGCCTGCATCGCCGTGCTGCGCGCGCTGCCCGCGCTGGCCGCGGGTCGTGAACTTGTCACGTACGCCGAGTTGTTGTCGTCGTGAACCAAGGTGCGCCGGCGGCCGATGGCGTGGATGTGTCGGTCGTCATACCTGCCCGCAACGAGGAAGCGCTGGTCGCCGGAGCGCTGGCGTCAGTGGCCGGCCAGGACTGGCCGCACGAACGCGTCGAGGCCATCGTTGTAGCCAACGACTGCAGCGACGACACGGCCGGATCCGTGCGCTCGTTCATGAATGCGAACGGCTCCCTGCCCATCCGGCTGCTGAGCCTGCCCGAGAGCGGCGCAGCCCGGGCCAAGAACGCCGGGGCGGCGGCAGCGCACGGCCGGCTACTCGTCTTCCTGGACGCCGACTCGAAGATGACGTCCGGCCTGGTACGTCGCGTGGTCGAGGCCGAGCAGGGGGGCACTCCTGCCGCGAGCATTCGCATGGTCGCCGATTCGCCCGACGCCCTCGATCGGGGCTTCTTCGAGCTGATCGAGGTGGGCAAGCGCCTGGGAGTCCAGGGCAACATGTTCTTCTGCCGACGAAGCGATTTCGAGCGGGTGGGCGGGTTCGATCCTGCCCTCAACCACGCCGAGGATCTCGACCTGCTCAACCGGCTGCGCTCGAGCGGCGTTCCACTCGGGCACATCTCCGACCACGCAATCGCCACCTCGCCACGACGCCTGCGCAGGCTGCCGCTGCGCATGGCGATGGTCACCACGCTCGTGCGCTGGGCACTCGGTCACGCCGGCGTGGGCCGTTCCTGGCCCTACTGAGCGTGGCCGATCAGCCTGCCGGGCGGGATGCGCGCGGACCGGTGTTGGCACCGCCGGACTTCCTCGACCCTATCCTGGCCCTGGCCGAGCGCATCGACCGCGCGCGCATGCGCCTGCACCACGTGCGCCCGCATGGTCTGCTGTGCGTGCAGTTCACTCATTACCGCGGCCACGAAGTCCGGCTCCGCGACGGCACCGTCGTGGGTCGCGGCGACCCCATCGCTGTGGTTCATCTCGATAACCACGTCGTGCGTGCCATGGACGTCGGCGCCGGCTGGCAGCTCGAGGCTGTCAGCCGCGGGCGCGAGGAGCTGCAGGCGCTCGCCGACTGGACGGCGCACCAGTCTGCGGATCGCCGCCCGGTTGCCTACTACGCCTACTCGATCCTGGCCCCGCTCGCGGCACGCGTCGGGTTCGAGGTACACGAAGTCCCCGTCACGCGCTGGCGACGGGTCGTGAACTGGTACCTGCGCGGGGTCATGGCGCGCTGGTCGCCGGCGGGGCGCGGGCGGCTGGCCAGGGGGCGTACCGATCTCCACGCCCGCGAGGTCTGGCTCAGCGCGACGGCCCTCATCGAGAAATATGGGTCGGCGCGAGACGGGTGAGTCGCGAGGCAGGCGCCAGCAAACCAGCTGAGCGGAGAAATCTTCGCCCCCTGCTGATCGTCCTGCTGTGGATCGGCCTGATAGCGCTGGTGGCCAGCCAGTTCACATCGGCTCGCCAGCTCTTCGATGCGGTCAGCAACATCGACTGGAGCTGGGCGGCCGCAGCCGTCGCCGTCCACCTGGGCTACTTCGTCGCCTACACCAGCCTGTACGTAATCGCCTACCGGGCCGTAGGCGTGCGCAGCACGTTGCGCGGTATGGTGCCGGTCCTGTTCGCGGCGTTCTTCCTCAAGGCCGTGGTGCCCATCGAAGGCGCCGGATCGGTCGCGGTCTTCATCGAGGACGCGCGCGAGCGCGGCGAGTCCGGGGCCGGTGCTGCCGCCGGGACGCTCATCGTGCTGCTTGCTGATCTCTTCAGCGTCCTGCCCGTCGTTGCCCTCGGCTACTACTTCCTGGCGCAGTCGAGCCTCATCGACGGCTGGCAGCTGCTGGCGCTGGTCGCCTTCCTGGCGTTCATCGGCCTGGTCACCGCCGCGCTGTGGTTCGCCGCGCGGCGCGAGGTACTGCTGCACCGTGCCCTCGATGCAGTGCGCCGGCTGACCAACCGGGCCGGCAGGGTCTTCGGCCGGCCCCAACTGGTCGCCGAGGATTGGGTTCAGCGCAACACGCGCCAGCTCGCGGGTGCCGCGCGCGCCATCGGGGCTGATCGGCAGGCCGTGGCGATACTGCTGGCGCTCGGCGTCGCGCTGCACGCAATCAACGTCTTCGGGCTGGCCCTCGTGCTGCTCGCCTTCGGCGTGACGCCCACGGCGGCGCTGTTGATGGCCGGCTTCGGCATCAACGTCGTCGTTTTCGTGACCTCGATCATCCCCGAGGGCGTGGGGGCGGTTGAAGGGGCAATGTCGATTGTTTTCGTCGCCCTGGGCCTGACTGCCCAGACGGCGATCGCCGTGACCCTGGGCTTTCGGCTGCTGAACGTGTGGCTGCCGGTGGGCATCGGCTTCTTCACCATCCAGCGGCTGAGCATCCTGAGTGGCAGGCAACGCGCGGCGTGAGGATCGCCATCGTCAGCCAGACCTTCGTGCCCGGTCACAGCGGCCAGGGGGTATTCGCCGTTGGTCTCGCCGACGGCCTCGCGGCGCGCGGTCACCAGGTGCTTGCCGTGCGACCCGGCCGCGGTCCGGCGCGACATGGCCTGCGGCGCGGTCCGGTGCGCGTCGAGGAAGTCGCCGCGCTGCCCCTGGCGCGCGACCCGAGTGCAGCGCTGACGGTCTTTGCCAACCGCCGCGTGGGTCGCCTGCTGGATGAGTTTTCTCCTGACATCGTCCACCTCCAGGACCACTATCCGCTGTGCCGCGCCGCCCTCGGGCAGGCCCGGCAGCGCGGCGTGCCGACGGTCGCCACGAACCACTTCCTGCCGCGCAACATGCTCGCGTTCCTCCCCGTTCCGACGCGGTTCGACCCCATCGCGCAAGCCGCGATGTGGGCCTGGCTGCGCGGCGTCTTCAACGCTGTGGCGCTGTCAACGGCACCGAGCGAACGCGCAGTGGAGCTGCTGCGCGAACACGGTGTGGCTACGACCACCAAGGCGATCTCGTGTGGGGTCGACGTCAACCGCTTCAGGCCGGCGACCGAAGATGAACGTCGCGCCACGCGGCTCCGGTACGGCCTTGATCCCGGCCGGCCCCTGCTGGCCTACGTTGGCCGGCTTGATCCGGAGAAGCGGCTCGATGTGCTGCTCGACGGGCTGGCCCGGCTCGCGAGGCACGACCGCGCGTGGCAGCTAGTGCTCGTCGGCCGTGGCCACCAGGCGGGCGCCCTGGCCCGGCGGGCCCGGCGCCTGGCCATCGACGACGCCGTCCATTTCGCCGGCTACCTGCCGCGCGCCGACCTGCCACCCGTGGTCGCCGCCGCGGACATCTTCGTGATCGCGAGCGATGCCGAGCTGCTCAGCATCGCGACACTGGAGGCGATGGCCAGTGGCCTGCCCGTTGTGGCTGCAGATGCCGTGGCGCTGCCGGAGCTGGTGCGGGCCGGCATCAACGGGCGACTGTTCAGGACCGGCGATGCGGCCGACCTGGCGGACCAGCTCCAGGCCACCCTCGACGATCGCCCGCACTGGGCCGAGATGGGGGCAGCGAGTCGAGCGCTGGCCGAACACCACGACCGGCGGTTGACGATCGACCGTTACGAGGAGCTATACCGGCAGGCGATCGACAACAGACAATCGGCAGCATGAAGATCTACATCGAGACGGGCAGCCGGCGGACAGTCGCCGCGGCCATCGACTGGCCGGGCCTGGCCCGTTCGGGCAGGTCCGAGGCGGAGGCACTGGAGACCCTGGTGGCGTACGGGCCGCGCTACCGGCGGAGCATGGGTGGCGCAGCAGCAGGCTTCGAGCCGCCCTCGCGCGTCGCCGATCTGGAGATCGTTGAGCGCGCCATCGGCAAGGGCACCACCGACCTGGGCGCGCCCGCCGCTCCGCTCCAGTTCGACGAAGGGCCCACGCCGCCCGCCGAACTGGAGCGGCTGCTGACCCTGCTCGACGGCGCATGGTCGACCTTTGAGCGGGCGGCCGGCGCGGCCCAGGGCCACCCACTGAGACCGGCCGGTCCCCGAGGCGGCGGTCGGTCGCTGGAGAGGATCCGCCAGCATGTCACCGATGCGGACGCCGCCTATGTCGGGGCAATGCGCGCTGGCTACCACCCTGAGACTGGCTGGCCGGCTGTACGTCGCGATTTCGTGGCCGCCGCGCGGATGCGCGAGAGCGGCGAGCTGCCGGACCATGGGCCGCGCGGCGGGCACAAGTGGCCGGCGCGCTATGCCATCCGCCGCTCGGCGTGGCACGCCCTCGACCACGCCTGGGAGATCGAGGACCGGCTCGACTAGGCGGCCTTCGACCCGCGCCCCTCACGCAACACGCTGAGCATCAGGAACACCATGTTCGCCGGGCGCTCGGCGAGGCGGCGCATGTAGTACGGATACCACTGCGTGCCGTAGGGGACGTAGACGCGCACGGTGAAACCCTGGGCGACAAGCCGCTCGTGCAGGTCGCGGCGGATGCCGTAGAGCATCTGGAACTCGAAGCGATCGGGCGTGATGCCGTGGGCCGCGGCGAACTCGATGGCATGCTCGATCTGCCGCTCGTCGTGCGTCGCGATGGCCGGGTAGCGGCCGTCGAGTAGCAGGCGTTCCATCAGCTCGCGATAGCTCTGGTCGACCTCCTCCTTGGTCGCAAAGGCGACGGTCGCTGGCTCGTCATAGGCACCCTTGCACAGGCGCACCCTGATCTTTTCCCCGATCAGCTGCTCGACGTCGGCGGCTGAGCGGCGCAAGTAGGACTGGATGACCACGCCGACGTCGTGGTAGCTGTCGTGCAGGGCGCGCGCAACGTCAAGCGTGGCCTTGGTCTTGGTGTGGTCCTCCATGTCGACGCGCACGAAGGCATCGAGTTGCCGCGCGCGGTCGACCACCCGCTCCACGTTGTTGAGGCAAAAACCGGGGTCGATGTCGAGGCCCATCTGGGTCAGCTTGAGTGAGACGTTGGCCTCGAGACCCTGCGCAGCGAGCGCGTCGAGCGTGGCAATGTAGCGGTCCGCCGCCGCGGTCGCCATCTCGCGCGAGTCAACCGATTCGCCGAGCACGTCCACCGTCCAGTGCATGCCCTGCTGGCGCAGTCGCTGCAGTGTGGTGAGCGCGTCATCGAGCGTGTCGCCGGCCACGAAACGACGGACCATGCGCCGCGTGATGGGGATCGCGGTGGCCAGATTGGCGAGCGACTGGCGGTGCGATGCCCACAGGAACATCGCGCGTGAGGCATGTGCCGGGGCATCGCCCAGGTGCCCGCGGCTGGCCCGCTCATGCGCCTCCTGCTCGCGGCGTCGGGCAATCTCGGCTCGGATCGTCTCGACCGGGATGACACCGTCGAATCCGCCGTCCGTCTGCGGGTAGAGCCGGCAGCCCAGGTTGATGGGCAGGTCGGGCGGCGGCGGTACGACATCACGGCCGTCGATGCGCAACGTGGGCGAACCATGGAAGCCGAGACCGGCGGCGGTGTCCAGGTCGCTGACGTAGACGCGCTGGACGGGCGGCTCGTGGCCGTTGCCCTGCGTGTCGCGCAGCGCCTCGCGCGCAAGCTGCTCCGCCCGTTCGACGTGCGGACAGTCGAGCGTGGCCAGCAGCTCGACGCGCACCGGTCAGTCCCTCGCCGTCTCTTCTTCGAGCAGGCGACCGAGCTCATCGGTGCGGCGAAACGCCGCCCAGACGGCCTCCGAGAGCACCGTCCTGAGACGTCCCGACTCGAGCTCGTGCAGGGCCGCGGCGCTCGTGCCGCCGGGCGAGGTGACCATGTTGCGCAGCTGCGCGGGATGCATACCGCTCGATTTCGCGAACAGCGTGCTGCCCTCGAGTGTCTCGATCACCAGGTCGTGGGCCATGTGGCGCGGGAAGCCCAGGTGTACGGCGGCATCGATGAGCGCTTCCATGACCAGGAACACGTAGGTCGGGCCCGTGCCGCTCACGGCGGTCGCCATGGCCACCAGCTTCTCGTCGTCCACCTGCAGCTCGACGCCCAGGCTGCCCAGCAGCACGCGCGCCTGCTCGCGCTGCCGCTCGGTCACCTCCGGCGTCGCGTACCAGACGGTCATGCCGCGGCCCAGCTGGGCGGGGGTGTTGGGCATGGCGCGCACGACCTGGCGATGGTTCAGCGCATTGCTCAGCGCACGTGACGTCGCGCCGGCGATGATGCTGAGCACCAGCTTGCCGTCGGTGAACGCCGGCGCGATCTCACGGCCCACGCGCACGAGCATCTGGGGCTTGATGGCGAGCACCACGACGTCGGCCGGCTCGACCGCCGCGGCATTGCTGTCGACGGTCCTGATGCCGTACGTGCTCGCCAGCTCCTCACGTCTTTCGGCGCGCGGATGACTGGCGATGACCTGGTCGGGCGTCACCTGCTCGCCGCGCAACAGCCCGGCGATGATCGCCTCCGCCATGACACCTGAGCCGATGGTGGCAATGGTGGATCCGCTCAGCGACATCG
>CAZSWK010000109.1:0-7152 GCA_964610835.1 uncultured Anaerolineaceae bacterium | reverse complement strand
CTGGGCTACCCGGTGTTCGAGACGGCCGTGGGCAAGATCGGCGTGTATATCTGCTACGACCGGCACTTCCCGGAGGGTGCCCGTGCGCTGGGTCTGAACGGTGCCGAGATCGTCCTCATCCCCTCGGCCACCTCGCGCGGGTTATCGGAGTACCTGTGGCGCGTGGAGCAGGTCAGCCATTCGCTGGCCAACGGCTACTTCGTCGGCACCATCAATCGCGTGGGCATCGAGAAGGACATCGGCGACGACGACTTCTACGGGCAGTCGTACTTCTGCGATCCGCGCGGCCAGTTCATCGGCGAAGTCGGCTCAGCGCACGACGAGGAGCTGCTGGTGCGCGATCTTGACCTAGAGATGATCGAGAAGGTCCGCCAGACCTGGCAGTTCTTCCGCGACCGCCGGCCGGAGGCGTACGGCGACCTGGTCAAACCCTGATGCGCCGGAGTGCGGCCCTGGCCGCCGGCCTCACCGTGCTGGTCCTCGCGACCATCGTTGTGTTCGTGCTGATCGACTCGGGATCGCACTCGGCCAGCGACACGCTGCGCCCATTCCTGCTGATCGCGGTGCCCGTCTGGGTGGTCGCCGTCCTGTCCGCCCGGCTCGTGCTCCACGCGGACGCACCCCGCTGAATCGGTCGCGCCATTGCGGTTAGGCCCACACGGCCGGACATCCAGCCGCCTAGTAGGAGTGGGCCGTTAGGCCATTGTCTCCCCAGCGGCCCGCGACTACGTTCGCGCGCACAATCGCGTTCGGTGGCATGACGCGGAGGCGGCCGGAAGCATGGCGCCTGGGCAGGTCAGGTCTCGGCCAAGTCCTCGACTGCTTGCGCGAGTCAGCGCGACTCTCGGCCCTGGGCCGAAGCCCACCCCTCGGGCGCGATACATGCCGAGCAGACGATCACGACGCCCTCCCTCGTGCGCCATCTCCAGCGCGACCAGCCCCGGCCCGCCAGTGCCGTTTGCCACATTCGCCCGGGGTTCACAACGAGGCCGCTCGGCGCGACAGCGGCCGCTCGGGGCTGAGAGCAGTCGCGCCGTCAGTCTGGCCGGTGACCGCCACCTGTCGGCTGCCCACTTTCCAATCTGATCTGACAAATCCGCGCCGATTCGCCACGAACCTGGTCGCGTTCCTGCCCGATATGAGCGACTTTCCCGATCAGTTTGCGAAATTGGACTGGCAGGACGGAGATCACTGGCTGCTAAGCGTCGCCAAAGCGGCAGATGAGTGGCCACCTGTTGAATCGGTTTGGAATGTCGCCACGAAAGCAGTTGCGTGCCGCCTCGGAATCGCTACCCGGTGCAGTCAGCAGGGTGTGGCTCTCGTTCGGTCTCGAGGTGCGCGAGGCGAGGCATGCGCGTAAGTGGAGCGTCCGGCTGCTGGCGGCCAAGGCAGGCGTGTCGCCGGCGTTCGTGTACGCCATCGAAGCGGGCACGTCGGGGTCGGTCGAGGCGGCGGCGCGGATCGCCGCTGCCTTCGAGTGGCGCGCCGAGATGCATCTCGTCAACCCACACCGACGGGCCGACGGCCGAGCGAGCCTGAGCGCGGATCTCGTGCACTCGGCGATGGGAGAGTTCGAGGCGGCGCATCTTCGGCGGCTGCAATTCCCGGTCGGGATGGACGAGCCATACCAGCACTACCAGTTCGCGGGCCGTGCGGACCTCGTGGCGTGGGACCTCACGGCGCGGGCGTTGCTGCACATTGAGAATCGGACGCGCTTCCCGGACCTCCAGGAGGCAACCGGCAGCTACAACTCGAAGAGGGCCTACCTCGCCGAGTCGCTCGGCGAGCGAGTGGGCGTGCGCCGCTGGGCAAGCCAGACGCACGTGATGGCGGCGCTGTGGTCATCCGAGGCGTTGCACGTTGTGCGCCTGCGTGAGGACACATTCCGCTCGGCCTGTCCCGACGCGCAGGATGCATTCGCGCAGTGGTGGCGCGGCCAACCGCCGACCACAGGCGTGAGCTCGACGTTTGTGGTGCTGGATCCGCTGGCAGTCGGCCGCAAGCGGGTCTTCATCGGGCTGGACGACGCACTCATCGCACGGCCCCGCTATCACGGCTACGCCGACGCCGCCGCACAGGTCGACGACCTGAGGGGATCACCACGGGTTTCCAGTCAGATTTGACATTTCAGCCCGATTCGGCGCTCAACACTGCGCCGGGCACCTCTCCGCCGCCCGACTGTCACCGACTGATTGGGAAACACGCCGACCAGACGCCTGCGGTAGACCTCGGACGAGGCTCGCGCGCCACGAAGGGCGGGTCTATGTCAAATCCAATTGGAATCCTGGGCGGTCCGGGGCGCGCCCGGCGTTGGAATCCTGGGCGGTCCGGGGCGCGCCCGGCTAAGACCGCGGCCTCGTTGCGCGGCCCTTGTTAGCAGCGGGCTTGCCACCGCCACCTAAGATCACGCGATGGCGGTAACTGCACCCACGCGCCGGACCGAGCTGCTCCGCGCGAGCATCGCCGGCTTCCTGGAGTTCTTCACCGGGCCGTACGCGCGCCTCGAGAAGGACCCCGAGACGGCCAACTTCGCCGTCGGCAATCCGCACGAGAAGGCGATGCCGGCGTACGTCGACGCAATCCGCGACCACCTCGAGCCGCAGGACAAGGACTGGTTCGCGTACAAGATGAGCGAGCCGGGCAGCCAGCGCATCGTGGCCGGGACGATGAGCGCCGTTACGGGACTCGAGTGGGACCCCGCCGACGTGCAGATGACCAACGGCGGTTTCGGCGCGCTGGCCGTGGCCTTCCGCACTCTGCTCCAGGAAGGCGACGAGGCGATCTTCCTGTCGCCGCCGTGGTTCTTCTACGAGCACCTCATCCTGGCCGCCGGCGGGACTCCGGTGCGTGTCCGCCTCGAAATGCCCGAGTGCCCGGTTTCCCCCGCGGCCATCAGCGCGGCAATCACGCCTCGGACACGGTTGGTGGTGGTCAACTCGCCGCACAACCCGAGCGGGCGCATCCTCTCGCTCGACGAGCTGGCGGCCATCGCCCAGACGCTGACCGACGCCAGCCGCCGCCACGGCCACCCGATCTACCTGGTCAGCGACGAGCCCTACCGGCGCATCGTCTTCGACGGCAGCGATTACCACTCCCCGGCGGAGGTGTACCCGCACACCATCGTCACCTACTCGTACGGCAAGCAGCTGCTCGCGCCGGGCATGCGCATCGGCTACCTGACCTGGCCGCCGACCATGCCGGCCGACGAGCGCGCGAAGCTGCGCGACGACGTGTTCATCAACCAGGTTGCCGCCGGCTGGGCATTCCCCAACGCGGACCTGCAGCACGCCCTCCCCGACCTCGAGCCGATGTGCATCGACCTGCAGGCGCTCGAGCGGCGACGCGAACGGCTGGGCGGCGCGTTGCGCGAGCAGGGCTATCAGCCGACCTGGCCGGCGGGCACGTTCTACATGATGGCCCGCTCACCCATCGCCGACGACGGCAAATTCACGGGCATGCTCAACGAGCGGAAGGTGCTCGTCCTGCCCGGCTCGATCGTCGAGACGCCGGGCTGGTTCCGCATCAGCCTGACCGCCTCGGAAGCGATGGTCGAGCGCGGCATCCCTGCCTTCGCCGACGCGATGGCCGAGGCCCGGGCCAGCCGGTGAAAGCGTCCTTCATTTCCGGCTTCGGGCCCATCGTCCGCGACGTCGCGGCCAGCCGCGCGTTCTGGGGCGAAGGGGGCTTCGGCTTGGCGCTGGCGGAGATCGCGCCCGACTACTACGGCGTCGACGACGTCGGCGTGCGGGCCTTCGCACTCTGGCCGCTCAGCCAGGCAGCCGAGAACACCTTTGGCACGGCCGACTGGCCGGCGGACATCCCGGTCCCCCAGGCGTGGATCGAGCTCGACGTTGAATCGGCTGAGGCGGTCTCGTCGGCCACGGCGGAGCTGGTGGCGGCCGGACATCGGCTGCTGCGCGATGCGCGCGAGGAACCGTGGCACCAGACGACGTCACGACTGCTCAGTCCGGAAGGCCTGCTGGTGAGCGTCAGCTTCACGCCGTGGATGCACGGCAAGGGGGGCGACGCGCCCGCGGACTGATGCCCGAGCTACCCGACGAGACGGAGGTCCAGCGTCGCCTGGGCATCCTGTACTCCAGCTTCGAGAGCGGCGCGAACCAGCTCATCGGCGACAGCGGGCGCGATCCGGTGGCGCTCGCGGAGCCGACAGTCGAGTGGCTGCAGCGCTATGAGCAGATCCACGAGCGGCTCAGGGCTGCACTTGGGCCCGGCGTGCGCATCGAGCACGTCGGCTCGACGTCCATTCCCGGGATCGCGGCCAAGCCGGTGATCGACGTCCAGGTGAGCGTGCCCGACATCGACGACGAGGCCGCGTTCGTGTCGCAGATCGAGGCGCTCGGCTGGGTGTTGCGGGCGCGGGAGCGCGGTCATCGCTACTTCCGCGACCCGGCGGGCACGCCGCGGCGGGTGCAGGTGCACGTCTGCCAGGTCGGCAGCAAGTGGGAGCGTAACCACCTGCTCTTCCGCGACTACCTGCGCACCCATCCGGACCGGACCCGCGCGTACGAAGCCCTCAAGCGTGCCGCCAGCGAGCGCTACCCCACTAACCGACTGGCTTACACCGAGGCCAAGGGCCCGTTCATCGAGGAGACCCTGGCCGTGGCCGAGGCCTGGGCCACCGAGACCGGCTGGCGGCCCTGACCGGCGCGGCGGGCTGGCGGCCCTGACCGACGCGGCGGGCTGGCGCCCCTCCCGGTGGCCCCCCGTGCCCGCCCCGGCCCCAAGGATCGACCGTACCGCCCGCATTGGTGCGCCCCGCACACCAACGGCGTTAGCGTCTCGTCCATTCGCCCCTAATCGGGTCCGTACCGCAGGGATTGATGCCATCGCCGCAGCAGGCCGATAAGGCTCTGCACGAGGGCCGTCGACAGGCGGTGAGCACGGGCTACCGTCGCCCAAATGCCTCGCCCAAGAATGCGGGCGGTACGGGTGATCGGAAGCGCTGGCCGCTCAGGCCGTAGGCAGCGCGGCGTATCCTGCTTCCTTCGCGAAGGGGGCGCGCGGAGGAGCTGCGATGGACTCGCGCGGAGGAGCTGCGATGGACTTCGGATTCACGCTCAAGCCCGAACACGGGGTCGAGCGCACGATCAGCCTCACGCGACAGGCTGAGGAGGGCGGCTTCGGCTATGGCTGGCTGTTCGACTCGCACATCCTGTGGGCAGACCCCTATCCGATCCTGACGCTCATGGCACTCAACACGACGACCATGCGCCTGGGCACGTGCGTGACCAATCCCGCCACGCGTGAACCCACGGTCACCGCCAGCACGCTCGCCGCACTCGACGAGATCAGCAGCGGGCGCATGGACCTGGGCATCGGCCGTGGCGACTCGGCGAGGCGCGTGATGGGCAAGCCGCCCACCACGCTCGCACGCTTGGAGGAAGCCACCAACCTGATCCGCGACCTGGTCGAGGGCCGCGAAGTGGACCAGGACGGCACCATCGTTAAGCTGCCGTGGACGCGTGGCGACCGGCTGCCGGTGTGGATCGCCGGCTACGGGCCGAAGGCGCTCGAGCTCATCGCGCGCATCGCCGACGGCGTCATCCTGCAGCTCGCCGACGTCGACCTCATCCGCTGGTTCGTGGGCCAGTTGCGCGACGACGCACGGAAAGCCGGCCGCGACCCGAGCGCCCTCAAGGTCATGGCCGCGGCACCGGCACACGTTGGCGAGCTGGCCGACTGCCGTGACCGGGTGCGCTGGTTCCCGGCGATGGTCAGCAACCACGTCGTCGACCTCGTCAACCGCTACCAACCGGGCGAGTTGCCGCCGGCCCTGACCGGCTACGTCCGGGACCGGACCGGCTACGACTACCAGCACCACGCCGAGGTCGGCTCGGACAACGGGGCATTCGTGGAGGACGAGACCGTCGACCGCTTCTGCGTCATCGGCTCGGTCGACGATCACGTCGCCAAGCTCGGCGAACTGGCCGACGCGGGCGTCGACCAATTCAACATCTACCTCATGAACGGCGACGAGGAGAAGACGCTCGAGATCTACGCTCGCGAGATCATTCCGCGGGCCACGGCGTTCGGCCATTGACCTGGCGCGCGCCGCACTGAACTCCCCCACAGTTCATCAGAGTTGTCAGCATTGGCCGTTGGAACTATGGCCATGGCCGTCGGCGTCGTGTTCACTCTGGATGTGCTCCGCCCGTCCCGGGCGGACTTTCGCCCTTGGCGCGATCATCTGGACGAACTTCATTCGCGTTACTCAGGCACGGTGATCGACCGTCTTGAAGGACGCACAACGAACAAGGCCTTGAAACAAGAGGGAACAAGTTGATCTGTCCCACCTGCGGGAAGCGCAACCCGCCGGGCGCCGCCGCGTGCAGTCGCTGCGGTCGCTGGCTGGCCACCAACCGGATGATGGGCGTCACCTACCATCGCAGCGACCTGCGCCGTGGCAGCGGACCGGGGGCGGTGGCCATTGGCGCCGCCCTGATCGCCGGTCTGCTGTTCGTGGGCGGCGCCATCTACGTCTCCCTGCTGGGCGGCCTGCAGGGCAACAATGGACCGGGCACCAGCCCCATCGGGGCGATCGATACGCCCATCTCGTCACTGCCCGTCTTCGTCCAGCCGACCCCCACGCCGACGCCGACGCCGACGCCGACGCCCACGCCGCCCTGGTACCTGACCCCGTCGCCCAGCTTGAGCTTCGGACTGCCATCACCGTCGATATCGCCAACCCCGGACATCGCCGCGCCGACGGCCAACTTCCGGGGGGTGATCCAGAACGACGGCAAGACGGTCGCGTGGACCGACAAGTCGACCGGCGACATCACCAGCTGGCTGTGGAATTTCGGTGACGGCAACGGATCGACGCAGAAGAACCCCAAGTACACCTACCAGTCGCTGGGCGACTACACCGTGACGCTCACCGTCAGCGGGCCGGGCGGCTCGGACACCAAGACCAAGGTGCTGCACCTGATCGCGGCGCCAACCGCCAACTTCACGTGCCCGTTTGTCGACTATCTGACGGTGAAGTGCCAAGTCAACAGCTCGACGGGACAGATCGACAACTACGCCTGGGACTGGGGCGACGGCTCCAAGGACAGCGGCGCCCACAAGAAACACCCCAGCCACACGTACAAGACTGCGGGCGACTACACGATCCAGCTCACCGTTTCGAAC
>CAZSWK010000108.1:2723-7539 GCA_964610835.1 uncultured Anaerolineaceae bacterium | reverse complement strand
AAGGAGTCGAACGAGCGCGCCGCCGAGCTGGCCATCATCAACAGTGTCCAGGAAGGCCTGGTGGCGGAGCTCGACATGCAATCGATGTATGACCTGGTGGGCGACAAGCTGCATGAGATCTTCGACCCGCAGATGACGATCACGATCGGCCTGTTCGACTCCGAGAACGAGCTCCTTTCGTTCCCCTATGCAATAGAGCGCGGGAAGCGAATGTACGTGGAGCCGAACGCTTATGGCGTCCTCACCCGCGCAGTGGCAGCCAGATCCGACCCGCTGCTCATCAACGATTTCAGGGCCTGGGCGGCGGAAAACCTGGAGGAGGGGCCGACAGCCGTTGGCGAGGTGCCGATGTCCCTGCTCCAGGCGCCGCTATTGCGCCAGGGCAAACCTTTCGGACGCATCTCGCTCGAGAACATGGACCGCACCGATGCCTTCTCCGACGCCGATGTGAGGCTGATCACAACACTGGCCGGCAGTCTGAGCGTGGCCCTCGACAACGCCCGGCTGGTCGAGGAGACGCGCCAGCGCGCGGCGGAGCTCGGGATCGTCAACGAGGTCGGCCAGGCGGCCGGCTCGCAGCTTGACCTGGACCGCCTGATCGGGCTGGTGGGCGACAAGATGGTCGCCACCTTCCGGGCGGACATCTGTTACATCGCCCTCCACGACTCGGTGGCCGGCACTGTTGACTTCCCTTACTACAGCGAGGGCGGGAAGAGCCAGGCGAACGAGCCCATCAAGTTCGGCGAGGGCCTGACGTCGAAGATCCTCGAGTCGCGCCAGCCGCTGCTGCTCAACCAGGCGGCCCACTTCGAGGCAGTGGCCGCGCAGCGCGTGGGCCGCCAGGCGCTGTCGTACCTGGGCGTACCGATCCTGCTCGGCGAAGAGGCCATCGGCGTGATCAGTGTTCAAAGCACAGTCGAGGAAGGCCGCTTCGGCGACGCCGACGTGCGCTTGCTCTCAACCATCGCCACGACCATTGGTAGCGCGATCCAGAACGCACGCCTCTACGGCGAGTCGCGCCGCCGCGCAACGGAGATGGCGGCCCTGGCCGAGCTGGGCCGCGAGATCTCCGCAACGCTCGACCTGGAGAAACTTCTCCAGCGGATAGTCGATCGGGCAATGACGTTGCTCGAGGGCTCTACCTGCGCTGTGTTCATGGCCGATCCCGACGGCGAGACGTTCAGGGCCATCGCTGCGGTCGGCGAATCAGCGGAGCCGGTCAAGGCTCTGGTCGTGCTACGCGGTGAGGGCATCATTGGCTCGCTCGCTGCCGACGCTCGGCCCGAGGTGGTCAACAGCACCGGCGCCGATCCCCGGCGGGTCCACATCGTGGGCACACCCGACAAGGACGAGGGCGAGCGCTTGATGGCGGCGCCTCTCATCGGTCGGGCAGGCGTCAACGGCATGATGGCCGTCTGGCGAAACAGCGGCCTTCCGCCCTTCACGCAACAGGAGCTCGATTTTCTCGTCGGACTGTCGCAGCAGGCAGCGATCGCCATCGACAATGCCCGACTTTTCGCCGATGTCCAGGAGGCGCGCGAGGCTGCTGAGGGTGCCAACCAGGCCAAGAGCTCCTTCCTGGCTGCCATGAGCCACGAGATCCGCACCCCGATGAACGCGATCATCGGCATGAGCGGCCTCTTGTCCGACACGCAGCTGACCGCCGAGCAACGCGACTACGCCGACACCATCCGCGGCTCGGGCGACGCGCTGCTGACGATCATCAACGACATCCTCGACTTCTCGAAGATCGAGGCCGGCAAGGTCGATCTCGTCGCCGAGCCGTTCAGTCCGACGGAGTGTATTGAGGGCGCCCTCGACGTGATTGCGCCGACCGCCTCGAACAAGGGCATCGAGCTGGCCTACGAGGTGCTCGACACGCTGCCGCCGGCCGTCTCCGGCGACCTGGGTCGGCTGCGCCAGATCCTGCTCAACCTGCTCTCGAACGCGGTCAAGTTCACGGAGCGTGGCGAAGTCGTGGTCTCGGCGTCCAGCGAGACGAAGGGGAAGCGGGCTGAGCTCAAGGTCAGCGTGCGCGACACGGGTATCGGCATCTCGAAGGAACAGATGGGTCGCCTGTTCCAGTCGTTCAGTCAGGCCGACTCGTCGATCGCCCGCCGCTACGGGGGCACCGGCCTGGGCCTGGCCATCAGCCGCCGCCTGGCGGAGGCGATGGACGGCTCGCTGACGGTCGAGAGCTCGGGCGTGCCGGGCGAGGGTTCGACGTTCCACGTGACGGTCAACCTGCCCACCGCGGCGGCCTCGGCACTCCCCGCCGTGCCGGTACGCCAGCCGGTGGATCTCGCCGGCCGCAACGCGCTGATCGTCGATGACAACGCCACCAACCGGCGCATCCTGTCCGCCCAGCTGGCACGCTGGGCGATCAAGACGCGCGACGTGGCGTCGGGCGAGGAAGCGCTCAAGGTGATCAAGGCCGGCGAGCAGCTCGACGTGGTGTTGCTCGACCTGTTCATGCCCGGCATGGACGGCATCGCGCTGGCCAACGCCATCCGCGAGGCGCGCCCCAAGCAGCTGCCCAAGCTGATCCTGGTGTCGTCGGCGGCCATGCGCGAGCACGGCGCGGCAGTCGACGCGCTGCTGCCCAAGCCGATCAAGCCGTCTGCACTGCACGACGCGCTGGCCACCGTGCTGGCCGGATCGGAGCCACGCTTCAAGCTGGACCGCGCGCCCGAGTCCACGGTCGACAAGGAGATGGCCAAACGGCACCCGCTGCGCATCCTGCTGGCCGAGGACAACGCGGTCAACCAGAAACTGGCGGTCCGACTGCTGGCCAACATGGGCTATACCGCCGACCTCGCAGGCGACGGTTTGGCGGCGATCGCCGCCCTGGAGAAGGCCGGCTACGACGTGGTGCTGATGGACGTCCAGATGCCCGAGTGCGACGGCCTGGAGGCGACCCGCCGGATCCGCGCAAAGTGGCCGGACAAGGCGTTGCGCATCGTGGCCATGACGGCCAACGCGATGACCGGCGACCGCGAGGCGTGCCTGGAGGCGGGCATGAACGATTACGTCAGCAAGCCCATCCGGCCAGCCGAGCTGGCCGCGGCATTGAGCAAGGTGCCGGCATCGAGCGAGGTGACGCCATGACCGACGAGACTCCGGTCCTTGACCAGTCCGTGCTCGACGAGCTGCGCGATTCGGTCGGTGGCGACCAGTCGTTCATCGCCGACCTTGCCGCGACATACCTGGCCGAAGGCCCCGACCACCTCGCCGCGATGCAGGCAGCGGTGTCGGCCGGAGACGCTGCCGCCATCGTCCGTCCCGCACATACCCTCAAGTCGAGCAGCGCTTCGCTGGGCGCCATGCGCCTGTCGCACATCGCGCGCGAGATCGAGTTCGCCGGCCGGAACGGCGAGACATCGGGCCTGGCAGAGCGCGTTTCCACCGCGCGTGAGGCCTGGGCGCAGACAGTGGCAGCGATGAAGGAGTCGGGTCTGGCATGAGCGCACCGACATGACCGAACCGGTCGCCCTCATCGTCGACGACAGCTCCGTCAACCGGATGCTGCTGGCGCGCCACCTGCTGTCGCTGGGCATCTCCTCGCGCGAGGCGGCGGACGGTCGCAGCGCGCTGGAGGCTCTGTCCGCCGGTGCAGACGAGGTCGCGGTCGTGCTGCTCGACGTGGAGATGCCGGAGATGGACGGCTACGAGACGCTGGCCGCGATCAAGTCGGACGACGCGCTGCGCCACCTGCCGGTGATCATGGTTTCCGGCGTCGATGAGCTCAACAGCGTCGCGCAGTGCATCGAGATGGGCGCCGCCGACTTTCTGACCAAGCCCTTCAACCCGGTGATCCTGGGCGCGCGCGTGCGTGCGGCGCTGGCCGACAAACGGCTGCGCGATCTCGAGGCTGAGCACGCCGCGCGCCAGGCCGAGCTGCTCGAGACGATCGAGCGCCAGAAGACCGAGCTCGCCCGCTTCCTGTCGCCGCAGATCGCGGCGCTCGTGTCGAGCCCCGAAGGGGAACAAATGCTGGCCGGCCATCGCCGCGAGGCCACCGCCGTCTTCTGCGACCTGCGCGGCTACACGGCTTTTAGTGATTCGGCCGAGCCGGAGGAGGTGCTCGGCCTGCTGCGCGAGTACCACGCCATGATGGGCACGCAGATCATCGAGCACGGCGGCACGCTCGAGCACTTCGCCGGCGACGGGATGATGGTCTTCTTCAACGATCCAGTCCCCCAGCCAGACCACGCCGAGCGCGCCGTGCGCATGGCCGTTGCCATGCGCGAGCACTTCACGGATTTGGCCGCCAAGTGGGCCAAGCTGGGCTTCGACCTGGGTTTTGGCGTGGGCATCGCGACCGGCTACGCGACACTCGGCCGGATCGGTTTCGAGGGCCGCTACGACTACGGCATGGTCGGCGCCGCGGTCATCATCGCCTCGCGCCTGAGCTCGGCTGCCGCGGCCGGCCAGATCCTGCTCAGCCCGCGTACGCACGCATCCGTGGAGAGCGTCATCGAGGGCGAGGAGATCGGCGCGCTGCAGCTCAAGGGCTTTGCTCGGCCGATCCCCACCGTTAACGTCCGCGGGCTGGTGCCGCACAGCGAGTCCGTACCCGCCTGATCGCGGCCTTGTGCTGCCCGATACCCTCCGCATTCTTACGCCGAGCGGAACGGGCGCGACAACGCCACCGGAACTAAGGGTTCCGCTTCCGCGGACGTGGCGCAGCGTGCCCGACTGAGCGTCGATCGGCTCGCGCGCTCTGGCGCAGCAGTCCCGCCGCGAGCCCAAACCGCCGCTTATCGCTTTCGCTGTGGGAGGGCCAAGAATGGAGGCGGTACGCGATCGGCTAACG
>CAZSWK010000108.1:0-2623 GCA_964610835.1 uncultured Anaerolineaceae bacterium | reverse complement strand
GTCGGGGCGAACTAGTCGGAAGGCTCGAGCGAGGGTTCGTCCGGCTCGGGAGGCGGCTGGGCCACGAATGGCTCGAGATACTCGTAGCGGCGGTGGCCGGGGCGGTGGTTGTACACCAGCCAGGCAACGCCGATGACGACGAGCACGATGCCGATCCATTGCGCGGTGGGGATGCCCCCGAGCGTCCAGTTCCAGCCGGCTCGGAAGAACTCGAGCAGCCCGCGCACGCTCCCGTACCAGATCGCCCAGAAGGCGGCCAGGTCACCGGGCACGATGCGCTTCAGGAAGCGCCACGAGATGTACAGGGCGATCAGCCCGCCGGTGATATCGAGCGCCGATTCGTAGAAGAAGAGGGGCTGGAACCCGGCGTTGGCGGCAACGGTACCCAGCGGCGGGCACTGCCATTCCACGACGCGATGCGCGCAGTCGATCTGGATGCCCCAGGGCAGGTTGGTCGGCGGTCCGTACAGCTCCTGGTTGAAGTAGTTGCCCCAGCGCGCGATGCCCTGCGCGAACAGGGCCCCGGGCACCACCACATCGAGCGCGAGGCGCAGCGGCAGTTGCTTCCAGCGCGTGTAGATGAGGATGCCCAGCCCCGCACCGAAGACGCCGCCGTACAGGCCGAGTCCGGAGTAGGGCGGCAGGATCGCGCGCAGCGGGTCGTGGCTGTAGATCGGCCCCCACTGGTCGATGACGTGATACATGCGGCCGCCGATGAGCGCCAGCGCGCCGACCAGCAGCAGGGCGTTCCAGATGTGGTTGGGATCGTAGCCGCGCCGGCGCGCCTCGCGCTGGGCGATGAACAGCAGCACGGCCACGCCGATGACGTAGCCGATGCCATACCAGTCGACCGGGATCGGGCCGATCTGAAAGGCAACCGAGTTGGATGGACTGGGGATCACGCGCCCAGCATACCTATACTCCGGCCGTGATCGATCAATTCATCGGCTGGGCGCTGATGGTCGGGCTGGTGGTCGGCGGGGCGCTGGTGTGGTTTGCCATCGGCCGCCTGCCGCGCAGCAGCGAAGACATCACGCCCGAGGAACGGGTCGGCGAAGCCGCCTGGATCAGCGGCATCATCGACGGCCGCGGTGGCGTGGCACCGGAGGATCTCGTCGAAGAGGTCCTGGAGCTGCACGCCGAATACCTCGAGCACCAGGTGCAGGAACCGGCCCAGTAAGTCGTCGGTCCGCGGCCGACCGCGGCGACCTACCAGTCCTCCAGGTGGCGTGGCGCGGCGGCCAGCGTGCCGGCCGGCAGGTGAGCCTCGAGACAGCGAACGCCGTCCGTGCCAACGGAGGCGGCGTGCAGCGTGCCGGCCGGCAGCTCCAGCCGTTCGCCTTCGCGCAGCACCACGTCGCGCCCCAGCTCGACGAGATGAAACGTGATCGAGCCGTGGTCGGCCACGAGCACCTTGTCGTAGCCGTGCCGATGCGCGGCGTACGTGTCGCCCGGGCCATTGCCCCACTCACTCGCCGCCAGACCCTCCGCAGCCAGCCGAGCTTGCAGGTTGCGCGCCGTCACGCCACGTTGGCTCCGATGACCGACCCGACCGCATAGGTCACCGCGGCAGCCAGCGCGCCGATGACGATCTGGCGCAGGCCGCCGAAGACGACCCCACGCCCGGTTACGAGGCTGACGGCGCCGCCGATGACGAACAGGCCCACGGCCGAGACGATCAGCGAGCCGACGAACGCGGGGGTGCCGGTCGCCAGCAGGAAGGCCACCAGCGGAACGAACGCGCCCACCGCGAAGGTCACGAACGAAGACGCGGCCGCGCCCCACGGCGAGCCGAGCTCGTCGGGATCGAGGCCCAGTTCCTCGCGGAGCTTGGTGTCGAGTGCGACGTCCGGATCTGCCATCAGATGGTTGGCGATGCGTTCCGCCTCGGCCTGCGGCACGCCCTTGCCGCGGTAGATGGCGGCCAGCTCGTCCGTTTCGACATCGGGCATCACGCGCAGCTCCTCGCGCTCGATGGCTATCTGGTGCTCGAACAGCTCGCGCTGGCTCTGCATGCTGATGTACTCGCCGGCGGCCATCGAGAAGGCGCCGGCCAGCAGGCCGGCTATGCCGGCAAGCACGATGATCTGGTTGTCGGCCGACGCGCCGGCCACGCCCATCACCAGGCTCAGGTTGCTGACCAGGCCATCGCTGGCGCCGAATACCGCGGCACGCAACGTGCCCGAGCGACCGCTGCGATGCCAGGCCTCCGGCTGCGGGCCGGCCTGTTCCTGCTCACGGCCCTGGAGGCGCTGCCAGATCCGGGCGTGCTCACGCTCGTCGGCGGCGATCTGGGCCGTTTCCGGCGTCATCTGGCCGGCGTAGGCCGTCTCTTCATCACCTTCGAGCGACAGCACCAGGTCCGTCACCCGCCGCGTGCCCAACAGGCGCGCCAGGGCGATGATCAGCCGCACCCTGGCGCGTGGCCCGCTTGCCGGCGGCACCGTCACCCCGGCCCGCTCGAGGCGTTCCGCCCAGACCTGCGCATGGCGCCGCTCGTTCTTCGCGATGCGCTCGAAAGCGGACGCGCGGTCAGGTTCCTTTTCGATCCGCGACAGCTCGTCGTACAGGACTATCGCGTCGCGTTCCAGCTTGAGGTTGGCCAGGCTGAGCTTGCGCTCCT
>CAZSWK010000107.1:0-7653 GCA_964610835.1 uncultured Anaerolineaceae bacterium | reverse complement strand
TCGCCCGCGAGCTGACGGCCTAGCGCGCCGCCCGCCCGGAGCCTGGCGTCCCCCTGCTTTAGAAGGCTCGCGTGATCACGCGGGAAGCGCGCTGCCCGCCCGGAGCCTGGCGTCCCCCTGCTTGAGAAGGCTCGCGTGATCACCGATCGGCTGCGCCAGCGAATTCGGAGGTAACCGCCGGCTAAGCGGCATATGAGCGCCGACTGCTTGAATGTAGGCGGTGCCCGACTTTTGCGATCTGCATTGCAGGCATAAGCCGCGCGTGTACGACCAGGAGACTCCGGGGTCGGTCTTGATAGGCGCGCGGTTTCGGCACGGTCGACGCCAGGCGGGCTTGAGTCAGAGGCGGTTGGCTGAGCTGTCGGGCACGAGCCAGAGCTTGATTTCTCGTTTTGAACGAGGCCGCGCGCCGGGGCTTTCCGCCTGGCGGGTGATGGCGATGGCGGAAGCGATCGGTCCACGCTTTCCATTCGGCTGCTGCCCGCACGACCATCGCTGCGCATGGCCATACAACCCGGGTGCGCCCACAACGTGGCGCGAAATCCTCGACGGTTGATCAGCGCGCCGCATGGTCAGACACCGCATGATCACGCGAGCCTTCTCACCGAGAGGGTGCGTGTCTCTCAGGCGCGCCCTTTGCCAGGGAGCCTGGCAGAGTCGCTGCTACGGCAGAGCGGCGAATGACTCCGCGATGATCGCGACCGCCTGGTCGACCTCGTCGTCGGTCGTGACCAGGGGCGGAATGACGCGCACGGCCTGGCCGTACGTGCCGCAGGTAAGCAGCAGCAGCTTGCGCTCGAACGCGTAGTGGATAAGTGCCTTGGCCAGGTCGGAGCGCGGCTTGAGCGTGCCCGGATCGGCGAACTCGAGGGCGACCATCAGGCCGCGGCCGCGCACGTCGACGACATGCCCATGGGCGGCCGCGGCGCCCTGCAGGCCGTCGAGCAACCGCTCGCCCTGGTGCAGCGCGTTGGCCAGCAGGCCCTCCTCTTCGATCACGTCAAGAGTGGCCAATGCGGCGGCACAGGCGACGGCGTTGCCGCCATAGGTGCCGCCGTGGGCGCCCGGCGCAAAGGCATCCATCAGCGATCGGCGCGCCATGATGCCCGACAGCGGCAAGCCCGAGGCAATGCCCTTGGCCATGACCACGATGTCCGGCGCCGCACCGGTCCACTCCGACGCGAAGAAGCGCCCGGTCCGACCAAACCCCGACTGCACCTCGTCGGCGATGAGCAGGATGCCGTGCTGGTCGGCCAGCTTGCGCAGCGCGGGCAGGAAGCCGTCGGACGGGACGATGTACCCGCCCTCGCCGAGGAGTGGCTCGACCAGGAACGCGGCGACGTCGTCCGGGTAGCACAGGCTCGCGAACAGCTCGTCGATCGCGTCCATGGTCCGCTGGAGTGCCACCTCCGCTGAGCCGCCGCCCAGCCGCAGCGGATCGGGGAAGGGCGCGAAATGGACACCACCGGGGAGTGGCTCGAAGTGGCCGCGGTATTTCACGTTGCTCGAGGTGAGCGCCATCGTCTCGTGCGTCCGGCCGTGGAAACCGCCGCGGAAAGCAACGACCAGCGGCCGTCGCGTTGCCGCTTTGGCCAGCTTGACGGCCCCCTCGACCGCCTCGGCGCCGCTGTTGCCCAGGAACAGGCGGATCGGATCGGCCTCTGTCGCCGGGCCGGGGAAGAGGCGCGGCAGCCGATCGTGCAGCTCCAGGCCCGGCTGGTGGTAGAGGATGTTCTGCTGGGCGTGGATGATCTTGGCCGCCTGGTCGGCTATCGCCGCGACCACCCGTGGGTGGGCATGACCGGTGCTGGTGACCGCAATGCCCGACGTGTAGTCGAGGTAACGCTCGCCGTCGATCGTCTCGATCCATGAACCGCTGCCGCGCTCGACGACCAGGTCCGTGTAGCGCGACCAGGCCGGCGCGACCGCGTCGCGCATGGCCAGCCAGTCTCGACTCGCAGCGACGGTCATGTCTCAAGCCTCCTCTGGCGGCGTGCCCACAGTATCTGGGCGAGTATGAACAGGCCGGCAACCACGAAGATGAGCGTGCCCAGCACGTTGACCTCGGGCGGCACGCCGAAGCGCGACGCGCCGTAGACCCACAGCGGGAAGGTGATCGTCTGGCCCGAGACGAACGAGGTGATCACGTAGTCGTCGATCGACAGCGCGAAGGCGAGCAGGGCAGCGGCCATGATGCCCGGGAAGATGAGCGGGAAGGTCACCTTGCGGAAGGTCGTCCACTCGTCCGCGCCCAGGTCCATGGCCGCCTCCTCGAGTGCCCGGTTGAAGCCGGCAATGCGCGCACGCACGGTGACCACCACGTAGCTGATGTTGAACATCACGTGGGCGATCAGGATGGTGACGAGGCCGCGCTGCACACCGAGGGTCACCCACAGCGACAGCAGCGAGGCGCCCATGATCACCTCGGGCGTGGCCATGGGCACGTAGATGAGCATGTTGAGCGGGCCCTGGCCGCGGAAGTCGTAGCGCGAGATGGCCAGGCCGATCAGCGTGCCCAGCACAGTCGCCACGAAAGTGGAGACGATGGCGATGAACAGACTGGCGACCATCGGGCCGGTGATGTCCGGCCGGCCCCAGACATCCAGGTAGTTCTGGATGGTGAAGCCCTGCCAGGTGATGTTCTGGCGGCCCAGCGGGTTATTGAATGAGAAGAGGATCATCACCGCGATGGGCAGGAAGAGGTAGGCGACCGCGGCGGCCGTGTAGGTAGGCAGCACGGCCCTCGAGATGTGCGCGCCCAGCGGTCGACGGCGCTCGGGCACGGTGTCCGGCAAGGCGGGAGCCAGGGCGGTCATCCGGCGGTCAGTTCCCGGGCACCGACGATGCGCGCGTAGACGGCGACCATGACCATCACGGCGGCCATCAGCACGAAGCCCAGGGCCGACGCCTCGGGATACGCGTTGGTCTGCAGGAACAGGCGCTGGATGACGTTACCGATCATGGTCGTGCCGACACTGCCCAGGATGGCGGCATTGATGAAGTCGCCGACGGCCGGGATGAACACCAGCAGCGACCCGGCGAACAGCCCCGGCATCGATAGCGGCAGGGTCACGCGCAGGAAGGCCTGCGTGCGGCTGGCATAGAGGTCGGTGGCCGCCTCGACCAGGTGCGGGTCGATCTTCTCCAGGGCGACGTACAGCGGCAGCACCATGAACGGCAGGAAGTTGTAGGTCAGGCCGCTGACCACGGCGATGGGCGAGGCGAGCACGTGGAAGCCCTGGTCGAGCAGGCCGAGACTCTTGAGCGTGCCGAGCACGAAACCGTTGTCGGCCAGGATCAGCTTCCACGAAAGGGTGCGGATGATGAAGGCCGAAAAGAAAGGCAGGATGACCAGCAGCAACAGGATGTTCTTGGCCCGCCCACCGCGGAAGGCGATGGTGTAGGCGATCGGGTAGCCGATGGCGATGGTCAGGCCGGTCACCAGCAGGGCGTAGATGACCGAGCGGATGAACTGCGAGCTGTACTCGTTGATGACCTGGCCGTAGACGCCGAAGTTCCAGGTCAACTGGAAGCCCGTTGCCAATGAGCCCTGCTGCAGACTGACGTCGGCCATGACGATCATGGGCACGACGAAGAAGATGACCAGCCACACGCCGCCGGGCAGCAGGAACAGGTAAGGCGTCAGCCAGCGCAGCCGGCGGCGCATGGTTGGTCTCGTGTACTAAAGGCGCGATGGACTAGCCGTTGACCACCTGGTTGAAGAGGTCATTCCACTGGCGCTCTTCGTCCGGCGACAGCACCTTGTACGTGTGGACGTTCTGGAGCTGGGCATTATCCGGGAACGCCGTCTGCGAGGTGACCTTCAGATGCTGCGCCTTGATCGGCTTGCCCTCCTGCCGGGCCGCCTGCGCATCGGCCAATACCTGCTCCTGGACACCCATCACCGGGCTGAAGTAGCCCACGTACTCAGTGACCAGCGTGGCGTTGCTGGTGTCGTAGTAGAAGTTCATCAGGTCCTGCGCGTCGACCGGGTGCGCGGCGTTGTTGGGGATGGCCATGTTGTCGACCCACAGCATGCCGCCCTCCTGGGGCACGACGAACTGCACGTCGGCGTTGTCGTAGAGCTGCATCTGGCTGATGTCGCCCGACCAGGCCATCGAGATGGCCAGGTCGCCTGAGGCCAGTGCGTCGTAGTAGTCGTTGCCGTAGAAGGCGCGGAACTGGCCCGCCTGGGCCGCGGTGCGCAACTTGTCGGCCGCCGCCTGCACGTCGCTCGTCGTCGCGTCCTGCGGCTGAACGCCATCGGACAACAGCGCCAGGCTCATGGTGTCGCGCATCTCGCTGAACATGCCCACGCGGCCGGCAAAGGCCGGGTCGAACAGGTCGTTGATGCTCGTTATCGGCCGCCCGGTCAGCTTGGGGTTGTACGCGATGCCCGTGATACCCGACTGCCAGGGTACGGAGTACTGGTTGCCGGGGTCGTACCACGGGTTCTGATAGAGAGTCTGTGCGTTGTTGTCGAAGTTGGGCAGCAGCCGGTGGTCGAGCGGCTCGAGATAGCCCAGCCTGATCATGTCCTGGATCATCCAGTCGGTCATGACGATGACGTCGTAGCCGGTGTCGTTACCGGCGGCCAGGTCGGGCTGGATCTTGCCGAAGAACTCGGCGTTGTCGTTGATGTTCTCCAGGTAGGTGACCTGGATACCCGTTTCCTGCGTGAATTTGTCGAGCGACGGATGGGCGCTGCCGTCGACGTCGATGTACAGCGGCCAGTTGGCGAAGGTCACCTCGCCGGACGGCGTCGGTATGGGCCCGGTCGGCTGGACCGTGGCCGTGGCGCTGGGCTGCTGCGAGCCGGTCGGCGGCGCGGTCACACCGCCGCCCGTGGTCGGCGGCGCGCCGGGTGTGCCGGTGGCCGCCGGTGGCTGGGTCGCCGTGGGCGTCTGGCCAGCCGGACTCTCGGCCGCAATGCCGCAGCCGGACAGGCCGATGACCGCTGCCGCCGCCAGCGCCGCAAATGTGCGCCGGCCTCTCCTCCGATCAATCATCGATCTCGTCTCCTCCTCCTGAACTCTCCCCCGTGACGATGAAGGTGTGCTGCGGATTCCAGGTGAGTCTGATGCGCTCGCCCGGCGAGAACTGCTCGCCCACGCCGCTGATGTCGATGTTCTGGGCATAGATCGTCACCTCGACGCCGTCATCGAGGCGAACCTCGTACTGGGTGCTGACGCCGATGTACGAGAAGTCGACGACGCTACCTTCGAGGCTGTTGAGTCCGGCGGCGGCGTCAACTGGAGAGGCCGCGGCACTGATGCGCAGCTTCTCAGGCCGCACGCCGACACGCACCGCGGTCCCTGCGGTGAGGCCGTCGCCGGGAGCCCGCACCGTGCCCCCGCTCTTCAGTTCGAATTCCGCCACTCCTTCGCCACTGGCAGGGCGTGCCAGGCGCGCATCGAGCAGGTTCGACACGCCCAGGAATCCGGCGACGAACGCGGTCGCCGGGTGCTCGTAGAGTTCCGTGGCCGCGCCCAGCTGCTCGATATGGCCGGCGCGCATCACGGCAATCCGATCGGACATCGTCATCGCCTCTTCCTGGTCGTGCGTGACGTACACGAAGGTGATCCCGACTTCGGTCTGGATGCGCTTCAGCTCGAGCTGCATCTGCTTGCGCAGCTTCAGGTCGAGCGCGCCGAGCGGCTCGTCGAGCAGCAACACGCGCGGGTTATTGATGAGCGCGCGCGCGAGAGCCACGCGTTGTTGCTGGCCGCCCGACAGCTGGCTCGTCTTGCGCCGCTCGTAACCCGGTAGCTCCACCAGCTCGAGCATCTCGCCCACGCGCCGCCGGACCTCGGCCTCGGGAGTCTTACGCCGGCGCAAGCCGAAGGCCACGTTCTCGAAGACGTTCAGATGCGGGAAAAGCGCGTAATTCTGGAACACGGTGTTGACGTCGCGCTTGTACGGCGGCCGGGCGGTGACGTCAGCGTCGCCCAGGTAGACCGTGCCCGCGGTTACCTCTTCGAAGCCCGCGATCATGCGCAGCGTCGTGGTCTTGCCGCAGCCCGATGGGCCGAGCAACGAAAAGAATTCGCCGCGTTCGATGTCGAGTGAGACATCGTTGACCGCGACGACGTGCTGAAAGCGCTTGGTTACGCGATCGAGACGTACGTCAGGTTGCGCCAACCCGCTCCCTTGGGTAGCAAGAGTGACAGTAGGGCGAGTATAAGTCGCGGGGTCCTGTGAAGAACGGGAATACTTGCGCTGGAGGAAGACCGTGGAACCCTCGGAAATCGAGCGCATCCTCAGCCAGGCCGAAAGTGCACTTGCCACGGCCGGCCGCGTGGATCTCAGGCAAACGGGCTTCTGGCGCGCCGTCGCCGCAGTCAAGCGCGAGCCCGTGCTGGTCGACCGCTACGCGGCACGCGTCGGCGGGACCGATCGCGCGGCCTTCGAACGCAGCGTGAGGCTCAGACTGCCGGCCTGGGTCGGCGTGCTGCTCGACCTGGCGGGCATCGCCACCGGTGCGGTCCTGATGTTCATCGCGCCGGCCCTCGCCGCGCCGTGGCGTGAGCTCTTCTTCCTCGCCGGCGTGGCAGCGATCCTGGGGGCCAGTCATACCCTGGCCCACTGGATGGTCGGCCGGGCGGTCGGCATGCGCTTCTGCTACTGGTTCAGCAAGCCGCCGCTCACCCCGCAGCCCGGCTTCAAGACCGACTACGCGACCTACCTGCGCACGCCGGCGCGCCGGCGCGCGTGGATGCATGCGTCCGGCGCAGCCGTCACCAAGGTGATCCCCTTCGCCGCCCTGCCGCTGGCCGTCGCCATCGGACTTGACGCCTGGGCGCTCTGGCTGCTGCTCATCCTTGGCCTGGGGCAGCTGCTGACCGACGCGCTGCTGTCGACCCGTCACAGCGATTGGAAGCGCTTCCGGCGGGAGATGCGCTTTGCGAGACAGGCCGCGACGCGATCCTAGAATCACGTAAGTACAGACGAATTCGGGCGCGTAGCGACCACCAGGAGGGCTGAGATGCAGGGCCATCAGATCGCCATGCTCGGTACCGGGCTTATCGGCGACTTCTACACCATGACGCTGCATGCGCAGCGCAGCCGCGACCAGGTACGCATCGTCTACTCCCGCTCTGAAGAGCGCGGCAAGGCGTCTCGCGAGCGCTGGGGCATACCCGAGTCGACGACCGACATGAAGGCCGCCATCGAGCATCCCGATGTCGACGTGGTGGTCGTCGGCGTGCCGAACTTCCTGCACGAGCAGGCGGTCGGCATGGCCGCCGCAGCCGGCAAGGCGGTGTTGTGCACCAAGCCGCTCGGTCGCAATGCGGACGAGGCGCGACGCATGCTCGAGACCGTCGAGAAGGCGGGTGTGTTCGCCGGCTATCTCGAGGACCTGTGCTACACGCCCAAGACGATGAAGGCCGTGGCATCGGTACGTGGCGGCGCGATCGGCGAGGTGACCTGGGTCCGCTCGCGCGAGGCGCACCCGGGACCGCACTCGGCCTGGTTCTGGGACGGCCGGCTGACCGGCGGCGGGGCGATCGTCGACCTGGGTTGCCACTGCATCGAGATCATTCGCAACTACGTGGGCAAGGACAACCGACCCCTGGAAGTCCTGTGCCACGCCGACACGCTCGTCCACCCCATCGACGACGAGGACAATGCGGTGGCGCTGATCCGCTTCGA
>CAZSWK010000106.1:0-7800 GCA_964610835.1 uncultured Anaerolineaceae bacterium | reverse complement strand
CGGCGGGCCAAAGGTGACGCTGCGCCTCGTGGCACGCTACGGCGACGCCAACAACATCGGCGGCGGGATCGAGTCGGTGCGCCGCAAGGAGGCGATCCTGCTCCAGCATTGCCACGACGTGGGGCGTGACCCGAACGAGATCGAGCGGACGACAACCGTCGGGTCGGTCGTGATCCGCGATTCGCACGCCGAGGCAGCGCGCGCGCTTGAGCGCATCTACACCCACAACGGCGGCGCGCGGACCTCCGGCGGCGGGTCTGCCGGTGTCCGGCCGGTGGGCACGCCCGAGCACGTGGCCGAGCTGTTCGCGCCATATGTCGAATTGGGCTACCGCCATCTCATCATCGGTTTCCCCTCCCCCTACGACGAGGAAACGATGGCGCGGCTGATGTCGGAGGTCGCGCCCCGGCTGGCGGCGGCCTGAGGGCAGTCTCAGGAGTTCGCGCTCGTTAAGCCGAAATTAAGTAGCGCATAAGCGGGTCTCTCTAGAGTCGGGGACGCGCCTACCGACCGCTCGCCAGTGCCCCGGGTGGTTGGTGGGCGACCACCGCCGTCGCTCGTGTTCCCGCCGGGGAGGAATGCGTGGATCAGCTCGGCCAATGGCGCGTGGTCGATGGCGAGTCGGAGGACGCAACGGCCAGTCCGACGGCAAGGCCGGAGGCTCGTGATGCCGCGGCGAAGGGTATCGCCGCCTGGCAACTCGCAGTCGCGCTGGGTGGGTTGGTCGTCGCCGCGGTCGGTGCGGCCATCTGGCTCACGCTACCGCAACCGGCCGTAGAGCTCGACACTCACTCGGCGGCGGTCGTGCTACCCGGCGGCTTGCCGGAACCGGCGTCTGGTTCGAGCCCCGTGCCGGCGGGCACAGGACCGGCGCATTCGCTGGTGATCGACGTCGAGGGCGCCGTGGAGCGACCCGGACTGGTCACGCTGCCCGCGGGCAGTCGCGTCGGCGATGCGATCGGCGCCGCCGGGGGCTACAACGGTCAGGTCGACATCGCGGCCGCGGCCGCGCAGCTGAACCTCGCCCAGCCGCTGCAGGACGGCCAGAAGGTCCACGTTCCAGCCCGCGGCGAAGCAGCGGTGACGACCCCGCAGCCGGCCGGAAGTGGCACCGGCTCGCCCGGACTCGTCGACATCAACCACGCGTCCGCCGAGCAGCTGGACACGCTGCCCGGCGTGGGTCCGGTCACTGCCGGCAAGATCATCACGGCCCGTGAACAGGCGCCCTTCGCTTCGCCGGAAGAGCTGGTCAGCCGGGGCGTGATGGGCCAGTCGACCTACGACAAGCTGAGCTCGCTGATCACGGTCGCCCCCTAGCGGACCGGGGCAGTCCCAGGCAATGGCGCGCGCGACCTGGCTGGCCCTCGGCGCCGTCGTGGGCGCCCTGGCGATCGACGCGTTACCCGGCCTCGCCCCGCGCGAGCCTGGGGCGACGGCACTTGCCGTCGCCGGGCTGGTCCTTGGCGCGTCAGCTGTGGGCCTGGCGTTGCGGCGGCCGGCGCTCATCGCGCTCTCCGCCGGTGCGGGCCTGATCGCACTCCGTGTACTCGTCGCCGCCGTGAACTCGACGCCGGTCCCGACCCCCGCTACCGCCACCGTCCCGGCGGACGCACACGTGGCGGTCGTGCTGTCGGTCAGCGCACCAGCGGGCGGACAGCAGCGGGCCGTGCTTGAGCTACAGCCGCCCGAGGCGGCCGACCACATCTACGCGTGGCTGCCGCGCTACCCGGCCATCATCCCCACCGACACGGTCCGCTTCGACGGGCCGCTCGAGCCCGCGCCGAGCGCGGGCGGCTTCGGCGACTACCTGGCGCGCAGCGGCATCGCTTTCACGGCGCGACCGGCGAGCGTGGCCATCGTCGACGGCGACGGCGGTCCGCTGGCCGGGCTCGAGCAAATTCGCCGCGCAGGCGCCCAAGCGCTTTCGGCCGTGCTGCCCGAACCCCAGGCCGGGCTTGCGTCGGCCATGGCGATCGGCCTGCGTGACCTGCTCGCCCGGGACGTGAGCGACGACTTTCGGACCGCCGGGCTGAGCCATGTGGTGGCCATCAGCGGCTGGCACATCGCCCTGCTGGCCGGCCTCGTCGGCGGCCTGCTCGGACGGCTGTCGCGTCGCCGCCGGTCGCTGCTCGTGCTCGTGGCCGTGTGCGTCTATGCCATCCTCGCCGGGGCCTCGGCAAGCGTCCTGCGGGCCGCGGTCATGGTCTCGGTCGCGCTCCTGGCACGCGAGTCGGGCAGGCGCGGCAGCGCTGTGGCGGCCTTGTCGCTGACGGTGGTGGCGATGCTGCTCGTGGACCCGGCCACGATCGGCGAAGTCGGCTTCCAGCTGTCGGCCGCAGCAACGGCCGGGTTGCTGGCGTGGGCGGCGCCGCTGCGCCGCTGGCTGACACTTCACCTGCCGAACCTGTTGCCGGGCTGGCTGCTGGAGACGCTGGCGGTTTCGCTCGCGGCCCAGGCGGCAACCCTGCCGCTCGTGCTGCTCACGTTCGGACGCCTGTCGCTCGTGGCGCCGCTCGCCAACCTGCTGGTAGCGCCAATCGTGGCACCGGCGATGCTGCTCATTGCCCTGGCGCTGGCGTGTGGCATCGCGGTCGCCGCACTCAGCGTACCCGTGCTGCTGTGCGCGCCGATCACGCTGATCGCGTCGCTGGGCGTCGGTTCGATGATCGCCATCGCCCATGCAGCGGCGTCCGTGCCGTTGGCGTCGGTCACGCTGCCACCACCGCTCGATCTCGTGGGAGCAGCGGTGAGCGCCATGGTCCTTGCCGCCCTTGTCCTGCGCCGGCGTCGGTCGCCCTCGCCGATCGCCTCCCCCGCGGCGGTTGTGTCCGGCCGCCAGCCCAGCCGGCTACCGGCGCACCTGTCGGGCCACCGCCTCGTATTCGGCGCCAGCCTGGGCGGCCTGTGCGTGTTGTTGGCGGTGGTCGGCGGTGCCCGGCCCGACAGCCGGCTGCACATCGACGTGCTCGACGTCGGCCAGGGCGATGCGATCCTTGTCGAGGGGCCCGGCGGCGGCCGGATGCTCGTCGACACGGGCCCGGATCCCGATCGCCTGATAACGCTGCTCGACGAACACATCCCGGCGTGGGATCGGCGCATCGACGTGGTCGTCATCACCCACCCACACGAGGACCACATCGCCGGCCTGACGCTGCTGCTCGAGCGCTACAAGGTGGGCGAAGTGGACGAGTCGGGCATGATCGGCCCGGGCCCCGGCTATGCGGCGTCGCGCCTCGCGCTCGCCGACATGGGCGTTCCCTCGCGACAGCTCGCAGCCGGCGACACGCTGTGGCTCGACGGGGCGCGACTGGCCGTCGACTGGCCGCTGCCGGGCAGCGTGCCACTCCACCCCGCGAACGGCGGAAAAGCGATCAACAACGTTTCGATCGTGCTCGACGTGCACTACGGCGCGCGGCGCGCACTGCTGACCGGCGACATGGAAGAGGAGATCGACCCGCAGCTCCTCGCGCGCGGCATCGCCGGCCCGGACGGCCGGCGTCTGGACGTGCTGAAGGTGGCTCATCACGGCAGCGCGACGGCGACGACCGGTGCCTTCCTGGCGGCGCTGCGACCCAGGATCGCGGTAATCAGCGTGGGCTGGGGCAACGTCTACGGCCACCCTGCCCCATCGACGCTGGCCCGGCTGCGCGACAGCGGTGCGCAGGTTTTCCGGACCGACCTCGACGGCACGATCGAGATAAGCACCGACGGCTCCGACCTGATCGCCCGACCGGACGGTGGGCGACCGCGGCCCACGTACCCGCCCGGCCCGGGGCCCACGGCCGATCTGCCGGCCTCGCCCCACGCCGTCGGATGGACCGGCCGGCGAACCTACAATCGGACCGGTGTCGATCCCCACTCACGATCAGGCTGTCGCGATCCTGCGCGAGTTCGAGCCGCCCGAGTGGCTGCTGAATCACTCGTCGGCGGTCGCGGAAGTGGCCTCATTCATGGCGCACGCGCTGGTCGAGCGGGGCGTGGCCGTCGACACGGGACTCGTCGAGGCCGCGGCACTGGTCCATGACATCGGCAAGGCGCCCGGTGGCGGGCATGCCCGGGAGATGACGCGCCGCGTCGATCACGCCGTGCGCGGCAGCGAGTGGCTGCGCGAGCACGGCCACGGGGAACTGGCCGCCGCCGTGCGGCAGCACCCGGTGACGGTCCTCGGACAGGCACCGAGCTATGAAGCATGGGCGACCGAGGCAGGCCTGGCAGGCAGGATCGTGGCGTATGCCGACAAGCGCGCGCGGCAGGCTCTCGTGTCGCTCGATGAACGATTCGCCGACTGGTACGCGCGCCACGGCAAGAGCGAGTTGCTCGACACGGCGCTCGAGCGGGCGCGACGGCTGGAGGACGAGCTGTGCTCGGCCGCGGGCATTGCGCCGGCGGATGTCGGGCGCCGCCCGTGGGTCGCCGAAGCGCTGCGCCGCGCCGCATGACGGACACGCCACCGGCACCTGCGCTGGCCTATTTCTGGGGCGACGACGCCTTCCTGATCGAGGACGCGGCGCGGCGCTTCAAGGCACAGCTGGACGAGCGGGCGTTCGCAGCGCTCGAGGCGTGGCGCACGCGGGCCGATGATGAGGACGGCCCTGGTCGCGGACGGCTGCTGGAGCAAATCGAGCAGCACCTCGCCACGGCACCGCTCTTCGGCGGCGGAACCTTCGTTCTGGTGCGCCAACCGGGCGGGCTGCTGCGCGAGTCCGCGGCACGCGAGCGGACGCTGGCGCTGCTGGATCGGATCGCGCCGGGCAACGCACTGTGCTTCGTGGATCTCGTCGCCAGCGGCGGCCGAGCACCCGCTCATGTCGGCGTGCTGCGCGATGCGGTGACGGCTCACCAGGGACTCGTGGAGGACTTCCCGGCCCTCACACGCGAGCGCATGACGCGCTGGATCGAACAGCGGGCGGGCGAGCTGGGTATCTCGCTCCAGCCGGGTGCCGCACAGCTCGTGGCGGAACGCGTCGGCGGCAACGTTCGTGAGGGAGACGTGGATCATCGGCGCGCGACGGAACTCGCCAACAGCGAGCTCGAGAAACTCGCGCTCTATCGGCCGGGAGGCACGGTGACGCGCGATGACGTGGCTGAACTCGTCGAAGAGATGGTGCCCGGGTCGGCCTGGGCGTTCCTCGACGCGCTCGGCGGGCGACGATCACGGGTGGCGGCCACGCTGCTCGCCCGGCTGCTGCACGGCGGAGTTCCGCTGCCGCTGTTGATCAGCCAGATCCACCGCCGGCTGCGTGACCTCGTCATCGTTCGTGATCACCTCGCAGCTGGTATGCATCCGCCCGACCTGGTGCGCGAGATGAAGATGCAGCCCTTCCGCGTCCAGAAACTCGCCGAGCAGGCCCGCACGTGGGAGCAGCCCGAACTCGACCGGGCGCTCGACGAGCTGTTCGAGCTCGACCTGCTGAGCAAGGGGATTGCCCCCGACGGTGGCCAGCGCTCCCTGTCCGACGACCGCTCCGAGCTCGCGCTCGTGGCCTGGGTCGGCCGCCACAGCGGCGAAAGCGGAGGGGGTCGCGGGGGGGGGGGGCGGGGGGGGGGCCGGGCCCGGCCCGGGGGGGGGGGGGTGCGGGTGTTGGGGGCGGGGGCCGGCCCCGGGGCACCTCGAGCAGGTCGATCAGATCGGGGTCGAGGTAGAGCTGCTGGCATACGTCGCACAGGCTGGCCGGAAGGCCGAACAGCAGGCGCTCGTTGCCGCCCGGCAGGACGAACGTCGCGTCGAAGCGCGAGTTGACCATGCTTCGGCTGCAGACCGGACACTCATCACCGTTACGAGCCATGCGGGGATGCTAGGTGCGGTATGGGACGGTCCCACATGACCCAGCGGTACCTGTTTGTAAGGCGTCGGTCCTATGCGCAGCCCGCGCGGTGGGCTACTGGAGGCGCAACAGCAGGGGCGCGTCGGCCCACAGCCGCTCGAGCTCGTAGTACTCGCGCTCGGGCGGCGCCATGACGTGGACGACGACCGAGCCGTAGTCGATCAGCAGCCAGTGCGCCGTCGACCCGCCTTCGCGCCCGATCGGCCGGGTACCCTCCGCGCGCAGTCCCGCGTCGATACCGTCGACGATGGCGCCCAGCTGGCGCTCGGATGAACCGGAGCAGATCACGAAGTAGTCGGCCACCGTCGTCAGCGCAGCGATATCGAGAAGCACGATGTCGGATGCCTTCTTGTCGGCAGCCAGCTCAACCACGCGGTGCGCGAGAGCGAGGGCAGCCTCGTCGTTGGGCGGGGTCCCCGGTTGGCGCTTTGCTCGGCCGCGTGCGGCACGCCGGGGCAGCCCGCGCCTGATCGGCACCGGCTCCTCGTCGGTCGTGGGTTGCGGATTGGGCTCGTCGACCATCAGATGATCAGGTTATCCGGCCGCATAGAGTTCCTTCTCGCGAATGTATTCGGCGACTGCTGGCGGTACCAGGTAGCGAATGGTGTGTCCGGCGCTCACCCGGGCGCGGATATCAGAGGCTGAGTGGCCAAGCTCGCTCGCGCGAACAAAGGCAAAACGCGACTCGAGCCCGGGGAAGTGCTCTGTCAGCCAAGCGTCGCTGAGCTGCTCGTGGCCACGCCGCGGGACGACCGCCAGGTGGGCCAGTTCGAGCAGCCGGCGCGGCTCGTGCCAGGTCGGCAGCTGGGTGGCGGCCTCGACCGACAGGATGAACACGTACGAGTTCCATGGCCGCTCGGCAGACAGGGCCGCGACCGTATCGACCGAGTAGCCCGTGGCGCCCTCCTCCGCCTCGATGCCGCTGATCTCGAAGCGTTCGTTGCCGGCCGTGGCCAGCTCGAGCATCGCCACCCGGTGCTGGATCGAAGCGACCGCCGGCGGCCGGTGAACCGGGTTGCCCGCGGGCACGAACAGCACCTTGTCCAGCTCGAGCGCCTCCGCGACCTGCTCGGCCATGGCCAGGTGGGCGTAGTGGACCGGGTCGAATACGCCACCGAAAATGCCCCAGCGCTCGGGGTTCACGCGCCCACGGACTCCGTCTCGTCCTGCCACTCGAGCTCGACCGATCCGATGCGCACGGTATCGCCGGCGCTGACCCCCGCACGCACCAGCTCCTGCTCTACACCGCTGCGCGCCAGTTCGCGCTGGAATCGCGCGGCGGACTCGTCGTTGTCGAAATTCGTCTGCGCTGCGAGGCGCTCGATGCGCCGGCCGCTGACCAGGTACTCACCGCCCTTCCTGGTAACGCTGAACAGCTCTGGCGCCGACTCGAAGCGATGAACCACCACGCCCGCCGGTTCCCCAGGCTGCGCCAGGGACTCCGCATCGGGCAGCAGGACAGCGAGCGCGGCCAGCAGCTCGTCCATGCCCAGGCCGTCGCGTGCCGACAGCGAAATAAGCCCGACGCCGTCGTGCTCGATTCGCGCGGCGAAGCGGGCCCGGTTCTCCTGCCCCGCGGGCAGATCGATCTTGTTGCCCACGACCAGCGTGACCTTGTCGAGCAGCGCAGGGTCGTGCTCGGCCAGCTCGTCGCGGATCACCTCGTAGTCGCGCTCGGGATCGGCCGTCGACAGGTCGACCACGTGGACCAGCAGGCGCGTCCGGCTCACGTGACGCAGGAACGCGTCGCCCAGACCGGCGCCGCTGCTGGCGCCCTCGATCAGCCCGGGCATGTCGGCGATCGTGACTCGCCGCTCGTCGTCCGGGTCGGCAACGGACAGGTCGAGCACGCCCAGGTTGGGCACCAGCGTGGTGAAGGGATATGGCGCGATCTGGGGCGTGGCGGCAGTGAGCATCGCGAGCAGCGTCGATTTGCCGGCATTGGGCAGGCCGACCAGCCCCACGTCGGCGATCA
>CAZSWK010000105.1:3865-7992 GCA_964610835.1 uncultured Anaerolineaceae bacterium | reverse complement strand
GTGTGCCAGGTGCGGTTCGAGCGGCGCCAGGACGCCAGCACCGGCGACCAGCCACAGCTCGACCAGATCGTCCAGTTCCAGTCCGGCCTGCTTGCGCAGGTCCTGCACCGCACGCTGCAGCTCGCGTGCATCCCCTTCGGCGACCAACTCCGGGCTCAACTCAGTGTCGATGACCACGACGAGGCCCTCGTCGTGGGCCACGGCCGTGCCGGGCCGTGGGGTCGCCTGGATCTCGACTTCATCGGCTGCCAGGGTGACGCCGCTGAGCTCGACCGATCCGTCCGGCCTGATCTCGAACCGCCCTTCCCGCGCGGCCGCCATCACTCCCGGGGTCTGCGCCCCCAGGCGCGGCCCGATCTTGGGCAGCAGCGGCTTGATGCGCCGCTCGACCAGCTCGGACTCGTCGCCGATGCGCACGATCTCCTTGACGTTGACCTCATCGCGAACGATCTCGAGCAGCTCGTCCTCGTCGGTCAGCTCGGTCGGCAACGCCAGCCACATGCGGGCGAGTGGCTGCCGCGTGCGCAGGCCCGCCTGGGAACGGAGCGTGCGGACGAGGTCGACGGCACGCCGGGCGATGGCCATGGATGACTCGAGGTCCTCGTCGCGCAGGGCGTCGAGCGTCGGGAAGCCCGACATGTGCACGGTCGGCGGCACCCGGTCGTCCATGCTCCGATCGACCAGGTTGTCGTAGATGGCCTCCGACAGGAAGGGCAGGACCGGCGCCATCATGCGCGCCGTCGTCGCCAGCGTCGAATGCAGGGCGTGGAACGCGGACGCCGCGTCGCGGACACCATCTGTCGTGAAGCGTTTACGTGAACGGCGCAGGTACCAGGTCGACAGGTCATCGATAAACACGCCCAGCGCCCGCGTGGCGCCGAGCGCGTCGAAGTCGGCCAGTCGCTCACCCACTTCATGTGCCGTGCCAGCCGTGCGCGAGGTGATCCAGCGGTCGAGCGCCGGCTGATCGTCGCGCGGTGGCGCGGGCGTGCTGGTCACCGGGTGCCAGCCGGCAAGTCGCGCGCGCGACACGAGGAACACATACACGTTCCACAACACCAGCAGCTCACGGCGCGCCTCGTCCGCCGTGTGGTAGCCGAACAGGATGTTGTCCTCCAGCCGCGCGCCGGCGAACATCCAGCGCATCACGTCGACGCCCATTCGCTCGGCCGCCTCGTTGAACTCAACCGCGTTGCCCCAGCTCTTGTGCATCTGCCGGCCGTCCTCGCCGAAGACCAGCGCGTGGCCGAGCAGCGTCTTGAACGGCGGCTCGCGACGCAGCACGGTGCTCATGGCCAGCATCGAGTAGAACCAGTTGCGGAACTGGCCGGGGAACGACTCGGCCACGAAGTCGGCCGGGAACCACTTGCCCCAGAACTCGGGTTCCGTCCGGTAGTGCATCGTCGAAAAGGGCACGATGCCGGCGTCGAGCCATGGGTTGCCCACGTCGGGAATACGTGATGTCGTCGCGCCGCACTTGGCACAGGCGATCTTGACCGCGTCGACATACGGCCGGTGCGGAGTGTGGCCCTCGAGCTCGGACCAGCCCGTTATGGCCCGCTTGCGCAGCTCGTCGCGGCCACCGATGACCTCGAACGAACCGCACGAGGCGCACTCCCAGATCGGAAGCGCCAGGCCCCAGTAGCGTTTCTTGCTGATCATCCAGTCGGACATCGTGCGCAGCCAGTCGAGCTCGCGCTCGTACCCGAAGCCGGGGACCCAGCGAATCTGATCGACCATATCCATGATCTGGTAGCGCAGGCTGCGTTCCTTCTCCTCCGCCGTCACCTCCTCGCGCGGCTTGTCGTACAGCTCGCCCATCGAGATGTACCACTCGTCCACGACGCGGAAGAGCAGCGGCGTCCCGCAGCGCCAGCAGTGCGGGTAGCGGTGGGTGTACGGCTCGAGGTGGTAGAAGAAGCCGCGCTCCTCGAGTTCCTCGACCACCCGCTCGGTGACGCCATGCGCGTCCATCCCGCTCAGCGGCCCGAACCCTTCGAGGTAATGGCCGTACTCGTTGAGCGGCGCGATTACCGGCAGGCCGAGCGCCTTGCCCAGCTGGTAGTCCTCGGCACCGGCACCCGGTGCGATGTGGACGATGCCGGTCCCCTCTTCTTCGCTTACCTCGTCCCACTCCACGACGCGGTGCTCGTAGCCCGGGCCGCCACCGTCCCCGGCGGCGAACGCCCCGGTGACAGCCGGCAGATCGTCGAACGGGCCGTCATAGCGCCAGCCCACAAGGTCGCTCCCCGGCCGTTCCTCGAGCACCTCGAAGGGGCCGCGCATAGCGCTCTTGACGCGGTCGCGGCCGAGCCAGTACTCGGCGTCGCCCTGGCGCACCTTGACGTAGCTCAGCTTGGCACCGACCGCCGCGGCCACGTTGGCCGTCAGCGTCCACGGCGTGGTGGTCCACACCAGCAACCACTCGCCGGGCCGGTCCACCAGTGGCAGCCGGATGGTCAGGCCGGGATCCTCGCGATCCTGGTAGCCCTCGTTCATCTCCATCTGGCTGATGCCCGTACCGCAGCGCGTGCACCAGGGCATCGAGTCATGGCCCTTGTACAGCCAGCCGCGCCGGTGGCACTCTGCCAGGAACCCCCAGATGAGGTCGTTGTTCTCGTTGCTGAAGGTGAAGTAAGAGCCACCGATGTCGGGCATGCCCAGCCGGCCGACGATCATCTCGACCGTGTCGGTGACGGGGCCCGCCGTGCCCTGGATGGTCACCTGCTGAGCGGGATCTTCGGCCAGCAGATCACGCAGCCGACGTAACTCGTCAGGGTCGTTCCAGTCCATCCACATGCCCAGGCGAATGGACTGCTCGGTCTGCATCGCAGCATAGGTGAGCACGCGCTGCTTGCACAGGTTGACGAACTGCGCGATGCCGAAGTCTTCGATGTCGCGCTTACTGGTAAAGCCCAGCTCGCGCTCGACGTTGACCTCCACCCACAGGCCCTGGCAGTCGAAGCCGTTCTGGTAGCGCTCGTCCTGGCCGAGCATCGCATGGAAGCGCTGGAAAACGTCCTTGTACGTCCGACCCCACGCGTGATGGACGCCCATGGGGTTGTTGGCGGTTATTGGCCCATCGAGAAACGACCAGCGCTCCTTGCCCGCGTTGTGGGCGCGCAGGAGGGCGAAGACACGGCGCTCGCGCCACATGTCCAGCACCTCGTGTTCCAGCGCCGGCAGGTCGGGCTGCCGAGGGACAGGCTGAAACGGGCTGGCGAGGCGCGACTTCACGTACATGGGGGCTCAAGAATAGCCGAGCCCGCTCCGCTCGCGGCCCGACGCGGTGTCGCCCTGGGCGGCCGGGCGATCAGCCGATCAGTAGATCGGCGTCAGCCAGTTCGAATAGGCCGGCACACGGCCGCGCACGACGTCGAAATAGAGCGTTGCCAGCTGGCGCGTTATCGGGCCGACCTGGCCATCGCCCACCTGGCGATGGTCGATTTCCACGATTGGCGAGATCTGCGCGCCGGTGCCGCACAGGAACGCCTCTTCGGCGACGTACAGCTCGCTCCGGTCGACCGTGCGCACGACCGTCTCGATACCCATCTCTTCGCGTGCCAGCTGCATCATGCCCGCCCGGGTAATGCCCTCGAGGATGTCGTCCGTGATGGCCGGCGTGATCAGCTTGCCGTCGCGCACCATGAAGAAGTTCTCGGCGCTCCCTTCGGAGACGTGGCCGTCCATGGTCAGCACGATCGCCTCGTCGTAGCCGTTGAGCACGGCCTCGCTCTTCGAGAACGCGCTGTTCACGTAGGCGCCCACGATCTTCGAGCGTGCGGGCATAGCCTGATCGCTGTTGCGCCGCCAGGAGACAACCTGCGCGCGAATGCCGTGATCGACGGCAATGTACTCACCGAAAGGCACGGCGAAGATGGCCAGCTGCTCCTCGAGGTTATGCAGCCGGACGCCGATCGCCTCGGTCGACTTGTAGAGCGTCGGCCGGATGTAGGTGTCCTGGCGGTACCCGTTGCGCCGTAACAGGTCGACCGTCAGCTCGACCAGTCCCTCGGGCGGCAGCGGCGGCTTCATGAGCAGGACCTTGGCCGAGTGCCACAGGCGCTTGTAGTGCTCGAGCATCTTGAGCGCGTAGAGCTGCCCCTGTTCCTCGTTCCAGTAGGCGC
>CAZSWK010000105.1:492-3855 GCA_964610835.1 uncultured Anaerolineaceae bacterium | reverse complement strand
ATCGGGATCTTGGCCTCGGCGAGAGGCACAAAGTCACCCTCGAAGTAGGCCACTATGTCTTCGCTGGGTGGCCGGGTGCCGGTCGCGGGGAGTGGTGACCTGGCAGCCTTCTGCATCAGCATCGGAGGGAGTATACGCGTCCGTCGTCGGGCCGCAGTGAGCTGGTGGTCATCTTCAGGTGGTCCGGTCTACCTGATCACAGCGCGCCTGCGAGATGCGCGATGACCAGCATCAGGTACAGGACGTAGAACAGCCCGCCGATCAGCAGCTGGCCGCCGCTCAGCGAGCCGCGCCGCACCATGGGCAGGAAAATCAGCGCGCTCGACAGGAAGGCAATGCCGGCCGAGGCGAAGCTGAGCAGGCTGTCACCGCTGATCGTCCACGCCCCAGCCGCCAGCACCACGCCGATAGCCGTTGGAATGCACGACTGGAAAACCATGGCGCCCGTGATGTTGCCCAGAGCCAGCGTGTCCTTGCCCTTGCGCACCCAGATCAGGCTGTTGAACTTCTCGGGAAGCTCGGTCGCGATAGGCGCGATGACGAGCGACAGCAGGGTGGGATCGAGCCCGGCGGTCGTCGCCAGCTGGCTGACGGCGTCGACGAAGACCACCGCGCCGCCGACGGTCAGGGCCAGCGCAACCAGCACCTGCACGCTCACTGCGCGGAGCCGCGGGCTGTGCGGGTCACGGCGGTAGGCGGACACGTCGACGCGGTGCATGCGCAGGGGCGCTAGGTCGGCCGCGTCGATCATCGTCTCGCCCTGGAAATGCGACTTCACATACCAGACGTAGATGCCGAGCAGCACGACCACGATCGCATAGCGGGCGACCGACAGGTTCTCCGGCACGAACGCCGCCCCTACCGCGATCGCGTAGGCGACGAAGAAGTAGCGCATGTCAAGACCCAGCGCGCGGGTATCGACGGACATGTGACGGCCGCTGCTGCGGCGTCGAGCGCTGGCCAGCACGCCAGCACCGGTCACGAACATGGCCAGCGTGGCGAGCATGAACGGGGCGCCCAGAATGGCGCCGACGCCGATCTCGTTGGCCGCACCCTGATGTGCCACGTGGCCCGAGAAGAGAATCGCCACCAGCGGGATCATCGTTTCCGGCAGAGCGGTACCGACGGCCGCCAGGACACTGCCCACGACGCCCTCGGCCAGGTTCAGCGAGTGCCCGAACCACTCGATGCCGTTGGTGAACAGCTCGGCCGCGATGAGGATCACGGCCAGTGCCGACAGCAGCTCGACGATCTGGATCACGACGCGGCCATGGGGGTCGCGAGCATCACGGTCGGCGCGACAACCGGACGGTCAGAGGCGCATGTGCTCCGGAGCGTAGGGCAACAGCGCCACGTGGCGGGCGCGCTTGAGCGCCACTGCCAGCTGACGCTGGTGCTCGGCGCAGGTACCGGTCTTGCGGCGGGGCTCGATCTTGGCCCGTTCCGACAGGTAGCGGCGCAGGCGGTTGATCTCCTTGTAGTCGATGTTTGCGGTCTTGTCGGCACAGAAGGCGCACACCTTGCGCCGGCGGCGGTCGCGATACATGTCATCGCGCTTCCTGCTGCGTCCAGCCATGTGATCAGGTCCTTTCTTATCTAGAAGGGCAGGTCGTCGTAGTCGGGCTCGGCAGCCTGCTCGGTGGCCGGGCGTGCGGCTGGCGTTGGAGCGCGCGTCGCGTCAGGTGCGGCGCCCGGGTCGCCGGTGTCCTCGCGTGGTCGGCGCTCGAGGTTCTGGATGGTGTTTGCCACCAGCTCGGTCGTATAGCGCTTCTGGCCGTCCTGGCCTTCCCATTGGCGGGTCTGCAAGCGGCCCTCGACGTACACCTTGGCACCCTTGCGCAGGTACTCCGCGGAGAACTCAGCCTGCTGGCCCCAGGCCACTACCCGGAACCACTCGGTCTCTTCCTGGCGCTCGCCCTGGGCATCCTTGTAGTTACGGTTGACCGCAACTGTGAACTGGGTAACGGCCTGGCCACTGGGCGTGTAGCGCATCTCGGGATCACGGCCCAGGTTGCCGATAATCATGCACTTGTTCAGCGACACCGCATCGTCCTCCTGTTGCGCCTAGCGGTCCGCCGCCATGGGCGCCGCCTCGCTCTCCGACTCATCGATGTACTCGGTGTCAGGCACCTCCTCGTCCTCGGAAGGCGGCTGGTCGGACTCGCTCCCCTCTTCGCCTTCTTCGCCGGCCTTTGCCTGCCGGTCGCGGCTCACCGGGCGCTCGATACGAGTGACCAGGTGGCGCATCACCTCTTCGGTGATGTTCAGGCCGCGCTCCAGCTGCAGCACGGCCGCTGCCGGCGCCTCGAAGACGATCAGGAAGTACGAGCCCTCGTGATACCCGGAAATGGGATACGCGAGACGGCGCCGGCCCCATGGGCTGACTTTGATGATCTGGCCGTCGTCGCCGACCACAGAACCAGTGGCGCGGTCCATTACCGCCTGAACCTGCTCATCGGGCGTGTCGGGACGCAGCACGAGCATGAGCTCATAACGTCTCATAGGAATTGTTCTCCTTCCCCTGGGATGTGCCCCGATCTACAGGCCGTGGTGGCCACCGGCGGAGCTGAAAGGTGCGTCGAAGTATAGCCGAGGTATGCCGCCGAGCTTGCTAGACTCCGGTTCGTGCCATCTCGAGTGCTTGTACTGGCGAGCGGCGGCCAGCCACTGGACAGCGTCACTCGTCCGCTCGAGGCGGCCGGCCACACGGTAACGCGCAGCAGCAATCCGGCGGACGCGCATCGACTTCTGCTGGATCAGCAGCTGGTTATCGTCGCGGCCCCCGACTCGGCCGCACTCACTCTGCTCTGCCGGCGCATCAACGACGAGGCGGGCAGCGCCCACCCGCCCATCCTGGCGATCGCCAACACGAGCGATGTTGAGACGCGCGTACAGCTGCTCGAAGCCGGCGCCGACGATGTCCTGGCTGAGCCGATCGACGAGCGCGAACTGGGAGCCCTGGTGGAAGCCCTCGTGCTGCGCGGCGGCGCGACGAGAACGGCACCGACTGGCGGCGCTACCGCACCTGCGGCACCTGCTGCCCCCGGCAAGACGATTGCCTTCGTGGCCGCCAAGGGTGGTTCCGGCGTGACCGCGCTGGCCGTCAACACTGCCCTCGTGCTCGCCGAGATGGCCCCCGGCAACGTCGCCATCGCCGACCTTGACATGTACCACGGGCAGGTCTCGACTCATGTCGACCTCTACGGGCGACACTCGACCGCCGGTCTCGCGCGCGAGGAGTGGCTGACCGATTCTGAGTCCATTCGCGGGTCAGGCAAGCTGCACAGCGGAGGCCTCGCCGTATTCGGTGGGCCATACCGGCCGGACGAGGGCTACCAGGTATCGGCCGAGCAGGCGCTGCGC
>CAZSWK010000105.1:0-482 GCA_964610835.1 uncultured Anaerolineaceae bacterium | reverse complement strand
TGCTCACGCTGGTCGAGACGCTGCGCCGCGCTTACGGGACGCTCGTGCTCGATCTCGGTAGCACGCTCGACGTACGCACGCTGAACGTGCTCCAGCACGTCGACCGGCTGGTCATCGTGGTCACGCCAGACATCCCCGCGCTGCGCCTGCTCCACGCTGCACTGCAGGTCATCTCGGAGTCGGGCAAGGCAGTCGACCGGGCCGTGTTCGTGGTCAACGAGATCTACCAGCACCCGATGATCGGGCCGAGCCAGATCGAGGAACACCTGGGCATCAAGGTGGGCCTCGATGTCCCCTACGACGGCGACAACTTCGTCAAGGCAGTCAACGAAGGTCAGCCCCTGGCCCTGTCCGCCCATCGGACTCCGGCCGCGGCGGCGATCCGCAGGCTGGCCGGGTTGGTAACCGATGAGACCCAGGAGCCGCAGGAAACGCCGCAGCGCAAGCGCGGCCTGCTGGGAGGCCTGCTCGGCCGCGACTGA
>CAZSWK010000104.1:0-8163 GCA_964610835.1 uncultured Anaerolineaceae bacterium | reverse complement strand
GCGAGAGTGAAGTGGGCTATCTCATCGCGCCGTGGACCCGTGGCCAGGGAGTGGCTGCCGAAGCTGTGACGGCCGTGGCCCGTTGGCTTCTGATCGACCAGCGCTTCGAGCGGCTGACGCTGCGCCATGCTCCCGGCAACCACGGCTCGCAGCGTGTGGCCGAGAAGGCCGGCTTCGTGCGTGAGGGCCTGCTGCGCAACGCCGGCTTCGTCCACGCGGGCCGAACTGACCTCGTCCTGTGGAGCCTGGTTCGCAGCGACCTGGCCTGAGGCGCCACCCTCGAGCGGAGGCGCCGGCCACGGGCATGGCAGCGCCCCGCGCGGAGGTCGGAGCGCGGGGCGCTGCGAAGTACGTGTCGAGAAGAAATCAGGCCGTGGCGGAGGCCTCCGCCGCATCACCCTGACCTTCGCCGGTCTCATCCGGCCCGCCCACGCGGAGCAGGAAGCGGGTGAACAGCGCGGCGCCCGTGGCACCGAACAGCACCAGGCTGGTGATCAGGATCGGCCAGGCGAGAGCGTTGACCGCGCCGTCCTCGGTGGCCGCCGTCAACGCGGCCGGTATGCCGCCCAGACCGATCCCGGTGAGCGCGTCGACCTGGTCGGCTGCCTCGAGGCCGTAGACCTGCGGAACGATGTACAGGATCGAGGCGATGACCAGCAGGATGCTTACCCATCTGAAGGCACGCGGATCGTCATCGCTGTCGGTCAGGAACTTGACCGCCAGTGCCCAGAAGAGGACGACGGTGGCCAGCGGCGCCGTGAGCGGCAGGCCAAGGCCGATGTACAGGTTGGGGAATAGGAACTGCAGGCTGAGCGCAAAGGTCACCAGCAACAGCGCGTCGCGCACGAGAACGTAGGCGAGCCACCACACGTCGCCACCGAAGCGGAGCGTCAGGCCCTGCAGGAAACGGAGCATGTATGGGCGCGCGAAGTGCATGATCAGGGTGAAGGCCCACAGCATGGGCAACACCGCGGACAGTGACAGGACCAACCAGGCTTGCCCGTTGGTCACCAGCGCCTGGCTGAATTGGTCGCCATTAAGGGGCATGACAGAACCTCCTAGGCCTCGGTCGCGTGCGGACGCCGGACGCTTGTCTGGCGCAGGTTGTAGATCACCGCGTAGATCCCGAGGACGCCCACGATGGCCGCCGACACGTAGCACAGAGGCAGGGCGAGGTCGGTGTTCTGCGAGCTCACGAACATGCTCGCCAGCCAATTGCTCCAGTCGGAGCCGATCTGCGTGACCTGGACGCCGAGCATGTACGGGACGATGTAAAGGGTCGCGCCCAGGCCCAGCAGGGCGGTCTGCAGTCGAAAGTTGGTGAGGTCGGAATCACCGCGCGCCACCAGCTTCAGGACCAGAACGGCGAAGACACACGCCGTCGCCAGGCCGCCGGTCACCGGCAGGGCCTGGCCGCCCACGACGTCCGGGTAGAAGAAGATGAAGCCGCCCAGGAAGAGCAGCACGATCAGCAGTTCGCGCAGGCCAACGTAGAGGATCCACCACAGGTCGGCCCCCAGGCGCAGCGTGAACTTGCGCAGGTGGCGAAGCATGTACGGGCGCGCCATCTGGATCGCCAGGACGATGATCCAGAAGGCGACCAGCACGGCCGCGATCGTCCCCTCGACGAAGCTCTCTCCGGCGTCGAAGAAGCCGGTTACCTGGTCTGGCGTCATGGCTGAACCTCCGCTGGGCCCGCCTGAACGGGCGGGTTGTTGACTTCCGGGAGCGCCGGTGGAGTGGCCTGCAGGCCTGGCCCGCGACCGTTGGTGACGTGCACGGTGCTGCAGCGGTAGACCGCGTCGCAGCGGAAGCAGCGCGATGCCTCGGCGCGCGCCGTCGCCTCATCGAAGCCGGCTTGATTGGCGTGGAACGAACCCGCCTGGTAAACGGGCAGCGGTGCATGGGCACGCGGCCGGGCGGCGAGCTGCAGCGACAGCTGCGGCTCGCGCGGCGTTCGGTAGCGAACCTCGGCCAGGATGTCGCGCTCGCCGTCATGCGATCCCGACAGGTACTCGTGGATGGAGCCGGCCGCACGGCGCCCGGCCGCCACCGCGTCGATGATCGTCTTGGGTCCCGAGACGACATCGCCACCGGCGAAGACCCCGGCGCGCCCCGTCGACAGCGTGCGCCGGTCCGCGGCGATCCCGGCGAAAGCGCTGATCTCGATGCCGGCGCCCTCTGGCAGGATCGACGGATCGGGCTCCTCGCCAACCGCCACCAGGACGGCCGACACGCGCCGCTTCTCGTCGCTGTCGGGCACGGCCTCGTAAAGCGAGCGCCCGTTCGCGTCGGTGCCCACGCGTTGCTGACGGGCAACGGTGATCGCATCAACGCGGCCGTTGCCGAGAACCTCGGTCACGATCGTTTCGGGCTCAATGGTGATGCCCTCGCGCTCGGCGGCCTCGATCTCCTCGGCCTGGGCCGGCATATCGGCCCGGCCGCGGCGGTAGAGCACGGACACTGAGCCCGCCCCGCTGCGCAGCGCCGATCGCGCCGCGTCCATGGCCGTGCTGCCGCCGCCGACGACGACCACGTCGCCACTCAGGCGCGGCTTCTCGCCAAGGTTGACCTGCTTGAGGAACAGCGTTGCCGGGATCACGCCACGGGTCTCGTCGCCGGGCACGCCCAGGCGGCGGCTCTTGGATGCACCGGTGGCCAGGAATATGGCCCGGAAGCCCTGTGCCTCGAGATCTCCGAGCGAGAAGTCGCGGCCCATTGCGCTGTCGAGCCGGAGCTCGACGCCGAGCGACACGATGCGCTCGATCTCCTCGCGCAGCACCTCGCGCGGCAACCGGTATTCGGGAATGCCAATGGCCATCATGCCGCCGGGGACGGGCATCGCTTCAAACACCGTCACCGGATAGCCCAGGCGGACGAGGTAGTAGGCAGCCGCCATGCCGGCCGGTCCGCCGCCGACGATGGCGACGCGTTCGCTCCGCGCATGCTTCGGCTTGGGGACTGCTGGCAGGTGGCCAGCCTCTACGGCAAAACGCTTGAGCGTACGTATCGAAATGGGCTCGTCGAGGGTTCCTCGCCGGCAGACATCCTCACACGGCGCCGTGCAGATCCAGCCGCACACGGAAGGGAACGGATTGACCTCGGCTGCCACCGCATACGCCTCGTCGTAGCGACCCTGGGCGATCAGTCCGACATACCTGCCCGCGTCGGTCCCCGCCGGGCACGCGACCTGGCACGGCGCCTTGGGATCCGCCGTCGCCGGGTCACCCATCGTGCGCCACACCTGCCACGGCTGCTCACGCTCGGACTCGCGCCAGCTGAACAGCCCGTCATAGGGCTCAGGGTGGTCCACCTTGAGCGACTCGCGGGTTACCTCCGAGAGCGGCAGCCAACCGGCCTGGACCGGCGGCTGGGCCGGTGTCAACGGTCCCTGGCGTGGCGCCAGTGGCGCTTCGCCGGTGAGGGCGGTCAACGTCATCACGTCGACCGGGCACTCGTGCACGCAGATCGAACAGCCAATGCATTCGCCGACCTGGATCGGGTACTCCATCATCCAGCGCAGCGGTGCCCCCGGCGCGCCGCCCGCCTCCACGCCGGCGCGATCAGGACGCGTCATGTCAAGCGCCTGTACGGGGCAAACGTCCATGCACGCGCCGCAATTGATGCAGTTGCCGCGATCGATGGTGATCTGATAGCCCATGGGTCGAGCATCGGACCGGAGCCCGTGGCCGGCCACACCCAGCGGCTCAGGAAGGGTCCCCACCCAACAGGGTTGGTGGCGTGTGACAAATGGCCCGGGCCATTTGTCACATTGACCTGGCCCGCTTGCTAGCTGCCGGGCACCAACCCGTCCCGGACCGCGCGCGCCGCGAGCTCGGTGCGACTCTGCACGTGCAGCTTCTCGACGATGTTGCGCAGGTGGAACTTGACCGTGTTCTCGCTTATGCCGAGACGCGCGGCCACCTCCTTGTTGCGCAATCCGTCGGTAACCAGGCGCAGAACCTCGAGTTCGCGCTCGGTCAGTTGGTCGGGGTCGCGCCCGCCAGCCTCCGCTCGGTCAACTCGCGCGAATTCCTGCAGGATGCGCGCTGCGGTGGCCGGCGTTATCGCCGCCTCGCCGCGCGCCACGGCCTCGAGCATCCGTCTCAGCTGGGCACTTTCGAGGTTCTTGAGCAGGTAGCCCTGCGCGCCGGCCTTGATCGCCGCGAACAGGTCGTCCTCGTCCTCGCTGACAGTGAGCATCACGATGTGCACGTCGGGTTGCGCCGACTTTATGCGCGCCGTGGCGGCCAGCCCTGAAGTCCCCGGCATGCGCACGTCCATCAGCACCAGATCGGGCTGCAGCCGCTCTGCCTGGCGTACCGCGTCGTCGCCGTCCCCGGCCTGTCCGACGACCTCGTGACCCCATGCCTCGAGCAGTGAACGGACGCCGTCGCGGAAGAGTGCGTGGTCATCGGCCAGCAGGATGCGCATGTTCAGGCGACCTCGAGCGCCTCGACGATCGGCATGCGCAGCTCGACACTCGTGCCTCGTGGAGTGCTGCGCAGCTCGAGCGTGCCGCCCAGCGCTGCAGCACGCTGGCGCATCGCCTGGATGCCATAGCGTGGCCAGCCGGCGCGGTCGTCGCTCTCTTCCTGGACGCCCCTGCCGTTGTCCTCGATCACGACGACCAGCTGGCCGTCCAGGGCGTCGAGGGCGATGCGCGCCGACAGCGCCGCCGCGTGCTTGCGCACGTTGGTCAGCGCCTCCTGGACGATACGGAAGGCCTGGGCCTGCGCCTCGGGCGACAGTCTCACCGCACGTGCTGCCGAGCTGGCGTCGACGGTCGTGGCGAGCTTGGCGGCGTCGGAAAAGCGGCGCGCATACTCCTCTATCGCACCCACCAGGCCGCGCTCCGGCGCAATCGGGCTGGTGAGGCCCAGGATTGCCTCGCGCACGTCGACATAGACCGAACGAGCCGCCGATGCGAGCTGGCCGAGCTGCGCCCGGGCGGCCTCGGTGCGGCCGGCGGCCAGCAGCTCCTCCACGGCCTGCGACTTGGTATTGACATAGCCCAGCACCTGGGCCAGGCCGTCGTGCATCTCACGTGCGATACGTTCGCGTTCCTCGCGGATTGCCAGTTCGCGCAGCTGCGACGCGAGCCTGTCGTTCTCGATCGCCACGGCCGCCTGGCTGGCCAGCGAAGCAAGCATCTCAACCGCATCCACGGCGTACGAACGCTCGCTTTCGGACCCCACAGCCAGCGTGCCGATCGAACGGCCGGCGTGCTGGATCGGCGCCGCGAGGTGGCTGCGGATGGCCGCCCCGTGGACGAAGCGACGGAAGTCGCTGCCCGGCTGACCACCGGCCGGATCGACTGCCGCCGGCGGCCCGCTGGCAGCGGCGAGGCGCAGCGTGGCATCGGAGCGGAACAGCACCAGCAGAGCGACGTCCCCGCCCAGCAGCGTGCGCGCGTTGTCGACGACGACCTGCAGAATTTCGTCCAGCCCGGTCATGGTCGAGAGCGAGATGCTCAATCGGTAGAGGGCTCGGGTCGACGCGTCACTGCGCTCGAGCTCGGCATTTCGCTCGCGCAGAGTGCGCGCCAGGGCGTCGATGCCGCTAAAGGCCAGGAGGGCGCCGGCTATTCCGACGACGGCAATCGTCGCGACCACCAGCAGCGTCGAGAACGGGAAAGGAAGCAGCGGATCGAGCACGGTGTCGACCGCGATCTCCACCAGGGCGATCGCAAGCAGGGCCAGCGCCACGACCAGCCAGCGCCTGTGCGAGAGCATCATCGCCCGTCAAGCGTAGCAAGGGATGGTCAGCGCAGCGCAATCAGGCTGAGGAGCAGGAGCACGAGCACGGCCGTCGAGATCGCGACGTACAGCCAGTCGCGCTCGAAGGCAAAGGCAAGGAGCGACGCCGCCACGCGTACAAACGGTGTCAGGACCAGAGCGAGCAGGCCGAGCTGGCTGATGGCCAGGGGCTGCAGCGCCACCAGGCGCGGCAGCAGTGCCGAGAAATCGGTCGTCGGCGGGGCACTCGTCGCCTGGCCCAGCAGCGAGCCCGTCCAGCCCACCGCGAAGGACGCCGCGAAACCGGCCGCGATCAGTGCCGCACTGATGATCACCCCCACCACCAGCACCAGGCTCAGACCACGCTCCAGGCGTTCGTCGGCTGGTTGGCCACTCATACGTTGATCCCCAGGCCGCGCAGCAGCACTTCGATGGCGATGATCAACAGGACCGGGATGAAGATGATGCGCACGTGCTGGTTGGTGAGGCGGGGCAATAGCCGCGCGCCGACGACCGCGCCGACCAGGATGCCCAGCGTGACCGGCACAGTCAGACGCGCGTCGACGTACCCGCGCGCCAGGTAGATGCCCACCGAAGCCGCCGCGGTCACACCGATCATGAAGTTAGACGTCGCCGAGCTGACCTTCATCGGCAAGCGCATCAACCCGTCCATGGCGAGCACCTTGAGTGCACCGCTGCCGATGCCCAGCAGCCCGGAGATGATGCCCGCCACGATCATCACCACGAATCCGGGGACCACTGCGATGGGCGTGTAGTCAACCTCGCGCTGCAGACGAATGCTGAAGTAGCGCCCGGACAGCCGCCACCGATCTCGGCCGCCAACCGGTCCTGCGCCCGGCTCCTCGGATAACCGCAGCAACTGCATGCCGCCCGACAGGAGCAGGACAGCCCCGAGAATCAGCAGCAGCAGCTGCGTGGGCACCTCTGAGGTGACGAGCGCGCCGACAATCGCACCCGCCACGGTCGCTACCTGGAGCAGCATGCCCACGCGGATGTTGGCCCAGCCCTCGCGCAGGTAGGCCACCGCCGCGCCGGAGCTGGTGGCAATGACCGAAACGATGCTGGCTCCGGCCGCCAGGTGAATGTCGAAACCCATTCCGACGGTGAGAACGGGGACGATGATCAGGCCGCCACCCACGCCACCGAGCGCTCCCAGCAGGCCGGCGCCCAGGCTGATGACGAACAGGGCCGCGTCTGTGCCGGCAGTGATTGGCACGTCTATCGATCGTCAGCCGGTGATCAACCGCTGATCAGTTCGCCACCGTCGATGCCGATGACGTTGCCCGTCATCCATCCCGTGCCGTCGCCCGAGAGAGTGACGATCGCCTGTGCGACGTCCTCCACGGTCGTCATGCGGCCCATCGGATTGCTGTCGGTCGCGTACTTGATGAGTTCATCGTGCTCAGGGATCTGCATCAGGGCCGGCGTCATCGTCACGCCCGCGCGGATCGCGTTGACCGTTACCCCGCTGCCCAGGCGCGCGAACTCCATGGCCAGCTGGCGGCAATGTGATTCCAGCGCGCTCTTGGCGGCGCTCACGGCGCCATAGGTCGTGGTCACACGCGTCGAGCCCTCGCTGGTCATCGCGTAGATCTTCGAGCCCGCACCGAAGAGGCCGGCTCGCCATGCATCCTGGGCCCAGTAGACGAGGCTGTTGGCCATCACGTCGAGCGTCATTTCCATGTTCTTGCGGTTGATGCCGGCGGCCGGCTCGGTCGACAGAAACGGTTTGAGGGTGCCGAAGGCCAACGAGTGCAGCATCACCCGGACGTAGCCCGCTTCACCGATCGCGGCAGCGAGCTGGCTCACCACGTCCGCCCGGTGCTCGGCGTCCGCCGCGTTGCCGTTGAAGAAAAGAGCCTGACGGCCGCGGTCGGTGATCTGCTGCTTGATCGAGTCCACGTGCGCCATGCCCTGCCGCCGATCCAGGTGCACGCCGCAGATGTCGTAGCCCGCCGCGGCCAGGGCCAGAGCAGTGGCCTCGCCAAAGCCGCTGCTCGCGCCCAGGATGAGTGCCCATCGGGCGCGGTCATTCGCAGCATCGGCCATCGCCGCGAGTCTAGCGAACAGACTGCCTGACGGGGGGACCTATCATCGGCTGCGTGAGCGACAAGAGATCCACGACCAACCAACTGACCCTGATGACCGTCCATGCCCATCCCGATGATGAGACGATCACCACCGGCGGGATCATGGCGCGCTACGCGGCGGAGGGATTACGCGTTATCTGCGTCACCTGCACCGGCGGCGAGAAGGGCGACATCTTCGTGCCCGAGCTCGACACGCCGGAGAACCACGCCAACATCACCGAGATCCGGCGCGTCGAGCTGGCCAACGCCCTCGCCCGCCTGGGGCCCCTCGAGCACCGCTACCTGGGCTATGTCGACTCGGGCATGATGGGCAC
>CAZSWK010000103.1:0-8316 GCA_964610835.1 uncultured Anaerolineaceae bacterium | reverse complement strand
CGCGGCCGAGCAACTGCTGGCCCGCACCCAGGCCGACCTGGCGAACGCTGATGCGGGCGAAGCGGTGAAGCCGACCGCTGTCGGTGACGAGACGATGGACGAACGGCGCGCCGAACTCGGCCAGCGTCGGGAGGAGCTGCGCCGCACGCTGGCCGCGGCGACCGCGGTGATCGAGAGCTGGCAGGAAGAGCGCAGGCGCGCCGACATCGCCCTCAGGATCGACGAGGCGCGTCTCGCCGAGCTGGTCGCCGAGGAGCACCAGCTGGTCGAGCTCGAGAGCAACCTGGCCGGCACGCGCGAGACGATGGCGACAGCCCTGGCGCAGCAAACGTTGACCGAACGGGAACTGGCGCGCGAGTTCCACGAGATGGTGACTGCGGCCGTCGGCGATCGAGCTCGTCTGGCGGAAGCGGAGAAGCAGGCCGCCGGTGCGCGCGAACGGTTGCGCGTGGCGGAGCAGGCCAGTCGGCGACTGGAGCTGGCGGCGATCGAACATCGGCTGCAGCTGGAGCAGCAGCGCGAACAGTTGCTGGTAGAGCTCGCCGGCATCGGGTCCGATGGCCAGCACGCCCTCCTGTCGGCGGCAGCTGGCGCAGCCGTCGCTGGGGCCGCGGTCAACCAGGACGATGGCGGTGGCCTCGAGGATGCTCTCGAGCGCCTGACTGCGCGCTGGCTCGCCGAGCCGACCGCCGAGGCGGCGCCGTCGGCCAGCCGCCTGGCGACGCTACGGCGCCGCTTCCACGAGCTGGGTGCCGGCAACCCCTATGCGCTCGAGGAATACGCAGAGGTAAGCGAGCGGCTCGAGGGCCTCGAAGCACAGCGCAAGGACCTCGAGGAAGCCATCCGCTCGACGCGCGAGCTGATCGGTTCGCTGAGCCAGCTCATCACCGACCAGTTCCGGCGCACCTTCGTCGCGCTCGAGGATGCATTTGCGCGCCGATTCAACGAGCTTTTCGGCGGCGGCGAGGCGCAGCTCAGCCTGACCGACCCGGAGGACCTGTCGGCAACCGGTGTCGAGATCCATGCCCGCCCGCCGGGCAAGAAGCGCCAGCCGCTGTCGATGCTCTCCGGCGGCGAGCGGGCGCTGACCGCCGTGTGCCTTTTGCTGGCGATGCTGGAGGTTCGCCCGGTGCCCTTCTGCGTGCTCGACGAGGTCGATGCCGCGCTCGACGAAGCCAACGTCGGGCGTTTCTCGAAGGCCCTGCGCGGCCTCGCCGAGCAGACCCAGTTCATCGTTATCACCCACAACCGGGGCACGATCGAGGGGGCCGACGCACTCTACGGCGTGACCCTGGGCGAGGACGCGGCCAGCCGCATCGTGTCATTGCGCCTGCCCGACGAAAAGCCGGTACCCGTACCGGAGGCGACCCCCGCTTGACCTACGAGCAGGGTGTCGCCCGCACCCGGCAGGGAATGATCGGGCGTCTCCGGGCGTTGCTCGGTGGGCCGCTGGACGAGGCGGCCTGGGAGGAGGTCGAGGAGACACTCATCGCGGCCGACGTCGGCGCGATCCTGGCCGGCCAGGTGGTCGCTCGTGCGCGGGCACGGCGTGACATGGCCGATCCCGCGGCCGCCGTCGAAGCCGAGTTGCTCGGCCTCTTTGCGCCACGCGATCCCAGGCCGTGGCCGAGAGTCCCGGCGCCGGGTGTGCCGGCGGTCGTGCTGGTGGTGGGCGTCAACGGAACCGGCAAGACGACGACCGTGGCGAAGCTCGGCAACCGTTTCGCCACCCGCGGCGCGCACGTTTTGCTCGCCGCTGCGGACACGTTCCGCGCGGCGGCCATCGAACAGCTCGAGACCTGGGCGCAACGCGCGAACCTACCCATCGTCGCCCACCACCCCGGCGCCGACGCGTCGGCCGTGGTCTACGACGCGCTCGATGCGGCTGCCGCGCGCGGCAGCGACGTGGTCGTGGTCGACACCGCCGGGCGCCTGCATACGAAGACCAACCTGATGGACGAGCTGTCCAAGATCCGTCGCACCATCGGCAAGCGGTTGCCGGACGCGCAGCCGGAGGTGGTCTTCGTTCTCGATGCGACGACCGGGCAGAACGGACTTGCCCAGGCCAGGGCCTTTCACGAGTCAGCCGGCCTGACCGGCGTCGTCCTGACCAAGCTCGACACGACCTCGCGTGGCGGGATTGCCTTCGCCATCGAGGACGCCCTGGGAGTGCCGGTGCTCTTTGTCGGCGTCGGCGAGAAGCTCGACGACCTGCTCGACTTCGACCCCAACGCCTTCGTCGCCGCGCTCCTCAACTAGCCTGCACGAGCTCCTCCATCCGGCGCACGCGGCGGATCGGCGAGAAGAACACGAATACGACCCCGGCGATGCCGACCAGTGGCTGCAGCCAGAGCGTGTTGCGCAGGCCGATCTGCAGGGCCAGGAAGCCCGCCACCAGCGTCGCCAACAGCTGCGCCAGGAGCACCGCGACCTGGATCGAGGCATTCACGCGGCCGAGCTGTCGATCGTCCACGATCGATTGGCGGATCGACCTGTCGGCGATGTCGTATGCGGTCGCTGCCGGATCGGTGATCAGCTGCTGGCCGATCAGGAAGGCCATCGCCAGTAGCGGTGCGCCGGCCGGTGCGATGGGCACGAAGATCTCCCCGAGCCCGGCAATCAGCGCTGCGGCGATCACTACCCGGCCCAACCCGAAACGACGCGTCGAGCGCTCCGTTATCAGCGCCGCCAAGAGCGAGCTGAGACCACCGACGGCGGCGATGATGCCGATCGCGGCCGCATCGAGGCCGAGTTCCTGGATCGCGAACAGGTACCACAGCGCGCCACCGACACCCCACATCGCGGCGCCGGCCATCGACGTCAGGGTCGTCGCGCGCAGGATCGGGTGGTGCACCAGCAGGCGCAGGCCGATGGCTATCTCACGCAGCACGGGCTCGCGCTCGGCCCGCGAAGGTGGCGGCGGCTCGCGCCTGCGGATCGTGCCCAGGAGGACGGCCGAGACGATGAAGGTCGCCGCGTCGACGAGGATGGCGATCGGTGCCGTCAGGATCTGCACGAGGAAGCCCGCCGAACCGAAGGCGGCGAACTCGGAGACCGAGCTCGAAGCGGCCAGCGCGCCGTTGGCGCGCACGAGATCGTGACGCGGCACGATCGTCGGCAGGAAGGCGGTGTCCGCGGCGTCGAAGAAGGTCGTCAGCACCGCCGTGAGCAGCGTGATGCCCAGCAGCAACGGCAGCGACAGCCAGCCGCCTACCGCGGCGATCGGGATGAGTGCCAGCAACACCGCTCGGCCAAGGTCGGCGCCGATCAGCACGGGCCGCCGCCGCAGCCGGTCGATCCAGGCGCCTGCGACCAGGCCAACCGCGAGCCCGGCGACCAGGTCCATGCTCCGCACCAGCGCCACGCCGACCGCATCGGCGTTCAGGGTGATGATGGCCACGAAAGGCAGCGCGATACGCGTGATGAGCGAGCCGAAGATCGAAATGGTCGCGGCTGCCCATACGCGCTGGAAGGCGCCGTTGCGCCAGAGCGAGCGTGTGGGCAGGGTGTCGGGCGGTGGGAGATGCGGGTCGCTGAAGGGCTCCGTGCCGGCCATCGTCCCGCAGGGTATGCGGTCCCGATCGGTCTACACTCGGCAGCCATGTTCGATGACCTGTCCGAGCGGCTGCGCCAGGCGCTCAACCAGCTCACCGGTCGCGGTCGCGTCAGCGAGGCCGACGTCGATGTCGCCATGCGCGAGGTGCGCCTGGCGCTGCTCGAGGCCGACGTCAACTTCCGAGTGGTCAAGGACTTCGTTGCGCGCGTTCGTGCTCGCGCCGTGGGAGCGGACGTTCTCGAGAGCCTGAACGCCGGGCAGCAGGTGATCAAGATCGTCGACGAGGAGCTGACCGCGATCCTGAGCGCCGGCGACATGACCTTCCACTTGTCGGGTGCGCCGACGGTCGTGCTGCTGGTGGGCCTGCAGGGCTCGGGCAAGACAACGACGGCCGCGAAGCTGGGCCGCCACATCGTCAGCCAGGGCCGCCAGCCGCTGCTGGTCGCTGCCGACCCCTACCGGCCTGCGGCAGGCGAGCAGCTGCAGGCGCTCGGCAAGCAGGTCGACGTGCCCGTGTTTCGCGCGCCGGCCGGCACCGACGTGCCGGGTATCGCGGCCGGCGCGCTGGCAGCCGCCCGCCAGTCGGGCCGCGACGTGCTGATCTTCGACACGGCCGGGCGCACCTCGATCGACCAGCCGCTGCTCGACGAGATCAGCGTGCTGGCGAGCCAGGTCAAGCCATCAGAGACGTTGCTGGTGGTTGACGCGATGGTCGGCCAGGAGTCGGTGGCCGTGGCTCAGGCGTTCGCCGACGCGACGCCCCTGACCGGCCTGGTGCTGACCAAGATCGACGGCGACGCGCGCGGCGGCGCCGCACTCTCGATCAGCGCTGTTACCGGCCTGCCGGTCAAGTTCCTGGGCACCGGCGAGCGCACCGACGCGCTCGAGCCGTTTCACCCGGACCGTCTCGCCGGCCGCATCCTGGGCATGGGCGACGTGATGACGCTGATCGAGCGCGCACAGGCCAATGTCGACCAGAAGCAGGCCGAAGAATTCGCGCGCAAGCTGGAGCGCAACGCGTTCACCCTCGAGGATTTCCTGGACCAGATGCAGCAGCTCAAGCGGATGGGACCGATCGGCGGACTCCTGGAGTTGATCCCGGGCATGGGTGGCGCGGCGAAGCAGGCCCAGGAAGCGGTCGACCGGGGCGAGCTCAAGCGCGTCGAGGCGATCATCCAGTCGATGACGCCGCTCGAACGGCGCAATCCCGATGTCCTGACCGCCAGCCGAAGGCGCAGAATTGCGCGAGGGTCGGGCACCAGTCAACAGGACGTAAATCGGCTGATCAAGCAGTTTGGCGAGATGCAGCGGCTGATGAAGCAGTTCGGGGGTGGTGGACGGCGAGGACTTCTGCCCTTTGGCCCGCGGCGTTAGAGCCATAGGGAAGGCTTCTGGCCAGGGGGATGATGAGATCATGAGCGGTCCAATGGGCGATCCGATCAACGATCCAGTCAGCCAGGGGGCAAGCGGCGGGCAGTCGGGTGACTCGACCCGCGAACAGCGCCCGCCAGCATTTCCCTCGGTGGACCGAGGTCAGCACGGCAATGTCTGGCAGCCCGCGCGTGATCAATTGTTCGCGCCCCCGCCAACACCGCCAGCCACACCCGTCGCGCGTGTGACGCGCACTCCCCGTACGCCAACCTGGCGCTGGCTGATTGCGCTGGTCGCGACCATCGCCGTCATCGGTGTCGTTGCCGGGGTGAGCTACCTGGCGGTTCGCCGGGTCGGCACACCCTCGGCGGTCAGCCACTACGCCCCCGCGAGCACGCCCCTGTACGCGGAGATCGACCTCAACATGCCCGGCGACCAGCGCGACCAGCTGGCCTCCTTCATGAGCCACTTCCCGGGTTTCGCCGACCCATCCAGTTTCCAGCAGAAGATCGACGACTCACTCAATCAGCTGCTCGTGTCGAGCGGCTCCGGGCTCACCTGGGCCCAGGATGTGGCGCCGTGGTTCGGGAATCAGGTGGCCTTCTTTGGCAATCCGTGGGCCATGAATACTTCCGGCACGGGCCTGGGCACGGCCTCGGCACCGCCGATGGCCATCGTGTTGTCGGTCACCGACCGGACGCAGCTGGAGCAGGTCATTCAGCCCAAGCTGACTGACGCCGGAGCCATCAGCAGCACCTACGACGGCGAGACACTGTGGACGATGCCCGACGCCGCAGGCGTGTTGGCCGTGACAGACGACGCGCTGCTGGTCGGCACCGGCGAGCAGGTCAAGATGGCGCTCGACGTCAAGACAGGCAGGCAGGCAAGCCTGGCCGACGATGATTTCTTCCTGCAGCAACTGGCGTCGCTGCACCCTGACCGGCTGGCGACCTTCTATTTCGATTACGGTGCCGTGGCCGCATCGCTGAGCAATTCGCTCGGCGCCGCGGGTTCGCTGATCCCGGGTGCCCCGTCGCTCGACCTGGTGAACCAGCTGGCAGCAGTCAAGATGGTGGGCGAGGCGCGCGCCGACGGGAATCACCTGGCGATCGACATGCGCAGCTCGCACCCGACGGGCGACAATGTGCCGCCGCTGCCGTCAAACCGGCGCACGTCGCTGGCCGAGCGAATGCCCACCGACTCGCTGGTCTACTTCGAGACGCGCGACTTCGGTCAGGCAATCAAGTACCTGGCCAACACCATCCTCTCGACCGCGTCCGCCTCGCCGGCACCCAGCGGAGGGCTGGATGTGGCCCTGCAGTCGATCACCGAGCTGCTCGGAACAGCGCCGCAGGATTACCTCGACTTTGTGCAGGATGTCGGCGTATCAGTCAGCTACACGAACGACAAGCTGGGCATGGGCCTGGTGGCAACGGTCGACGACCAGGCCGTGGCAAGCACGCGCGTCGAGCGGCTGCTGTCGGCGGTCCGTTCGCTGGCTGCCTTTGGCGGTAACACCGGCGTGACCGTTGAGGACCAGCAGCACGGCGACGTGACGATCACCATGATTCACGTGACGGGCACGCAGCCCTCCGGACCGGGCATGGCCCACCCGGTCGTACCCGACCTGAACATCGGCGTGGCCGTGGCCAACGGCCAGCTGCTCATCGGCCTCGACGATTTCGTGGCCAACGCGCTCGATCGAACGGCGGCCGACTCGCTCGCCGCCAACTCACGCTTCCAGTCGGCTGCCTCCGTCGCGGGCGACAACGCGGGTATCACCTTCGTCGACATCGCCGGCATCCGTAGCGCGCTCGAAGGCGCAATGCCAGCAACGGACCTGCAGGACTACGAGCAGAATGTGAAGCCATTCCTGCAGCCGATCGACTATCTGCTCCAATACAGCGTGACCGACGGTGACATCAGCGAGGGACACACGTTCCTCTACGTCCGCTAACCTGTCGCCATCGTCCCAGGGAGGTTTTTCAAAAGACAGTGGCAGTCCGTATCCGGTTGAGCCGAGTCGGCGCGACCAAGCAACCAAGCTATCGTTTCGTGGTCTCAGATAGTCGCAACGCGCGCGATGGGCGCTCGCTCGAGACTCTGGGCCACTACAACCCACGCACCGATCCGGTCGAGGTCAACGTCGACGAGGCCAGGGCGCGCGAATGGCTGAGCAAGGGAGCCCAGCCATCGGACACCGTCGCCCGATTGTTCCGGCAGGTGGGCGTGCTGCCCGCCGAGCCGCAGAAGTAGGCGCGCCGATGTCGGCCGAATCGCTGGTCGAGTACGTCGCCAAGTCGCTCGTCGATGAACCCGACGCCGTCTCCATCAACATCGTCAACGATGAGGGTGGCCGGGTGATCGAGCTGCACGTCGCGGAAAGTGACATGGGCAAGGTCATCGGGCGCAACGGCAGCGTGGCGAAAGCCATGCGCACGCTGCTCAAGGTCATCGCCGCACGCGAGGGGGAGTCGGTCTCGCTCGAGATCGTCTGACGGTGTCCAGCGACCTGCACCAGTCGGGTCGCGATGAGCGGCTGGTCGTGGGTCTCGTGCGCGGCCTGCAAGGCCTGCGTGGCGCGGTGCGCGTCGAGGTGCTGACCGATAACGAAGAGCGCTTCACGCCCGGCAGCGTGATCTACCCGGAGGGCAGCGATCGCCGCCTGACCGTGGCCAGTGCGCATCGCGCCGGGCCGGGCCTGCTCGTCCGCTTTCGGGAGGTCCGCGACCGCGCCGGAGCCGAGTCGCTGCGCGACGCGTATCTCGAGGCACCCGCCGCCGAGCTGCCGGGGGAGAGCTACTACTGGCACGAGATCGTCGGCTGCGAGGTGAGTGACAGCCACGGGCGGGTCCTGGGTCGCGTCGAAGAGGTCTTCCGCGTCGGCGAGTCGGAGGTCTACGTCGTGCGCGGCGGTGAGTCGGAGCTCCTGGTTCCGGCGGTGGCATCGGTTGTGCGCGACATGTCACCCGGCCAGAAGCGCATCGTTGTCGACGAGCTGGCGCTCGGCCTGGACGGGGAGGCGGAGACGTGAGCCTGCGCGTCGACGTCGTGACCATCTTCCCCGAAGTCTTTCCCGGGCCGCTGGCGGCGAGCATTCCCGGACGCGCCCTGGAGCGTGGCCTGGCCACGCTGGCCGCCCATGACCTGCGTGAGTGGGGGCTCGGGCGCCACCGCAGCGTCGACGATTATCCGTACGGCGGTGGCGCCGGCATGATCCTGCGCGTGGAGCCCATCGCCGGGGCCCTGCGGGCACTGTCCGGTCCGAACACGCTGCGCATCCTGCTCGATCCCGGTGGCCGGCCGTTCGACCAGGCGCTGGCGCACGAGCTGGCCGGTCGTGAGCATCTGCTGCTGGTCTGTCCGCGTTACGAAGGGGTCGACGCGCG
>CAZSWK010000102.1:0-8353 GCA_964610835.1 uncultured Anaerolineaceae bacterium | reverse complement strand
ATCGGCGCGGCGGTGGCGCCGGCGATCATCGGCGACCTGTCGCCGCCTCATCTGCGCGGCCTGTACCAGGGCATCTGGGGTTCCGCATGGGGCCTCGCGTTATTCGTAGGTCCGATCGTCGGCGGACTGATCTACGAGCAACTCGGTGCCACCAGCCTGTGGGCCGGCACTTTCGCGGTGGGCATCGTGCTGTTTGCGAGTTTCATCCTGCTCTCGGTTCCGGCGCGACGGCGCCTGCCAGCGCCATCGGAAGTACCGTCGGACTAGGGCTGGTAGGCCGCCTCGCCGTGGACGGCGAGATCGAGGCCGAGCTGTTCGGCCTCGGGCGCCACGCGCAGGCCCAGCACGAAGTCGACCACCTTGACGATGACGAACGTTGCCCCGGCGGCGAACGCCACGGTGGCGCCGACGGCCAACAGCTGCACCGTCACCTGACCCATGTTGCCCTCGATTGCGCCGGAGACGCCGCCGATGGCAGCCACCGCCAGGACGCCGGTCGCCAGAGCGCCGAACATGCCACCCACCCCGTGCACGGCGAAGACGTCGAGCGCGTCGTCGACCCGCACTCGTTCGCGCAGCAGCGTGGCGCTGTAGCACAGGGCGCCGCCGCCGCCGCCGATGAGCAGCGCACCGCCGGCCGACACGTAGCCCGAGGCGGGAGTGATGGCTACCAGGCCGGCCACGGCGCCGGCGGCGGCGCCCACCACGCTGACCCTGCCACGGTGCAGCCAGCTGGCCAGCACCCAGGTAAGGGTCGCGGCCGCCGCCGCGGTGTTGGTCACGAGCAGCGCGTTGGCCGCCTGGCCCGTCGCGCCCAGCGCCGAGCCGGCATTGAAGCCGAACCAGCCGAACCAAAGCAGGCCCGCGCCGAGCACAGTCATGGGCACGTCGTGCGGCTCGATCAGCTCGCCGTCGGCAGTCTGCCGGCGGCCGATGAGCATCGCCGCGACCAGCGCCGAGACGCCCGAGCTGATGTGGACGACGGTGCCGCCGGCGAAGTCGAGTGCGCCCAGGTTGCGCAGCCATCCTCCCGGCGCCCAGACCCAGTGCGCCAGGGGCGAGTAGACCAGCACCGACCAGAGCAGGGTGAACAGCACGAACGCGCCGAAGCGCTTGCGCTCGGCGAAGGCGCCGCTGATCAGGGCCGGGGTGATGGCCGCGAACATCAACTGGAACGCCGCGAAGAGAACGAACGGGACGGTCGGCGCGTAGGCGGGATTGGGCTCGAGGCCGACGTTGGCGAAGCCGGCGAAATCGAGGCCGCCGATCAGGCCCAGGCCGCGCACGTCGGGGCCGAACGCCAGGCTGAAGCCGATCAGTACCCACACGACGCTGACCAGCGCCAGCCCGAAGAAGCTGTGTATGATCGTCGAGAGCACGTTCTTGCGGCGCACGAGCCCGCCGTAGAACAGTGCCAGCCCGGGCAGCATGACCATCACCAGGGCGGTTGCGACCAGGAGCCAAGCGGTGTCGCCGGCGCTCAAATCAGACATGCCTTCCCTCCGCAGCGTGGAATGCACCCCCTGGCCGGTCGGCACGAGCGCGGCCAGCTCCAGAATCGCGCGATGTCGGCAGGTTGTCAGCGGCGGGAAGGTAGGTGATCGGTCGCGCACCGGTTTGACTTTCGTCGCGCGCCGGTTACAAATCACCGCGGCAGGGCCGTTAGGCACTGGCCGCGGGCGATGGGGCCACGTACATGTACGCGGTCGCTTACGCGGCTGCTGGTGGGAGACGGAGGTGCGAGGTGGATTCGGAACGGAATTTTCGCCAGCGGCGTGACCCGCTGGTCGGAGGTCTGGTGCTGGTGATCATCGGCATCGTGCTGCTGGCCGCCCAGTTCACGCCCGACTTCGCGCGCTACGTGGTGCTGGTGATCGGCCTGATACTGCTGGCCATCTTTGCGGTCAACCGCAGTTACGGCGCGCTGGTCAGCGGCGCGATCGTGACCGGCGTTGGGGCCGGTGTGGTCCTGGGGTCGATCTACGAGGGCCAGATGGCGGGGGCGGCGGTGCTGATGGCCATGGGCACCGGCTTCCTGGCCATCTGGGTGGTCAGCTACCTGCTGGCGATGAGGGAGCGCCACTTCTGGCCGGTCGTACCCGGGGCCATCCTGTTCTTCATCGGCGGCGGCCTCGCTGTCGACGAGAACGCGACGGACTGGATCGCCTACTGGCCGGTGGTGCTGATCGTCATCGGCGTGGTGGTGATGGCAGTCGCTTTCCTGCGTGGCGGAGGCGCTGCCGCGAGCGAGGACTAGGTGTAGTTCTCCAGCCGATAGCCGACCCCGCGTACCGCGGTGGGGATCGGCGCCCCAACTGCGGTCAACTTGTGGCGCAGCCGGGCCAGGTGCGGCTTCAACCAGAGTGGATCCGGATCGCGTACGCCGGGCCAGCCGGAGGCCAGCAGATCCGCGTGCGCGACGAGCGCGCCCAGTCGCTCGATGAGTGTCGCCAGCAGGCGAAATTCGATTGCCGTGGCGGGCACCAGCTGGCCATGCCAGCGGATTTCGTGGCGGCGGAGGTCCAGTTGCCAGTCGTCGGCGACGCCCACCGTGGCGCCAGCCGGACGCGCGCCGGTGCGGCGCCGCACGACGGCCCTGATGCGCGCCAAGAGCTCAGCCGAAGGGACACCCTTGCGGACGTAATCATCCGCGCCCAGGTCGAGCAGCTCGGCCGGCGCGGACCGGTCGCGCTCACCCGACACGACCAGGATCGGGACATCAGAACCCGCACGCATCTGGCGACAGACCTCCGCGCCGTCGAGGCCGGGCATCGCCAGATCGAGCAGGACCGCATCAACCGGCTCGGCGCGGAATCGGCGCAAGGCCTCCTCACCGTCATAGGCGGCCACGATGCGATGGCCTGCCCGGCCAAGAACGGCGCCCAGCGCCCCGACCCATGCTGGCTCATCGTCGACGACCAGGATTGTCAGGCCCGACCGATTCGTCCTCGCGCTCACGGCGCTTCCTCGCGGCAGACGTTGGTCAGGCGGCCTATGCGCTCGATGTCTACCGCCACCTCGTCGCCGTCACGCAGCATCTGCTTCGGCTCGCGGAACCAGCCCACGCCGGCCGGGGTGCCGGTCGCGAGCACATCGCCCGGCTCGAGCGTGAAGGCCTGCGAGGCGAAGGCGATCAACTCGGCTATTCCGAAGACCATGTCCGCGGTCGAGGCATCCTGCCTCACCTCGCCGTTGACCAGGCAGCGTATGCGCAGTGCCTGCGTATCGCCGATCTCGTCGGGCGTCACCAGCCACGGCCCCATGGGGCAGAAGGTGTCGAGTGACTTGGCGCGCATGAAGCGGCGATCCGCGTACTGCAGGTCGCGCGCGCTCACGTCGTCCAGACACGTGTAGCCGAGCACGTATTCGAGTGCATGCGCGACATCCACGCGACGGCAGGTCCGGCCGATCACCACCGCCAGCTCGGCCTCATAGTCGACTGCCTGCGTGAGCCGTGGGTCCCAGCTGATCTGCGCGCCCGGTCCGACCACGGCCGTCGTCAGCTTGGCGAACAGCACCGGGTGGTCCGGCGGCTCACGATCCTGTTCCGTGCCGTGGCTCCGGTAATTGACGGCCACGGCGACCACCTTGCCCGGGCGCGGAACGGGCGCGAGAAGCTCGACCTCGTCGAACGGAATGCGTCGCGCCGTCAGCGTGCCACTCGTCGCGGCCACGGTAGCGATCTCGTGGACGGTCTCGAGCGTCGCCGGGTCGCGTGCGCAGAGCGCGGCCATGCTGCCGGGCAGCGATTCGTCGAGGGCCGCAACGGGCGCCACGCCGTCCTCGAATACGAGGCCCAGGCGCGGTTCGCGGCCTGGCTCGGCGGGGAGTGCGGCGGCCAGTCTGAACGAGGCAAGTTTCATGGTGACTGACGTGATTGTGCGACTACGACACCGGTGATGACCAGCACCCCACCGACCAGCTGGATCGGGGTCAACCGCTCGCCCAGCAGCAAGGCCGCCAGCACGATGGTGTACACGGGCTCGACGGTGCTGACCAACGATGCCTGCGCGGCGCTGATGCGTCGTGCTCCAGCGTAGAAAGTCTGCAGCGCGATGGCCGTCGAGACGATGCCCACACCAACCAGCGGCAGCCAGGCTGCCGACGGTATGGCCGCGGGCAGCACCGGGTGATTGGTGCCGAGCGCGGCGACCCACCAGGCCACCGCGGTGGCGCTGAGCATGATTGCCGCCGTCGGCGCGGCGTCCGGTGCCGACGCCACCGCCGCGGTCTCCGATTCGTGCGGAGGGGCGCTGGCGCCACGGTCGCCCGAGCGCTCGCCGGCCAGCCGCCCGGCGAGCACGATCCACATTGCGTAGATGAACGGCGAGGAGAGCATAACCAGCAGCCCGGCCAGCGGCGGCGGTTGGCTCTGATCGATGCCGCCCACGGCCAGGACGACGCCGATGGTGGCGAGGGCCAGCGCGCCCCAGGCGCGGCGCCCCTCCAGGCGCCGGCCAAAGCGCAGCGTCATCACCGCCACCAGGGCCGGGTACAGGTAGACGATGAGGGCGGCCAGCGACGCCGAGACGGTTTCGAGACCCGCGAAGTAGGTACCACTGTTGCCGACGAAGAAGAAGCCGAGCAGCACCAGTACGGCCACGCGTCGGCGAGAGAGGCGGCGCAACGCCCGGCGCTGGGCGGGCCAGATCAACAGCCACGCCCACGAGACGGCTGCTGCGAACAGGAAACGCCAGGCGAGCAGGGTCAGCCAGTCGACGCCGGCCGCGTAAGCCGGCTTGGCGAACAGCGGCCCCGATCCGTAGCCGCACGCGGAAACGACGACCAGGGCAATGCCCAGTGCGCGCTGGCGGTTCATGACGAAGTGCTGACGGGCATGCGGCCGGATGCTATCGGTAGACTGCGCCACAGTGACAGCCATCGATACCGACGCCAGGCCCGACCTGGCGCCGGTCAAGGTACTCGTGCTCGCCGACGACCTCATCTGGTCGTCGCGCCTGGTCGCCGCGGCACGGCGGGCCGGTGGCAAGCCCGAAGCGGTGCGCTCGTCGGCGTCCTTCTCACAGGCTGTCGAAGCGGGAGCGAGTGTGGTCATAGTCGATCTGGGCGGGCGCACCTACGACGGTATCGCCCAGGTTCGTCGCGCTGTGGAGGCGGGCCGCCAGGTAATCGCCGTCGCGCAGCACGATGACCTGGCACTGCGTCGCCGGGCACTCGATGCGGGAGCGCGGCGCGTCTTCTCGTACAACAAGCTCTTCAGCGACGGCCCGAAGGTCGTCGAGCAGTTGCTGGCCGGGGACCTGTGAGCACGCGCAGTATTTCCGCCGCGAGCTACGCCGCACGTATCGGCCGGGCACGAGCGAGGCTCGCCGGCGAGGACGCCGCGGCCCTGCTGGTTGGCGTGGGCGCGGATCAGCAGTGGCTGACCGGCTACGCGCGTTTTGAGTCGGAGCGCCTGACGATGCTGGTGCTACCCGCCGAGGGCCGCGTGACGATGGTCGTGCCGCGACTCGAGCGCCCGGGAGCCGCGGCATGCACGGCGGCCGCCGCGGGCGCGATCGAGCTGGTCAGCTGGGAGGAGACGGACAACCCCTTCGAGCTCGTCGCGCAGCTGTTGCGCGAGGCGAAGAGCCGGCCCGAGATCCAGCTCGGCGCGCTCGGTGGGGCGTGGGGAACCCTGGGTGGCCTGCTCCTGTCCGACCGTTTGTGGGCAAGTTTCGTGCTGCGTCTGCAGGCGGTCCTGCCCGATGCCGCATTCGGCCTGGCCTCGACAGTGCTGAGCGGCCTGCGCGAGGTCAAGGACGCCGAGGAGATCGAGCTGCTGCGCCGCGCAGCGGCCGCCGCCGACCGCGTCGTGGAGGCCATCGCGGGCGGCCGCCTGGTTGGCCGGACGGAGGCCGACATCTCACACGAGGTGCAGGAGCGGCTGGTGGCCGAGGGCCACGATTCGGCCGCGTTCGCGATCGTCGCAAGCGGCCCGAACTCGGCCTCGCCTCATCACGAATCAGGCGAGCGCGAGGTTTGCGCAGGCGATCCGATCGTGCTTGACATCGGCGGCCAGCTGGAGGGTTACTGCTCCGACACGACGCGTACGCTGTGGGTTACCGGCGATGATGGCGATGGCCCCGATGACGAGTACCGTCGCCTGTACGCGACCCTGCAGGAAGCGCAGTCGCGAGCGACCGCAGCCGTGGCGCCAGGTGTGCCCTGCGAGCAGATCGACGTGGCGGCGCGCTCGGTCATCGAAGCAGCCGGGTTTGGCGCGGCGTTCACTCATCGGACGGGACACGGCATCGGCCTGGACGGCCATGAGGAGCCGTACCTGGTGGCCGGCAACAAAGCGCCGCTCAAGGTGGGAAATACCTTCAGCATTGAACCCGGCATATACCTGGAAGGGCGGTACGGGGCGCGCATCGAGGACATCGTTGCCTGTGGCGCTGACGGCGCGGACGTGCTCAATCACGTATCGCGCGACCTGATGGTGGTACGCGGATGAGCGAAGGCGAGGACCACCTTTCCGCGGACCCGTCCGGCCCCACGGCGCCCGAAGCACCCGACGTGCCTGAGCGCAGGGGTCCCACGCAGGCCCAGCTGCGCCGCTTCATCAAGTCGCGGCCGTACGTCCCGCTCCACGAGCTGCGCCGACGCTTCGAGTTGAACGGTGATTCCGACGAGGTATGCGCGGTCGAGGACCCGCAGGCCGGCCAAGTGTTCATCGGCCTGCCGCCGCGCGAGGCGGGCTTCATCGAGGCGCTGTGCCGCGACGGAGAGGTGGGGCTGGAGCTGTCCCGCGATCCTGGCGTGCCGATCGTGGTCGGCGTCTTCGCCATGAGGCCCGTCAGCCGCAACTGAACCGACCGATACGCCCAGAGTAGGGAGCCGCGCGTGACGTTTGGTCACATGACAGGGCAGTGGGTGGCGGACTAGAGTTCGACTCCAAGCGGGTCACAACCCGACCGCCGTGTAATTGCGAGGGGGACACCTGTTACTGGGATGCGTGGTGCCCGCTTCAGCGGCCTGATTTCCGCGGCCTCGCTGGTGCTGCTCACAGCGCTGCTGGTTTCGCTTGCGCCCGCCGCGGCAACCGCCGCCGACACTTCTGCGAGCCCCTCGGATAGCGCCACGCCGAGCGCGAGCCCGACAGCGACGCCCACTCCCACGCCGGCCACGCCGCCAGGCCCGCGGCTGGGTTCACCGGAGATCTTCGGCTACCTGCCCAACTGGTCGCTTGACGCGAACATCGACTACGGTGCGATCACGACAATCGCCTACTTTGGCCTCGCGGCCGGCGCGGATGGGCACCTGGTGCGGACCAACCCCAACGGCTCCATGACGACGGAATATTCGCGCTGGCTGAGCAGCCGGGTGACCAATGCGATCGCCGCGGCACACGCGGCCGGTGACCGGTTCGTGCTGACCGTGGAGCGCATGGCCTGGAGCGACGGCGGCGTGACCACGACCGAGCAGCTCCTATCGAGCCCCGATGCACGCGCGACGCTGGTGAGCGACATCGTGAGTGAGATCAGCGCACGCGGCGTCGACGGGGTGAGCCTCGACTTCGAGCCGATCCTCAGCTCACAGCGCGACAACTTCGCCGCCTTCGTGCGCGAGCTGCGCCTGGGTCTTGACGCCGCCGACCCCGCCTACCAGCTGACCTTTGCCACGACTGGTTCGCAGACTGCCAAGACACTCCAGATGATCGGTGACCTGACCGCCGGTGGCTGGGCCGACGCGGAGATCATCATGGGTTACCCGCTGCGCAGCTTGAGCGCCGCCTATGCCGGCAGCCTCGACCCGCTCAGCTCGCCGACCTCCTACGACCTGAAGCAGATCGTCAAGACACATCTTGGCTATGTCGCCCCGGGCAAGATCGTCCTGGCGCTGCCCTGGTACGCGCGCCAATGGCCGACCCAGACGGCCGACGTGAACGCGCCGGTCCAGACTGATCGCACGCTGTACGGGCGGCCGTCGAACACCAGCTATCAGGCCGCATTGAACGCCGCCATCGCCAACGGACGCATGATCGACCCCACCGAGGAGGCCGCCTGGACCGTCTTCCGCTGGCAGAACTGCGCCGACTGTCCGGAGACCTGGAAGGAGGTCTACTACGACGATGTCGAAACCTTCGGCTACAAGGTCGATTGGGCGCTCTCCAAGGGGCTCGCAGGCATAGGCATCTTCGCCCTTGGCTATGACAACGGCCGGCCCGAGTTCTGGAAACTGCTGCGAGTCAAGTTCCGTGGGCTGGTGGATACGACGGCGCCCAGCGGCAGCTTCGCCCTCGACCCGAGCGATAAGCTCTGCCAGGCGCCGCAGGTCAGCCCGGACTTCTCGGTAAGCGACGGCCAGAACGGCAGCGGCCCTGTTCTCATGCGTGTGTCGAACAGCTCGG
>CAZSWK010000101.1:5079-8448 GCA_964610835.1 uncultured Anaerolineaceae bacterium | reverse complement strand
CCCCGACCGACGACTTGCCGCTGCCACCGGGTCCGTCGACGCTGACCACCAGGCCGTCCCGCGCGTCCCCCGTGGCCGGCACGGCGCTCGTCGCCGGGGCGCCCTCCGACGCCGGGGTGCCCTCCGTCACCGGGGCGCCCTCCGTCACCGGGGCGCCCTCCGACACGAGCCTGTTGAGCTGCCGGCGCTCGGCCTGGCTGAGCGGCCGGACGTCGCCCAGCGACATTCCGTAAAGCCGCAGCGTGCCGAAGCGAATGCGCACCAGCCGGCGTACCGGTTCTCCGACGGCCGTGAACATCCGCCGCAGCTGCCGCTTCATTCCCTGGCGCAGCGTGACCCGGTACCAGGTCAACCGACCCACCGCCTCGTCGCCGATCAACGCACCCAGCTGGCGTATGTCGGCGCTGGTGGCCGACCTCATGCGGACGATCTGCCCACGGCCTTCCTCGAACACGACGCCGGCGCCGAGTTGGCGCTGCTGCGCCTCGCTCAACACGCCGTCGAGCCCGACCGCGTACTCGCGCTCCACGCCATGACTGGGATGCAGCATGCGCTGCGCCCAGTCTCCGTCGTTGGTCAGCAGTAGCAATCCTTCCGACTCGCGGTCCAGGCGACCCACCGGGTATATCCGCGCCCCGTCAGCGCGCAGCGCGCCGGGAATCATGTCGAGCACGGTCCGGGCAGCATGCCGATCGCCCACGGTACTGGTCACGCCGGCCGGCTTGGCCAGCACCAGGTACACGCGCGGCTGCCGGCCGGCGATCGCCTGGCCATCGACGGCTAGCTCATCGTTCGTGGCATCGACCAGCTGGCCGACGCCGGCGGTCACCCCGTTGACCGTCACCCGGCCCTCGTTCACGAGGACCTCGGCCCGCCTCCGCGAGGCAACGCCGGCGTCGGCCAGCGCCTTGTGGATGCGAACCCGGTCACTCATCCAGCCGCAATGCCGCCTCCGGTTCGAGTGGCGGCAGGTCGTCGAGCGATGTCAGGCCGAAGCGCTCCAGGAATTCGAAGCCGGTGCCGTAGAGGATCGGCCGGCCGGGAGTATCGGCGCGACCCTGCTCGACTACCAGCCGGCGGTGCACCAGCGTGCGCAGTACGTACTCCGAGTCGACGCCGCGAATACGCTCGACGACACCGCGCGTGACCGGCTGGCGATAGGCCACGATGGCCAGGGTCTCGAGTGCGGCCGTAGAGAGGCGCAGCGCGTCGGCACCCACGTAGCGCGCGATCAACGCGCCCGCTTCGGGCGCCGTCACCAACTGCACGCGCTCCCCCGCGGTGACCAGCCGCAGCCCATGTTCTCGCAACGTCACCTCGAGATCGCCCAGGGCGGCGTCGACCACCGCGCGCTCCACGCCCGCCAGGGTGGCGATCTCGCGGCGGCTGAGTGGCCGTTCGGCGACGAACAGCAGCGCCTCGAGCTGGCCCACCGTCAGCTCGCCGGGTGCGTGCTCGGCCGGCGGCTCGGCCTGCTCGGCCGCGGCCATCACCGGGACGAGGCGCGCAGCTTCGGCCATCAGCGTGGACCCGCCGCATGCTCCGCCGGCCGGACGTAGATCGGGCCCCACGGTTCACCCTGCTCGATGACCACCTCGTGGCCGCGGGCCAGCTCGAGCAGGGCCAGGAAGGTTACGGCCACGACGATGCGATCCCTGACGCCCGACAGCAGCTCCTGGAGCACGAACTGGGGCGCCTGGCGCAACGCGTCGCGGATCGCCGACGCGCGTTCTTCGAGAGTGATCGTCCGGGCCACCGTTTCGGGACGCGGCGGAGCCGGGGGGACGAGGCGCAGCGACGCCAGCAGGGCGTCGGCAAGGAGCGCCGCATCGAGCGGCTCCGCCTCGTCCGGTATCGCCCCGGCGTGGCCGGCCGCTGCCGCCGTGTCCGCCTCGCGATGGAACAGCGTCACGCGCGCACCCCGCCGCTCCCCGCGCAGGCGCCCGGCGTCGCGTTAGAGCCGGTACTCGATGAGCCGCTGGCGGTGCTCCGCCTCCGGGTCGATCTCGCCCGCGGCCGCCTCGCCCCCGTCGGCCGCGGGCGGCCGCGGCAGCAGCGCCCGCGACTTGATCAGGATCAGCTGCGCACAAACCGCGACGAATGAGCTGAGTAACCCCAGCCTCCCCTCCTCGATGCGCGCGACTGCCTCCAGGTACGCCCCGGCCAGGTCGCCCAGGCGAACCGTGAGTACGTCGAGCTGACGCTGCTCGATCAGCGCGAGCAACAGCGCCAGTGGGCCCTCGAAGCCTTCCAGCCGGACGTGCGTGGCCTGCTCCGGGCGCGTGGAAGCGGTGGCCGCCGGGTCGAGCGAAATGGCCACAGCAGCAGACGCCATCAGTTGGCCTGATCGGCCAGGAACAATGCCTGTCCCAGCTCGGCGTCGATCGGCTCCGCCTGGTGGCGGATCAGCTCGGCCGTGCGTACTGAACAGCCGGCCTCCAGGGCGAGCTGCGCCGAGCGGTCGGCGTGGGCGTCGAGCGTGGCGAAGGCAGACGGAAAGGTGGGCAGGCGCAGCGCGGCGGAGCGCAGGCGCAGGCCATAGTGGTCGGCCAGCGACCAGGCCACGCGATGCCAGACGTGGATCGCCCGGCCCTTGCCGCAATCGTGCAGCAGGCCGGCAATGAGCAGGTCGTCGTCACCGTGGCCGGCCGCCCGCAGCGCACCGACAACGTCAAGGCCGTGGCGCTGGTCGGCCGGATGCATGGCATCGAACGCGGCGAGCTGCGGCGCGGTCAGCCAGGCCGCCAGCGTGCGCCGCTCGGAGCTACCGACACGAGCGAAGAAGTAGCGGGCGAAACGCCGCACCTTGGCCGCCCACCACTGCGAGATCATCCGAAGAGCCCAGGCACCAGGAAGTTGATGACCGCGCCGGCCAGGCTGCCGATGACGGTCGCGCCGGCGAAGAAGATGACCAGGATCAGCAGAAAGCCGTACTGCTGGTACTGGCGCAGTGTGTACGCGGTCCGTGCGTCGACCAGGCCCAGAAGCACGTGCCAGCCGTCGAGTGGTGGAATGGGCAGCAGGTTGAACACCATCAGGAAGACGTTGATGACCACGAAGAAGGCGGCCACGTTCAACACGAAAGCCGCCACCGGATTGCCGACGATCGAGTTGAGCAGGTTGGCGTCCATGGCGATCAGCCGGATCGGTATCGCGACGATGGCCGCCATGACCAGGTTGGACAGTGGACCGGCGAGCGCGACCAGTGCGTCGCCACGCCGCCCGTAGCGCAGGTTGTAGGGATTGACCGGCGTCGGCTTGGCCCAGCCGATGAAGAACCCGCCCAGGAGCGCGCTCAGTACGAGAAGGGCGCCGCCGAGAGGGTCGAAATGAACGACCGGATTGAGCGACAGCCGGCCCTGCCAGCGT
>CAZSWK010000101.1:0-5069 GCA_964610835.1 uncultured Anaerolineaceae bacterium | reverse complement strand
GTTGAAATTGACCGGCACGGGCTTGGCATAACCGAAGGCGACACCGGAAAAGATCAACAGCAGCGCCGGGAGAATCAGGGTCCCGAAAGGATCGATGTGATGGATCGGATTGAGCGACAGCCGGCCCTGCCAGCGTGCCGTCGAATCGCCCAGCTGGAACGCCGCAAAGGCGTGGAAGAACTCGTGGATCGGGAACGCGACGAGGATGATGATCGCGACGGCGACCAGGCTCTGGACGAGGTGCTGATCCACTACAGGCGGCCCAACAGTTCCGTCTTCTTGTGTTCGTAGTCCTGCGGCGTGATCACTCCCTTGTCGCGCAGGTCGGCCAGCCGGGCCAGCGTCTGGGTGATCTCGAGTGACTCGTCGCCCGGCGCCGTGGCGCTCGCCGGCTCGGTGGCAGCGCCGGGCGGCGTTGGTGCTTCAGCCGAGGCGGGCCCCGGTGCAGGCGCCGGTGGCGGCACGGAAGCAGCACCCGGCGCTGCCGGCGGCGGTGTCGCGGGTGAGGGCGACATGGGCTGGGCGGCAGGTGCCACGGGCGTCGGCCAGGTCGCCAGCGGCGCGGGGGGCGCGCTCGCGCGCAGGGGTGGCGTCGGCGGAAGACCCGAGCGCAGCTCGGTCTCGAGGGTGTGCTTCGCGGTCAGCATCGTCTTCTTGAACTCCTTGGGCCCGGCGATCATGTGGTAGTGGTCGACCGCCTCCTCAGCTGCGGTCATGATCTCCAGGTCACCGTAGTTGAACATCCGGCCCCACACGCTCTGGTTGAGGACGGCATCGTTGATCATCTCCAATGAGCTGTCGGCGGCGTGCTTGTTGAGCACGCCCTTAACCTTCAGCAGCCGCCGATTGGTGACCATGTAATCCTGCGCCCACCAGTGCCAGAAGGCCCACAGGAAGACGACCAGGCCGACCAGGAAGGCCACCAGCGCCGCGCCGCTGAGCAGCGTCTGTAGCCCCCCGGTGATCGAGAACCAGATCACCAGCCCGATGAGCACGATCCCCAGCAGCCACAGCAGCAGCCCGTTACGGGCTCTCTTGAGCAGCTGCAGCCAGTGCTGCCGGGTGCGCAGAACGACTACCTCGCCCTGGGTCAGAAGGCTGTCCGCGTAGCGCATCTGGCTGTCTCCCTCTAGGCGCGGGGGTGAGCCCGCGCGTAAACCTGTCTGATCCGTTCGCCGGTCAGGTGCGTGTACAACTGTGTTGTCGTGATGCTGGCGTGTCCCAGCAATTCCTGCACGACGCGCAGGTCGGCACCACCCTCGAGCATGTGGGTGGCAAAGCTGTGACGAAGAGTATGTGGCGTCACGTGGCCAGTTATCCCGCCCTTGAGCGCAGCCCGGCGGATCAGGCGCCAGGCTGACATGCGCGCGAGCCGATGCCCGCGCCGGCTGACGAACACCGGTCCCCCGCGCGTCAACGGACGTGGCGCCTTCGCCAGGTATGACGGCCGCACCTCGTCCAGGTAACGCTCCAGCGCCGCGAGCGCCACGTCACCCACCGGCAGGCGGCGCTCGCGATCGCCCTTGCCGATCACGCGCACCGAACCCTCGACCAGCGATACGTCCTCGAGATCCAGCCCCAGCGCTTCGCTGATGCGCAGGCCGCACGCGTACAGCAGCTCGAGCAACGCTCGGTCACGGATGCCCTCCGATTGCTCGGCGTCTGGCGCCTCCAACAAAGCCTCGACCTGGGCCACGTCGAGCGTGTCGGGCAGCTGGCGAGTGGCGCGCGGCAGGTCGAGCAGCGCGGCGATATCGCGCTCGATCAGCCCCTCGCCGTGACAGAAGCGGTAGAAGGCGCGGATCGCCGCGGCCTTGCGGCGATGTGTCGACGGCCTGAGCACACGCGGCGGGCGCGTCAGCGAGGCCAGGTAGTCGCGGGCCGGACTCGCGTCGCCCTGCCAGTCACCACCCTTCCGTTCGGCTCCGCCGGTGAAGCCACGCAGGTCGTTGGCGTATGCGGCGATGGTTGCCGGTGACAGCCCGCGTTCGACACGCAGGTAGGTCAGATAGGCATCAATCGCCTCGGCCAGCTCGGTCACGCGGCAACCTCGCGCGTGGCCTCCCCGGCGCGTTCGAGCAGCGCGTCGGCGGCGGCCAGCGTGGCCGCCTGGCCGGCTGTGCCGCCGAGCATCTGGGCCAGCTCGTGCCGCCGCGCGTCCCCGTCGAGCGGTTCCACGGTGGTCGTGGTCCGCGCGCCGTCACTCTGCTTCTCGATGCGCAGGTGCGCGTCGGCGTAGGCGGCGATCTGCGGCAGGTGCGTGACGCACACGACCTGGTGCTCGCGCGCGAGGCGCCACAGCATGTGCCCGACCGGATCCGCCGACCGCCCACCGATGCCGGCGTCGATCTCGTCGAAGATGAGTGTGGGCGTGCGGTCGGCGTGTGCCAGGACCGTCTTGATCGCCAGCGCGACGCGCGACAGCTCCCCGCCCGACGCGATGCGTGCCAGCTCGCGCGCGGGTTCGCCGGGATTGGGCGCGAACAGGAACTCGACCGCGTCCGCGCCGCTCTCGTCGAGCGCGGCCGTGTTCACCTCGATCTGAAGTGCGGCCGACGGAAAGCCCAGCCCCACCAGGCGCTCGGTCACCTCCCCTGCCAGCCGCTTCGCCGTCGCCCGGCGTGCCGCGCTCAGTTCGCCTGCGCTGGCGGTGGCCTGCCCCAGCAACCGCTCTGCGTCGGTCGCCCGCGCGCGCCGCTCACCGTCCATCCCGCGCAGCCGCCCGATTTCGGCGCGGGCACGCTCGGCGTACTCGAGCACGGCCACCTCCGTCGCGCCGTACTTGCGCAGCAGGCTGTAGAGCACGCCAAGCCGTGCCTCGATCTGAGCCGTGCCCTCGACCGCGTCGTCCATCTGCTCGGCGCGCCGGCGAAGCTCGAGTGCCAGGTCGGCCGCCTCCGCCTCGAGTCCGGCCAGCCGCTCGGCGAGCTCGCCGGCCGTCGTGTCCAGGCGTGCCAATTCGGCAATGTCGCGGGCGGCGGCGGCGAGGCGGTCGCGCGCGCCGATCCCCTCCCCGGCGAGTTCGCCGTGAGCCCCATCGAGGAGCGCAGCGATCTTCTGGGCGTGGCCCAGCACGTTCAGCCGCTGACGCAGCTCGTCGCTCTCGCCCGGCTTTGGCGACGCCGTCTCGATCTCATCGACCGCGTGCGTGGCCAGCTCGAGGCGCCGCTCCAGCTCGCCCGGGTCGATCTCGAGCTCGCGCAGCGCTGCCTCGTTGGCGTGCAGCGCCCGCACATCGCCGGCGACCTGCTCGCGCAGCACGGCGTGGCCGCCGAATTCGTCGAGCACATCCCGCTGCCACGCGGCGGACAGCAGCCGCTGCTGCTCGTGCTGGCCGTGGATCTCGACCATTGGCCCGACGACACTCGCCAGGTGCCCGGCGGTCACCGTTTCGTCATCGATGCGCGCCAGGCTGCGGCCCTCGGCAGACAGCTCGCGCACGCAGATCAGGGTCGCCTCGTCTGTCTCGATGATCGCCTCGACCCGGGCGCCGGGCGCTCCGTGGCGCACCAGGTTCGAGTCGGCGCGCGCGCCCATCACCAGGCCGAGCGCATCGATGAGCAGCGACTTGCCCGCACCGGTCTCGCCGGTGATGACCGTCAGCCCTGGTCCCAGCGCGACGCGCACCCGCTCGATCAGCGCGAGATCGCGTACCGCCAGCTCGCGCAGCATCTAGGCGGGCAGGATCGCGGCCTTCTGGCGCAGCAGCTCCCAGAACGGCAGGGCGTTGCGTGGCTCGACCAGCCGCAGCGGCCTCTCCAGCGTGCGGATCTCGACTGAATCACCGGGCTCGATCGGATAGTTGTCACGGCCGTCGATGCTGACGATGGCCGGCGGGCCACCGACCACCCTGACGCAGACCACGTGAGAAGGGCCCACGACCACCGAACGGATGGACGACAGGTACGCGGCGACGGGCGTGACGATCAGGTTGCGCGAGGTGGGGTCGAGGATCGGGCCACCGGCGCTGAACGAGTAGGCAGTCGAACCGGTGGGCGTGGCGATCACGACCCCATCGGCAACGTAGGTCGCCAGGTGGGAGTCGTCGACCGACACATCGAGGTGCAGGACGCGAGCCTCGCCGCCGCGGACTATGGCCGCGTCGTTGAGCGCCGCGAAGGCCCCCTCGTCCGGCGTCGGCGAGGGGCTGTCGGGGTGCGCCTGGCGGGAAAGGCGGGCCTCGAGCATCATCCGCGCTTCGATGGCGTAGTCACCGTTGAGCAGCTGACCCAGCGTTTCTTCGAGCGCATCAGGCTCGATCTTCGAAAGGAAACCCACGCGCCCCGAGTTCACGCCGAGCACCGGTACGTCGACGATGGCCAGCGCCCGCGCAGCACGCAGGAAGGTGCCATCGCCGCCCAGAACCACCAGGCAATCGGTCGACCTGAGCTCGTCGACCAGGCGCGGTGTGTCGCCCGACTCCAGCGCCCAGCCATCGCAGCCGGCATTGGCGCACCACTTGAGCGCCCGATCGCGCAGCTCGATGGCGGCGGGCTTGGTCGGGTTGAAGGCGAAACCAATGCGCTCCACGGCGCGATTCTCCCCTATGCCGGGCGGAGGTGGACGAGGAATTCGCGATTGCCGGCCGGACCGCGCAGCGGCGAGGGCACCTCGCCCGCGGCGCGCAGGCCGATCGTCTGGGCGTAGTGCACGACCTTGTCGATCGTGGCGCGGTGCACCGCCGGGTCGCGCACCACGCCGCGCGGCGCGTCGGCCGGGTCCGCCTCGAACTGCGGCTTGACCAGCGCCACGATCTCGCCGCTCTTGCCGGTGAGGGTGGCCGCAACGCCGGCCAGCACGCGCGTGAGCGAAATGAACGAGACATCGACGACGGCAAGGTCGATGGGCTGCGGCAACGCTACGTGATCCTCGGCCGCGGGGTCGAGTCGCGCGGCGTGCGTCCGCTCGATCGCCACGACTCGCGGATCGCTACGCAGCACGTCGGCCAGCTGTCCGCGCCCCACGTCGAGAGCATAGACGCACGCCGCGCCGCGGCGCAGCAGAACGTCGGTGAAGCCGCCGGTCGAGGCGCCCACATCGAGGCAGGCTTTGCCAGCGACGTCGATGCC
>CAZSWK010000100.1:0-8681 GCA_964610835.1 uncultured Anaerolineaceae bacterium | reverse complement strand
AGCAGCCCGAGCCAACGCCCGAGCAGGCCACCGGTGAGGCGGAGGCCACGGCCGACGCGTCAACAGCCGAGCAGCCCGAGCCAGCGCCCGAGCCGGCCACCGGTGAGGCGGAGGCCACGCCTGCCGAGGCTGCTGCACCGGAGGAAGCGGGGCCACGCCGATCACAGCGCAAGGGCAAGGCCAAGGCCGCGGCCGAAGAGAGCGAAGAGGCGCCGGCTGAGGATCCAGCTAAGGCGGAGGATCAGGCCGACTCCTGAGAGTGGTCGGCGCCACGGGCCAGTGGGTTGGCAATTCTTTAGCTATTCCGTGCGCACCTGGGGCCGCTCGGGAACGAAGATGTAAACGGCCGAGCCGCCGGGCTTTGGCGTTCCCGTGAGGGGGCCCAGGGGGGTCGGCGACCCGGCCTCGGATGGTACGATCAATCGAACGGCGGGCTGGCCGCCGGGCAGGTCGTCTCTAGGTCTCTGACTTGATGGATCGCTTCGACAAGTTCACGGATCGGGCGCGCAAGGTTCTGACGCTTGCTCAGGACGAGGCGCAACGGTTCAACCATAACTACATCGGCACCGAGCATCTGCTCTTGGGTCTCGTCCGCGAGGGCGAGGGCGTCGCCGCGCGCGTCCTCGAGAACATGAACGTCGAGCTGCCCAAGGTCCGGACCGCCGTGGAATTCATCATCGGTCGTGGCGACCGGCCGGTCGTCGGTGAAGTCGGGCTGACTCCGCGAGCCAAGCGAGTCATCGAGCTGGCGATCGACGAAGCGCGCCGACTCGGCCACAACTACATCGGCACTGAACACCTGCTGCTGGGGCTCGTACGCGAGGGTGAGGGCATCGCGGCCGGCGTGCTCGAGAGCCTTGGCGTCAACCTGGACAAGGTGCGCCACGAGGTCATTCGTGTCCTCTCGCAATCGTCGAGTGCGGGGCCCACCACGGAGACGAAGCGCGCCAGCAAGACACCCACCGTCGATCAGCTGGGCATCAACCTGACCGACGCCGTGCGCGCGGGCAAGATCGATCCGGTCATCGGACGCGAGAAGGAGATCGAACGCGTCATCCAGATCCTCAGCCGCCGGACCAAGAACAACCCTGCGCTCATTGGCGAGCCGGGCGTCGGCAAGACGGCCATCGCCGAGGGGCTGGCACAGCGGATCGTGGCCGGTGACGTGCCCGAGCCGCTGAGCAACAAGCGCGTCCTGACTCTTGACATCGGCAGCCTGGTCGCCGGCACGAAGTACCGCGGCGAGTTCGAGGAGCGGCTCAAGAAGATCATCGAGGAGCTGCGCAGCACCAACGACGCCGTCCTGTTTATCGACGAGCTGCACACGCTCGTGGGCGCCGGCGCGGCCGAAGGCGCGATCGACGCGGCAAACATCCTCAAGCCGCCACTGGCGCGCGGCGAGCTGCAGTGCATCGGCGCCACGACGCTCGACGAGTACCGCAAGTACATCGAGCGCGACGCAGCCCTCGAGCGACGCTTCCAGCCGGTGATGGTCGAGGAGCCCACCCTGGAGCAGACGATCGAGATCCTGTTCGGCATCCGCGAGCGGTACGAGGAACATCACAAGGTCAAGATCACCGACGATGCCGTCCATGCGGCGGCTGACTTCTCGATCCGCTACATCACCGATCGCCACCTGCCCGACAAGGCGATCGACTTGATCGACGAGGCAGCCAGTCGCGTCAGGCTGCGCACCGGCTCCATTCCGCCCGAGATCAAGGAGGCGCAGAAGGAACTCGAGCGCGTCACCAAGGACAAGGAAGCGGCGATCAACGACCAGGACTACGAGGTCGCCGCCAGCCTGCGCGATTCGGAGGCGCACGCCAAGGAGAACATCGAGAGTCTGCGGACGGCGTGGCAGGCACTGCGCCAGGCCGATGTCCCGCAGGTCACCGAGGAGGACATCGCCCAGGTGGTGGCGATGTGGACGGGCATCCCGGTGACGCGCATCGCGCAGGAGGAGTCCGAGCGCCTGATGCACATGGAAGAGGCGCTGCGCGAGAAGGTGATCGGCCAAAACGAGGCTATCGACACCGTTTCGAAGGCCGTGCGGCGGGCGCGCGCCGGGCTCAAGGACCCCAAGCGACCTATCGGCTCGTTCATCTTCCTGGGGCCCACCGGCGTGGGCAAGACGTGGCTGGCCAAGGCCGTCGCCGAGTTCCTGTTCGGCTCCGAGGACGCCCTCATCAAGATCGACATGAGCGAGTTCATGGAGCGCCATAACGTCAGCCGGCTGGTCGGCGCACCGCCGGGCTACGTGGGCTTCGACGAAGGTGGCCAGCTGACCGAGGCGGTGCGCCGCAAGAGCTACAGCGTGGTGCTGCTCGACGAGATCGAGAAGGCGCATCCCGAGGTCTTCAACATCCTGCTCCAGATCCTCGAGGACGGGCACCTGACCGATGCCAAAGGTCGGCGTGTCGACTTCCGCAACACGGTCATCATCATGACCAGCAACGTCGGCGCCAAGTCGCTGCTCAAGGACACCAGCCTCGGCTTCCGTCCGGTGGCTCCCGACCAGGCGAAGCTCGAAGAGCAGCAGTACGACCGCATGAAGGAGAAGGTCCTCGACCAGCTCAAGACGCAGTTCCGGCCCGAGTTCCTGAACCGCGTCGACTCGGTTGTGGTCTTCCGCTCGTTGCAGGTAGAGCAGATCCGGCAGATCGTCGAACTGCTGCTGGCACGGGTGCGCGACCAATTGCACTCGCAGCAGATCGAGCTCGAGATCACGCAGGAAGCGAAGGACCACATCATCGAGCTTGGCTACGACGTCGACTACGGGGCGCGTCCGTTGCGCCGGGTGATCCAGAGCATGGTCGAAGACCAGCTCGCCGAGGCACTGTTGACGGGCCAGTTCTCGTCAGGCATGACGCTGCGCGTGGACAAGTCGGAAGAGGCGGGGCTGAAGATCGAGCCCGCTACCGAGAAGGTCCCGGTCGAGGCTGGCACCTAAGAGGCCGGCGCACACCGTGGCGCGGCAGGAGAGCCGCTACGTGTGCGGCACGTGCGGCGCGATGAGCCTGCGCTGGGAGGGCCAGTGCCGCAGCTGCGGCGGCTGGAACACCCTGGTCGAGACCGCCGTTCCGCGCGGACACGCGGCCGGACGAGCTGCCCGACGGGCGAGCGTCAACGCGCCCCGGATCACGCCACTGACGGACCTCGCGACTTCAGACAGTGAACGCCTCGTGCTCGGCATGCGCGAGGTCGATCGCGTGTTGGGCGGCGGCATCGTGCCTGGCTCGCTCATCCTGCTCGGCGGTGAACCGGGCATCGGTAAGTCGACGCTCGTGCTGGCCATCTGCGGGTCGCTGGCGAGCGCCGCGGAAGGCCGTGTGCTGTATGCGTCCGGCGAGGAATCGGCCGCCCAGCTGCGCCTGCGCGCGGCACGCCTGGGCGTGGACATCGCTGGCGTGGGCGAGCGGATAGACGTGGTTGCCGAAACGTCGGCCGAACGTATCCTCGCCGCCGCTGAGGCCTCTGGCCCAGCGCTTCTGGTGATCGATTCGATCCAGACACTGACAGCCGACCAGCTGGAGGGGCCACCGGGATCCGTCGGCCAGGTTCGCGCCTCGGCGGGGTTGCTGCAGACCTACGCCAAGGAGCAGGCCGTGCCGGTAATCCTGGTCGGTCACGTGACGAAAGACGGCACGCTCGCCGGGCCCAAGACGCTCGAACACCTGGTCGACGTGGTGCTCACCCTCGAGGGCGAACGCTTCTCCGGCCTGCGCCTGCTGCGCGCGAGCAAGAACCGCTTCGGCTCGACCGAAGAGGTGGGCGTGTTCGAAATGAGGAGCGACGGGCTGGCTGAGGTCGCCGACCCGGCGGCCGCCTTCCTCGAGCCCGAATCCTTCGACGCACCGGGTGTCGCCGTGGCGGCCACCCTCGAGGGCAGCAGGCCGTTGCTCGTCGAAGTGCAGGCCCTGGTGGCGCCAGCGGTGCACGGCTCACCGCGGCGCACGGCGTCCGGTCTCGACGCACAGCGCCTGGCGTTGCTGATCGCCGTGCTCGGGCGGCGTGCCGGCCTCAACCTCGCCAGTCACGACGTCTACGCGAGCGTCGTCGGCGGACTGTCGATTGAAGAGCCGGCGATCGACCTCCCGTTGGCCCTGGCGCTCGCCTCGGCCGTGCGCGACCGTCCCATTGTGGGGGGGACGGTGGCGCTCGGTGAGGTGGGCCTCACCGGCGAGCTGCGCGCGGTGGGTGGACTCGACCGCCGCCTGCGCGAGGCCGCGCGACTCGGCTTCCGGCGCGCACTGGTCCCGCGCAACACCGGCCGAGCACAGGGCCGTGAGCACCCGATCGAGGAGCTCGAGGTGGTTCGCGTGGCGACCTTGCGCGACGCAATCGCGGCCGCTCTTTCGCCTGCTCCCGCCCACGATGCCGCCGCGCCTCCGCGCGTGCCCGTCCTGCCCAAATGAGCGAGGCCTTCGCCGACGCGGTAGTCGTAGCGGCCGGTGCCAGCACGCGCATGCTGGGTGTGGACAAGCTGAGTGTCGAGCTGGGTGGCAGGTCGTTGCTTTCCTGGTCGGTGGAGGCGATGGCCGCCGCGGCGAGCGTTGAACGCATCGTGGTTGTCGTTCGGGCGGACCAACTGGCCGAGCTTTCAGCCGCGCCCTGGTGCGGCGAGCGTGTGGAGGTGGTCGCCGGCGGTGAGCGCAGGTCGGACTCGGTGCGTGCCGGCGTCGAGCGTGCCGGCGCGGAGGTGGTGCTGGTACACGATGCAGCCCGGCCGCTGGCCACGCCGTCACTGGCCGACCGCGTGGCGCATGCCGCGCGCAAGCACGGCGCCGCGGTACCGGTGCTGCCGGTCGTCGATTCGCTGAAGGAGTCGCGTGGCGATGGACTTGCGTCGGTCGAGCGTGACGGGCTCGTGCGCACCCAGACGCCGCAGGGGGCGCGCCGCGACCTGCTCCTCGACGCGTTTTCTGCGGCCGCGGACGCGGCTTTTACCGACGAGGCGGCGCTACTCGAGAGCAACGGCGTGGCGGTGGCCAGTGTGCCGGGCGAGGTCGCGAACATGAAGGTCACCGAACCGGCCGACCTGGAGCTGCTGCGCGAGCTGGTACGGGGGCGAGCGGACGAACGCTTGGGCTTTGGCCAGGACAGCCACCCCTTCGGTCCGGACCTGGGCCTGCGCCTGGGCGGCATCGAGATCGCGGATGTACCACGGCTGCACGGTCACTCCGACGGCGACGTGGTGCTGCATGCGCTGGCAACCGCCGTGCTCAGCGGTTGCGGCCTGGGGGATCTGGGGCGGGCTTTCCCCACCGGCGACCCGCACACCAGGGGCATCGACAGTTCGCTGCTCGTTGCGGCGGCGGTCGAGCGTGCGGCGCAGGCCGGCTGGCGCGTGGCGCGGGCGCAGGTTTCGCTGGTCGGAGCGCGGCCAAGAATCGGTGGCGCGCGTCTGGACCTGATGCGCGACCGGCTGGCCCAATTGCTGGGTACCGACAGCGCTGCCGTGGCCGTGACGGCCTCGACCGGCAACCTCACCGGCGCCGAGGGAGCAGGCCGGGTGATCGCCGCCAGTGCACTGGTGGCCGTCGTTCGGCGATGATTGGCGTCGCATGACGACGCTTCATCTGACCAACACCCTGGGCGGCGCCCTCGAGGAGTTCAAGCCGCTCGAGCCCGACACCGTGCGGATGTACAGCTGCGGGCCAACTGTCTACGGGCCTGCTCATATCGGCAACTTCCGGGCGTTCCTGCTCGCCGACCTGGTCCATCGCTACCTGGAGTGGCTTGGCTACCACGTGGCGTGGGTGATGAACATCACCGACGTCGACGACCGCATCATCCGTGATCTGCAGGCTGCGGGCGGCAGCCTCGACGAGCTCACAGGCCCGCACATCGCGCGTTTCCAGGCTGATCTGTCGGCCCTGCGCATCGGTCCGCCAGACGTCCTCTCGCGCGCCACGCAGCACATCCCGGAGATGGCTGCGCTGGTCGCCCGGCTGCTCGAGGAGGGCCATGCCTATCGCACCGATGACGGGTCGATCTTCTTTCGGATCAGCTCCTGGCCGGCCTACGGACGCCTGGCACACGTCGATCCCGCAGGAGCACGCCAGGGCGATCGTGTTGCGGCCGACGACTACGGCAAGGACGACGTCCGCGATTTCGCACTGTGGAAGGGCTCCAAGCCGGGAGAGCCGGCGTGGGCGACAGAGGTCGGGGAGGGCCGGCCCGGCTGGCACATCGAGTGCTCGGCGATGAGCATGAAGTATCTGGGCCAGACGTTCGACATCCACACCGGCGGGGTCGACCTGATCTTCCCGCATCACGAGAACGAGATCGCCCAGTCTGAGGCCGCCACCGGACAGCGTTTCGTCAACGTGTGGCTGCACAACGCACATCTGCAGATGAGCGGCACGAAGATGGCCCGCCGCGTGGGCAACATCGCCACGCCGGCGGAGGTCTATGCGCAGGGTTCGTCGCCGGCGATGCTGCGCTACGCACTCATCGCCACCCACTACCGCGCGCCGCTCGAATGGGGCGAGGAAACGCTTGAACATGCCCGCGCGGCCGTGGAGCGACTATCGACCGCGGTCGGCGCGCTCGATGCCTACAGAGAGGAGCGGCCGGACGACCCGACCCTCGACGAAGCGCTTGAAGGCGCGCATCAGGCATTCAAGGCGGCCATGGACGACGATCTGAACGTGTCGGCTGCGCTGGCGGCCGAATTCGACCTGGTACGCGAGCTCAATCGGCGGCTCGATGCCCGCGCGATGTCCACCGCCGACGCGCAACGCGCGGCGGCGGCACTGCGCGACTTCGACACCGTACTGGCTGTTCTCGATTTGCCCGACGCGCTCCCGGATGGGGCCGCCGCCCTCCTCGAGGAACGAGCTGCGGCCCGGGCGGCCCGTGAATGGGCGCGCTCCGACGAGCTGCGCGATGAGCTAGCCGGCCTCGGCGTGGCCGTCGAGGACACACGAGATGGCCAGCGCTGGCGGCTGGCGCGTGGCTCCGGCGGTGGCTGACGGGGAACGACCGCGGCGCGGCGGAGGCGAGCGGGACAAGCGCTGGGCGGATCGCAGAGCGCGGCCGGGCGGGCCGCCACACAAGGGCAAGTGGCCGCCCCGGCCGCGACGTGACGAAGAGCCGCGCGGTGACCGGCCGTACCAGGAACATGGGCGCCAAAGCGAAAGGCGCCCGGACGACCGCCGCCCGGACGAAGGCCGCGCGGACGGGAAGCACCGACGCGCGGAGGATCCCGGAGACCAGGCGGGAGCCGGGCGGCAGACGGGCCCGCGGTCGGGGGGCGAGCCGTGGCACGCCGGCCGGGCGCAACGTAGGAGGGAACCGTCAGGCGAACGACGTCCGTTCACGCGCCGGTCCTCCGGTCGTGGTCCCGGTCCCTGGCCGCACCCGCACGCGCCGGCGAGGCCAGAGCGAGGCGATTTGATCGCCGAGGGCGAGGAGCTGATAGCTGGCCGGCGGCCCGTCGAGGAGGCGTACGTGGCGGGCCGCCACGTGCATCGTTTGCTGGTCGTGCCCGAGCGTCGGGCGGCCCTTGACAGCCTGGTCGTGCACGCAACGACGCTGCGCCTCCCGGTCGTCGAGGTTGAAGGCGGGACGCTGACCATGCTCGCGGGCTTTGACGGCCATCAGGGTGTCGCGCTCGTCGTCGAGCCGCGACGCTCGGCGACGCTCGACGACATCCTGGCCCTGGCGCGGCAGCGTGCCGAGGCACCGCTGGTGATGGCACTCGATGGCCTCGAGGATCCGCAGAACTTCGGCACGCTGCTGCGCAGCGCCGAGGCGTGTGGCGTCCACGGCGTTCTCTTCCCCACGCGTCGCGCGGCCCCGCTCAGCCCGGCGGCGATCAAGGCTGCTGCGGGGGCGACCGAGCACCTGCTCCTCGCGCCCGTGGATAATCTGCCCGGCGCGCTGGCCGATTTGCACAGCCACGGAGTGCGCGTGGTCGCAGCCGAGGAGGGGGCCGCCCTCGACTATCTCGAGGCCGACCTACGCGGCCCGCTGGCAATCGTCGTCGGTAGCGAGGGGCGCGGCATCTCGGGTCCCGTCCGCCGCCGGCTCGACCTCTCGGTGCGCATTCCCATGCGCGGCCGTGTCGCATCGCTGAATGCGGCGGTTGCCGGCTCGGTGCTGCTGTTTGCCGCGTCGGCGCAGCGCCCGGCCGCGCCGGGCGAGGCCGTCGTTGATGGCGAGCCTCGCGCTCGGTCCTGAGATCCCCAGCGGCCCAGGCCGGCCGCTGTCTCTGGCCACACCTTTGCTGTATCCTTAGCCGTCGCGCCGCCGTAGCTCAATTGGTAGAGCAGCGGTTTTGTAAACCGCCGGTTCCGGGTTCGAGTCCCGTCGGCGGCTCCAGCACAGGACAATCGAATAGACTGCGTGCGCCCGTCACCACGGTGCGGCGGTCCACCGCCAGCAGCGCAGTCGCCTGTTCCATGGGTAGGTTGAGCAGGTGGTGAGCTCCGCTGACTGTAGATCAGCCGTCTATCGACTGTGGGGGTTCGATTCCCTCCCTGCCCACCATCAACTTCAGGACGGGCCCACATAGCTCAGCTGGCAGAGCACTTCCTTGGTAAGGAAGAGGTCATGGGTTCAAGTCCCATTGTGGGCTCCACCCGTCCCGTCCCACGTCCATCAGAGGTAATAGGAACCAACCACGACCATGGCCAAGAAGAAGTTCGAGCGCACCAAGCCGCACGTCAACATCG
>CAZSWK010000099.1:0-8805 GCA_964610835.1 uncultured Anaerolineaceae bacterium | reverse complement strand
GTGCCGGGAAACCGCTCTGCCTTGTGAGGCGGCGTTGTCCATGATCCTCGCAACGGCCGCTTCGACGAACTGGCCTGTTACGGCTTGCCCGTCAACACGCATCGCCATTTCAGGGTAGTGGTTGTTGGGGGTGTTGATCAAATTCAACAGGTGCTGGTCGACCGGCCGACCGGCCAAGACCGTCGCTGTGAAAGCTAGCGCGGCCAACGATCCGACAACAAATGCCGTTGTCGTATGACGCCGGATTGAGAGTCGCTTCATTCGTCTCTTGCTCTCAGCAATAACCGTTGGGGCCAGTGACATTCGAGACGAGTCGTGTACCGGCCCGGTTGTAGATGTTCGCGTCCATGATGGCATGCGGATTCAATCCGTCGGCGTACAGCTCGTGCCCATTAAGAAGTGTTGCCGCTTGCTGAAACGGCGCTATGGAGTACATCCATACCTCGATCTTGACTGGAGTGGCAACCCAGCCGGTCCCGCCGCCCGCGTAGCCGTACCACCAATAACAGAACTCTGGCTCACACCAGTAGAAGCCGTCGCAACTCCGTCGGCCACACTAAGCACATTAGCGGCGAGAAGTCCTCAGTCAAGACCCGATGGACCGCGCCACTCAGAGCGGCTGAACCGGACACCTGAGTTGCGACATGTGTTCCAGTCAGCGCGGCCTCGGCCAGCGGCCGGGGCTCGGCGGGCTCCGGATGCTATTCGGCCGATTGGGCCATGCCGGGGGTGATGCGCTAGCCGGGCACGCCCACCCTCGACCGGATGAACGCGGCGATCTCCCGGTTGGCCCGACGCGCCTCCGGGAGCCACGGGGCGAAGGTCTGAAACACGTGCATCATCCCTGGCCAGACAACAGTCCGCTCCTCGACGCCCGCCGCGCGGGCATGCTCGCCGAGCCGGACGGCGTCATCGAGGAGGATCTCGTGGTCGCCCACGTGGATGAGCAGTGGCGGCAGGCCGTGCAGGTCGGCCAGCAGCGGTGACAGGTACGGTTCCCGTGGATCGTGCCCTCCGGCGTAGGCCGTGATGAAGGTGCGCAGGTCGGCCCCGCCGAAGACCGGGTCGAGCGCCTTCCGGTTGGCATGCGAGGCGCCGGACAGCCCGAGGTCCGTGACGGGAGACAGGAGGACCGCACCACCGGGCAGCGGCGAGCCCGAGTCCCGCAGCCGGAGCATCAGTGCCAGCGCAAGATTCCCGCCGGCTGAGTCTCCAGCGACCACGATCCGCCCCGGCTCGATCCCGCTCGCGAGCAGCCAGTCGTAGGCATCCACGCAGTCATCGAGAGCAGCCGGGTACGGATACTCGGGGGCGAGGCGGTAAGCGAGCGACAGCGCCCGGATCCCGGCAGCCCGAGCGAGGTTGGCGACGAGGGCCCGGTGGGATCGGGGCGAGCCGATGGCCCATGCGCCGCCGTGGAGGTAGAGGAGCACGCCGTCGGCGCCGGCCTGCTTCGGCGTCACCCACTCGCCCGGTGGGCCCCCGGCCTCGACCGGCGTGACCCGCACCCCGGTCCACGGCAGGACAATGGGGGCGGTCCGCTCGATCCTCCTGCGAAGCGTGGGCAGGTCTGCCCCATCCCCACCCAGCAGGTGGAGGCGCCGCATGAGGCGGTCGAACAGACCCGTCTGGAGGCTTGCCATCGGGAGGATCATTGCACGCCCGACGTCGTCAGACGGCTCGGTTCCACGCCACTCTTCTCGAGTGGCACATCTCGCTCCGTTGGGGCCACATCCTCCGGCTCGGGCAGCCGCGGCGCGAGGATCCACTGAAGCCGCGCCGTAGTCGCCGCGACGACGCTGAGTTCGGGTCGGTGGCGCGTGCTGGCAGCCTTCACGCGACGTGCCACTCCAGGGGATCGTCATCGGACAGCGGGCGGGTGCTCGAGCCCCCTTGGGGGCACGCCCGCTGTTTCTTCGGCCCGAAGGCCGGTCGCGCGGCGGCGTCCACGCGATCTCCTGGACCTGCCGGTCGCGCACGACCACCCCCGTAGCACGATCCGGCAGAGCTCCTCGAGGCGCGCCGGCGAGGCGACCACGATGGCTTCGGGCAGCGCCAGGAGCTGCTTCGGGTAGGCGTCGAACGAGCGGACCGGGTCGTTGTCAGGCAGTTCGGCCAGCGCGCACCGGACTGAGTCGCGTTCCTACTGATACTCGCTGATACTCGGCGTCGGATAGATCGCCCCAGCCGTGCTGCTTCTTGATTGCGATGCTCACGCGGGGCCGCTGGACGGCACGAGGCTGATCGGGCCTCCGAGAACGTGCTCCGTTCGAGTGACCTCGACCGGCGCTGACTCGGAACGGTTCCGGCCGTTCGCCTTCGCCCGATAGAGGGCCGCGTCGGCCCGTGCCAACCAGGTCGCATCGTCGGCCCCAAGATCGGCCGGCCCGACCGTCGTCACGCCCACCGACACGGTGAGGCGGCCATACGGCGCGTTACGTGCGTTGGGGATCTGCAGCTGCTCGATCGCCGTCCGGATGCGCTCGGCGGCTGCGAACGCATCATCCGGGCCCGTCAGCGCCATCAGCACCACAAACTCCTCGCCGCCGTATCGGTATGCCGAGTCACCCGTGCGGAGGACTCCCCGCAGGGCGCCGCTGACGGCAGCGAGCACGCCGTCACCCGCCAGGTGGCCGCGCTCATCGTTGATGGCCTTGAAGCGATCGAGATCGAGGATCAACAGCCCGTAGGGCGCCCCCTGCCGCTCGATCCGAGAGCGTGCGAGCCTGAGACCCTCGTCGAGGGCCAGCCGGTTCCCAAGACCGGTCAGGGCGTCGGTCGCCGCGGTCGTCGCGAGGGCCTCGTTGAGCGCGTCCAGCCGAGCCTGGTCGCGACGCGCCTGTCGATTGAGGGCCAGGATCTGCTGGATCTGCACGAAGCTCGACACCCTGCCCCGGAGACCGGTGATGTGGCCGGACTGGCTGACCGCTACGGCCAGGATGAGCAGTCCGACGAGCTGGTCCCGCCCGCCAGCAGGTATCGATGGGGCCGGCGCGAACAGTGCGTATCCCAAGGCGAGCGCTCCATAGAGTGCGAGCCAGGTGACATGGACCCTCGTCGCCCATGGGATGACGAGCGACACGATGACGGGCAGCAGGAGAAGGTAGCCGGCCGCAACGAGCCCCAGGCTTGCATGCCCCAGCCCGAGCCCGATAGCGGCCGCCTCGACCGTGACGAGGGTGCCGAAGACGACGGCTTCAGGTCTGCGTCTCGCGACCGTTCGCAGTGCCAGGAGGCCGACCACCGCGACCGCCGCGACCGCCGCGTTGAGCCCCAGGACCAGCCCGGCTGCGTTGGGGTGGAGTGCAGCGTGCCAGATGCCATTGAGAACCGCGACGCTGATGGCGAGGATCATCCCGCGCCTGGCCGCGTCTCGGACTCGCCGTCGTCGTGACGCCCGGTACCTGGGCGTCGCCGCGATGGCAAAGTAGTCGCGGCCGCGCATCTCGTTCACGCCGCACCGCCACGGTCGCCATGAGGTGGGGGTGCCTTGGCGCGCCCATGGGCCGGCTGCCTGGTCGGCGCCGGGCCCGGTCGGCCGAGAAGGTAGCCCTGCCCGAGCCCGACTCCCAGCTGCTCCAGAACGGTGCGCTCGGCGTCGGTCTCGATGCCCTCGGCGATCACCCGACAGTCAGTCGCCGCGGCGAAGTGGACGAGCGCGACGATCAAAGCCTGGCGTACAGCGTCGGTGTTGACTCCGCGGACGAGCCCCTGGTCGATCTTGACGAACTGCGGCCGGAGCTCGACGAGATGGGTGAAGTTGGCGATGCCTGCCCCCGCGTCGTCGACGGCGACCCGCAGGTCCGATCCGAGGGCCCTGATGGCCGCCTTGAGCACGCCATAGTTCTCGATCGACTCGTGCTCGGTGACCTCGAGGACGACCGGATGGGTCCGATCGGCAAGCACGGCCCGCAGGGCGTCGCCGTCGAGAATGAGTCGCGGTGACACGTTGACACTGACGAAGACGTCGGCCGGCAGGTCGGTGGCAGCGAGGCACGCCGCGCGCAGGGTCGCCAGCTCGAGTTCGAGGCCCTGGCCCGTGACCAGCGCCTTGCGGAACACGACGTCGGGCGGTGCGTCGCCGTCGAACCGGGTCAGGGCCTCGTACCCGACCGGCCGCCCGGAGGCGAGCTCGATGATCGGCTGGAAGACGGGCTTGAACGCCGCCTCCTCGATGATCCGCGCGATGCGCTCGACCTCGAGCGCGAAGTCGGCACGCGGGGCCAGCGACGGGGCCAGGAGCGAGCCCGTGAGATCGGCGAATTCGACGAGCCCCGCGAACGTCGTCGACAGGGTCGCGGTCGCGTGGTCGTCGGTCGCCCCGACGATTAGCAGGCCGATGAGATGGCGCTCGTGGCGAACCGGCAGGTATGCGGCGGCCCGGATCCCGAGCCCGTCGAGGAGAGCGTTGTGGGGATGGCCCAGTGGCCCGGTCCAGTCCTCGATCCACGGACCCACACTCGCGCGTTCGAAGAACTCGCGGCTGCGCGCGACGCGAAGCGGTCGGTTGTCAACGGACCGGCCGTCAACGGTAGCGAACCCGATCGTGGTGGCATGATCGGTCTTGTCGAACAGGAACAGGTGGGCGTGGGTCAGCCCGGTCATGCTGACGATGTGCTGGCAGATGGCCTGTCCGGTCGCCTCGGCCGTTCCGCCGGACGGCAGGCGGCTCAGGGTGTCCGCCATCATCGCCCGTTCGCGCGCCGCTACTACGCCGGCGGCCTCGAGTTCGCGCTCATGGGTCACGTCGCGCTTGACCGCGACGTAGCCGGAGATCTGGCTGGTCGCATCGCGGATCGGCGTGATGACGGCCTCCTCCTGGTACAGGGCCCCGTCCTTGCGCCGGTTCGTCATGTCGGCGACCCACGGCAGTCCGTTCGCGAGCGAGGCCCACATCGCCTCGTAGAAGGCCGCCGACTGGACGCCGCTCTTGAGGATCCGCGGGTTCTGCCCGATGACCTCGTCGCGGCGGTAGCCGGTTAGGCGCTCGAAGGCCGGATTGACGTAGACGATCCGGGCCTGGGCGTCAGTGATGACGATCGACTCGTGGGACTGCTCGACCGCCGCCGCGAGCTGCGCACGCTCGGCATCCACCCGAGCGTGCTCACTGATGTCGGAGGCGAGCACGATCCCGCCAACGATCTCGCCCTGCTCGCCGCGCAGCGGAAGGGCGTGGAGTCGCACCCAGACCGTCGAGCCGTCCTTGCGCACACCGAGCCAGTCACCGTCGAACTCGGCGCCGTCACGAGGTCCGGGAAGGGCGGTCGACGGCGGCGAGGCCCCCGCCGTGTACGAGACCCCCGCCGTGTACAGGATGTGCGGCGTTCGGCCAAGCATCTCGTCGGCGGTGTATCCGAAGAGTGCGGTCGCGCCGTCACTCCAGTACGTGATCAGCGCGTCGGCGTCGGTGACGATGATCGCGTCGTGCACCTCGGCGAGGATCACCGCTCGGGTGCGAAGGTCGCGCTGGCGGGTGTGTGCCTCGGTGATGTCGGCAAGGGCGACGAGCACGGTCCCGGCCATCCCGGCTCCTTCGCTCAGCACGGTCGCCCGGACCTCGACCCAGCGCCGCGAGCCGTCGGGCGCGTCGAGACGCCACTCGGCGACGTGGTCCGAGCCGTCGAGGACGCTCGCGATCGCCTCGCCGATCCGACCGAGCAACCCAGGACTGGCCGTGGACATGGCCCGACCGAGCATGCGCTCAGCCGGGGTGTCGAGCAGCGCGGTCGCCGCCGCGTTCCACGACCGTACCCGCCCATCGAGGTCCGTGACGACGGCGGCGTTCGGTGTTGTAGCCGGGGGTTCGGCGGGCGGCCCAGCACCAACGCCCGGAGCGGGGCCCGAACGCCGATGTGCGCGGCGTTCAGCCATGAGCCGCGGCTTCATCAGCGCTGTGGGCAGGCGCACGGCGGTCGATGGGGAGAGCAGCCATATATGAGCTCCGGTGGGCCGTCATCGTACTGTTGCTGACGAGCACCGGAAACCCACCGGACGGTACGACCCAGGCAGTACGAAGGGGTGTCGCTCGAGCGCCCGCGCCCAGCTCGGAGCATGTGTCAACCACTGGCATGCAATAGGTGCTTGCCAGCCACGGCCGAGCGCCTCGAGACTCGCGGGCGCTGGGAGCTTCAGACGGTCGACCTAGCGGGGCTCCAGTGCCCGCACCACCAGCCACCCCTCCGCCCGCCCCCGGTAGATCAGCTGCTCGGTTGTCAGGCCAGATCGCGCCCTCAGGTCAGCCAGGTGGCGCTTCGCCGTGCTCGGCCGGATACCACAAGTTCAGCGGCGTCCTTGATCGATCCGCCCGCGGCGACGAATGCGGCGAGGACGTGACCTTACGCGCGACCCGAGTTCGGGGCAGTGAGCCGCGGAGGTACCCGTCCATCATGCAAACCGCCTCGCCCGCCATCGACCACTCATCGCAGCCCTCGATCAGCACCCCACACTGCTGCGTTCGCGCATCCAACACGTGTCGCGTGTGTTGCAGCATTCACGCGGCGCACCAGACGAGGACGTCATCGTCCTTATCAGACAGCGGGCGGGTGCTTGAGCCCCATTGGGGGCACCAGTGTCCTGCGCTCTGCCTCTCTAGACTTGCCGCCATGACGAGGCTGCCGATGACGCGTGGCGCAGCAGCCCTGGTAGTTCTGGTCGCGGTGGTGGCTTGCGTTGGGCCGACGCCGACGCCGACGCCGACCGGCTTGACCGTCCCTCAGACGTCTCTTCCGAGCCCGAGCGCGACCTTCGACTGCTCGCAATATGGCCCACTTCCCGCCTCCAACGTCGCGCCCGGCTTCGACCCCGTCCTCGAGGCACTCTTCCCGACCAGCATCGACGGCCACGCTCTGACTCAGGCCGTGGTGTCGGGGCCCCTGATGGCGTCCCTGTGTCCCTCCCCGGCTTCCCTGCAGGATTACGCGCAGGAGTTCGTGGACGGCTTGCCGGCCGGATGGGATGCGGCGTCGCTCACCAGCGCGCGGGCCGAGTACGACTTTGCCGGCTCGCCCTCCGTGATAGGGATCCGGGCCCCTGGCCGGCAGGGATCTGAGTTATTCGCTGCGGTCAGCACCATGCCGGATGCGAACGGCCTCGCCGGTGCGTCAGTGGAGGAGGTAGGCGGCAAACAGGCGAGCGTGATCAGCGGTGATTCCGGGCAGAAGACCTACCTCTACGCGACCGGCGAGGTCCTGTTCCTGGTGGAAAACGCGAACGACACCGACGCAGCGGCCATACTCTCCGCCCTGCCGTAGCACGTGGTGCCAACGGTCAGGCAGGGGCGCGTTGGGCAATGACGACGACGTGGGTGTCGTCGACCGAAGCTTCTCGGCCCGTGTAGCCGGCCTCGAAGCGGATGTCGGAGAAGCCCGCGAGCTCGAGCATGAGCCGGAGCTCCTGCTCGAAATAGACGGCGATGGCGATCCGGCGCTGCTCCTTGCGAACGACCGCGTCGTCGCGAACGAGCTGATCCCTGATCTCGAACACCACGCGCTGGACCCGCGGGTCAAAGTCGGCGAGGCGAACCCACTGCACGATCACATCTCCATTCGGCTGCACCTGACGTCCGGGCTCGTCCGGCCACGGTCGCGGGAGATCGTCCCGACCGTGCGGCAGCCACAGGCCCCAATCGTTTGCGTCGTCGTACGGAAGCTCGGTCGACATCACCAGCGCACCACCGGGCTCCAGGTGGTCGTGGATGCGGCGCAGGGCCTGGCGGTCATTCCAGCGGCTGCCACCGATGCCGAAGGAGTCGCAGATGTAGATCGTCCGATACCGACGCGGTGCCGCGAGCTCGTGCATCGGCTGGGCCCACACCTGTACATCGACGCCGGCCGCGGCGGCGCGCTGCCGGCATCCTGCCAGCATGTCCTCCGACAGGTCCGAGCCGTCGATGTCGAGGCCGTCCGCCACCAGCGGGACCAGAAGGCGCCCGGTACCACACCCAAGGTCGAGGGCAGGCTCGCCGAAGCGGCGGATGGCGCCGCCGTAGAAGGCAAGCTCCTCCGGTTGAGCCTGCTTGTTAAGCCACCATTGAGCGACGAGACCGTAATGCCAGGTGCGACCTTCGAGGTCACCGCTGCTCGCCGCGCCGGGCGGCTGCTGTGTTGGATCCACGGTTGCCAGTCTAGGTCTGCCCATCCCCCGATCGATGTTGCTTCGCTCCGTGACCGTTCACTGGTTACGAGGCCCATAGACTGCAGGGATGCCCGAACGCGAGGACAAGCCGCGCTGGCTGGCTGTACCCGACGAGCTCAAGGTGCAGGTGGACGACGTGCTCGGTGCGAGAGTCACCAGCGCCCGGCGCGCTTTTGGCGGCTACGGGCCCTCGGCGACGTTCGTTCTCACGAAGGCCGATGGGCGGCGAGTCTTCTTCAAGGGCGTGTACCCGCTGCCCAAAGGGTCAGCGGTCCGCTGGTCGCTCGACGTGGAGGAACGCGTCTACCGAGAACTCGGGCACGCGATTGGCCCCTGGGCGCCGCAGTACCTCGGCAGCGTCCGCGCCGACGGCTGGCACGCCCTGCTGCTCGAGGCGGTGGCGGGCAGGCGCTTTCCGCCGTGGGCCGGGAGGACCGCGGCGCTTGCAGCGCGCTCGTATGCGGCGTTCCACGCTTCCACCATTGGGGGGACGCTGCCGGATTGGCTGCCGCGCGACCAGCACTTGGAGTTCGTCGGCTTCTGGCAGGGCATCGCCGCCGACCGGAAGGCCTTCGAACGCCTGATTGGATCCGCAGGCCACCGCCGCGCCGACGCTCAAGCATGGTTGAGCGAGAACCTCGACGCGCTCGCTGCGGCCGAGCCACCGCTGGC
>CAZSWK010000098.1:8497-8921 GCA_964610835.1 uncultured Anaerolineaceae bacterium | reverse complement strand
GCGATGAGGAGCACGTAGGCGGCAAAGATCAGGCCGGTCAGGACCAGGGAATGCAGCACCGTCCGGCGTAGCCAGGCTCGGTTCACGCGTGCGGCCACGGGGCCAGACTAGCAGCGGCCGCGGAGCCGACTACATGACTCGCGTGTACTGATCCGGCCCGGGCATAGTCATTTCGTAAGGGTCCGGGCGCAGCATGGCCGTTGCTAGACTGCACCGCGCCGATGGCCCCCCTGCTCCTGTTTGCGATTGCCTTTGTCGTGAGGGTGGCGGCGGCCGCGGCCTTCCCGGGGCCCGCCTATCCCGATTCGTACTACTACGTACACGTTGCCCAGCAACTTGCCGCGGGACACGGCTTCATCGTCGACTACGTTTGGAACCTGGGCGACATTGGCGGTCACCTACCGGAGCTGGCGACACTGCCGGT
>CAZSWK010000098.1:0-8487 GCA_964610835.1 uncultured Anaerolineaceae bacterium | reverse complement strand
GCCGAACTCGTCCAGTTGCCGTTCATATGGCTCCTTGGTCCCTCTTGGATTGCCGCCGGGCTTCCCTTCTGGATCGTTGGCGCCCTGGCCGCCCCGCTCACTTACTGGATCGGCCGGGATGCTGGCTTCGCACGGTGGGAGGCCAGCGCGGCCGGCGTGTTGGTGGCCGTGCCCGGAGCAATGACACCGTATCTCTCGCAGCCCGATAACTTCGGCCTGTTCATGACCCTGGGCGCGCTCAGCCTGTGGCTGTGCGCACGCGGGCTGGCCGGTGACCGCAGAGCTTTCGTCGCGGGCGGCCTGGTCGTGGGCCTGGCCACGCTGGCCCGCTCGGACGGCATCCTGCTCGGTCTGCCCTTCGCATTGGTCGGACTGCACGATCTGCTGCGTCGTGATCGCGTCCGTGTTGGACTGGTGGCGGCGGTCGGTTGCCTGCTCGCATTTGCCGTCCTTGTCGGGCCGTGGCTCTACCGCCAGTTCTCGGTGTTCGGAGGGCCCGTCCCCTTCGCCGACGGCGGCCGGGTCCTGTGGCTGACCGATTACCAGCAGCTCTTCAGCCTGAGCGGTGCCCCCGGACCAGACAGCTGGCTGTCGCAGGGATTGGTGGCGCTGGTTACGAGCCGCATAGGCGGTCTGCTCGCGGCCATTGGTCTGTTCGCACTGTTGCCACTGGTGCTGGTACTCGCGCCCTTTGCGGCGATCGGCTGGTGGCAACGCCGCAGGGATGTGTCATTCGTGCCCTTTTCCGTGTACTGCATTGCGCTGTTCGCCGCCAATGGCCTGCTCTTTGCCGTCCTCGTGACGCACGGCACGTTCATCCATTCGGCAGTGGCGCTGCTTCCTCACACTGCGCTGCTGACGATCGCCGGCATAGGTGCAGCCGTGGGCTGGGTCGCCCGTCGCCGGGCAACCTGGAACGTGCGCCAGGCAACGACGATATTCGGCGCCGGGGCGGTGGCCATCGCCGTCGTTGCGGGCGGGTTCCAGACATTGGCCACGGCAGGTCACTGGCACGATGCGCGCACCTTCGATGACCAGCTGGTCGCGGCGCTGGCCGACGCGCCGCAGACCGACGTGGTCATGTCGGCCGATCCCGGTGCAATCTGGTACCTGTCGGGCCACCCCGGCGTGGTGACCCCGGCGGATAGCCTGCCCACCGTGGAACAGGCCATGCGCAGCTACAACGTGCGCTGGCTGGTCCTTGAGAGCGACAACATCATGCCCGCCCTGGAGCCGGTCTTGGCTGGCCAGGTCCAGCCGGCGTGGCTTTCGCGTCCGGTGGCAGTGATCGGCACCCGGGCGAGCAACGCCCAGGCCCCCAACGCAGGGGCGCCGCGCGGCGCCGTCTACGCAGTCTGCCTGGCGCCCGGCGACTCACGGTGCACGTTATGACTGTCGCCCGGTCGATGCGCGTTTCACTGGATCGTCGCGAGGCGATCGTGCCCGCCGGGCTTGCCGTCGCGACCGCGGTGCTGACGTGGGCGGCAGGCGCGCTGGTCACTTTCCCGCTGACCGAGGGCTCCGCCTACTACGTGACCGTGGCACGCAACCTGGTCGAGGGTCACGGCCTCGTGATCGACGCCATGTGGAGCTACGCCACCCCACCACTCGTGCTGCCGCGGCCGGCGTTCGAGCTGTGGCAGCCACTCGCGAGCCTCGTCATGGCCGTGCCGATGGCGGTACTCGGCTCGAGTTTCGCCACCGCGCAGCTGGCGTACGCACTTCTGGCCGCGGTGTTGGTGGCACTGGTCTGGCTGCTCGCCCGCCGGGCGGCGGCTCAGCTGGCGCTGCCATTGTCGCGAGCGAGGTGGGTGGCGCTTGGTGCAGGCCTGCTGACGGTGCTCAGCGGTCCGCTGCTGCTTTCCGTTGCAGCGCCCGACTCGACCCTGCCATTTGCCGTACTGGCCGTAGCCGCCTGCCTGGCGATGCCTCATGCCGCGCGTGGCAACCACCGCGCGTCGGTCGCGCTGGGCCTCGTGCTCGGGTTCGCTTACCTCACGCGCATGGAGGCGATCTACCTGGGCCTCACGTTCGCATTGTTCGTGGCCCTGGCCGGCGTAGACCTGCGTACCTGGCTGACACGCGTGGCGGCGGTGGCCGTCATCGGCGCGCTGGTGGTGCTGCCCTGGTGGCTGCGCGACATGAGCGTGTTCGGCACACCTTTTCCGACGCAGATCGGCGACAACCTGTGGTTGACCAGCAATGAGCAGATATTCGGCTACGCGACCCATCCCTCCTTTGCCGGTTTCGCCGCGCAGGGGATCGGTGGAATCGTGGGCAACATCGCCAACGCGGTCGGCTATCAGCTGATCGACACGCTGCTCGTCCCCGGCGGCGTGGCAATTGCCGGAGGCCTGCTGACCGTGCTCATTGGGTGCTGGGTGGCACGCCACCGATCCGGCCCGCGGCGCCTCGCCGGCAGCGCCCTCGGCGCCCTGCTCGTAGCGGGCTCGATCACGTTCGTGATCACGGCCGTGTTTTTTCCCGTGGCGACACTGTGGGGCACCTTCTCGCATGCGGCCGGCCCGCTGCTGGTCGGGCTGTCCGTGGCAGCCGTGCTCGGCCTTGACGAGGCAGTCGAGCGGGTGGGCCGCTGGCGTGGCTGGCAGCGCAACAACGCCTGGCTGGCACCCTGCGCGCTGGTGGCGTTGACGCTGCCGATTGCGCTTGTGCAGGTGACCGGCGCCGCCCGCCAATCGCGCGACGAAGCACAGGTCATAAGCCAGACCGCGGGCGCGCTGCCCGCGGCACTCGCGGCTGCGCACGTCCCGCCCGGTTCGCCGGTGATAACCAACCGGCCGATCTGGCTGTCGGAGGCACTCGGCGACTCGACCCTGGCACTGCCGCCCGAGCCGCTCGCCGACGTAGTGCGCCTGGCACGCGACTTTGGGGCTCGAAGCGTCGTAGTCTTCGACTCCTACCCGACGCCGTTGCTGGACACTGGCACAATTCCCTGCTTCACATCTTTGCCCGTTGGCGCCGACGGCCAAGCGCGGGTCTTCCTTATCGACACGGGGTGTCAACCATGAACAGCACCAACCGACAATCGAACCCGAGCGGGCCGGAAGTGGCAACGACCTATACTCGCTACCCGATGGAGAGCGGCGGCAACGGCAGCCAGCAGGCGCAACCGCCACAGGCCGCGGCCTCGTCGGTGGACGGATCGGCGCTTATCGCGGCACGCGAGGAGGAGCGCATCCGACTGGCCGAGGAGCTGCACGACGGCACGGCTCAGGCGTTGGCCAATGCCATTTTCCAGATCGAGATCATCGAGAAGGCGCTGCGTGACCATCCTGATGAGACGGCCAGCGAGCTGGCTGCCCTGCGCGCGATCCTCGAGCGCGAGATGAACACGCTGCGCGCCTACATAAACCAGCTGCGGCCTTCGCTGGGGGAGGCGACCAGCCTCGATGAGGCATTACGTGACACGGTCGATTCCATCACTGAGCGATCGGCCCTGGCGGTCGATGTCCAGCTGAAGGGTCCCGCCGAGCTGCTCGGGCAGGCCGGGCGCACCACGGTGCTGCGTGTCGCACAAGAGGCGTTGCGCAACGCAGCCAAGCATTCCGGTGCTCAGCACCTCTGGTTGTCAACCCAGACTGCGCCGCGTGGCGCTCACGACTACTGGATCCTGGAAGTGCGCGACGATGGTGTCGGTTTCGATCTCGCCGAAGCGATGGCCCATGCCGATCGACGGCATTTTGGGCTGCGCTTCATGCGCGAGCGGGCCGAACTGCTGGGATCGCAACTCGACATTGCCACCAACAGCACGTCCGGCACGGTCGTGCGCCTTACCATCGACCTGGGAGGGGATAGGAGATGAGCGTGGAGACGGAATACAAGGGGCCCGAGCGTCGCCGCGGTGGGCCCGATCGTCGTAATCCAGAGCAGCGAACGAAGATCCTGCTCGTCGACGATCACGCGCTGTTTCGCGTAGGCATGCGCCAGACCCTGGAGCATGAGGCGGACTTCGACGTGATCGGTGAAGCCGAGGACGGTCGCGACGCGTTCACCATGGCGGTCGAGCTGAACCCGGACATCATCCTGCTCGACCTGTCACTGCCCGCGCCGGGCGGTATTGAGACGACGCATCGCATCAAGCGTGAGGTGCCCAGCGTCGGGATCGTCGCGCTGGCAGTCGCCGAGGATGAAGATCAGCTGTTCGAGGCGATCAAGGCCGGAGCGGCGGCATTCCTGCTGAAGGACATCAATCCCGACGACCTGGTCACGATCATTCGTCGCGTTCGCGCCGGCGAGTACCTCATCAACGACAAGGTGTTCTCGCGGCCCACCGTGGCCAGCAGGGTCCTCAAGGAATTCCGTGAGCTGGCGGTCTACGGCCAGGACGCGGCGCCCATCTTTGCCCCGTTGTCGCCGCGCGAGGTGGAGATTCTCGACAACATCGCCAAGGGCATGACCAACAAACAAGTCGCCTACGCCCTATCGATCAGCGAGCAGACGGTCAAGAACCACATGAGCTCCATCCTGCGCAAGCTGTCAGTCAACGACCGCACTCAGGCAGTCGTTTACGCAATGAAGCAGGGCTGGATCCGCATCCCCGAGGACTGACCGCCGATGGCCGACGCCTCACCCGCACCGGCAGACCAGGCAGGCGACCTGCGGACACGCCTCGAAGCGGAGCACTCGAAGCTCGAGCGCGAGCTGGCCGAGATGGACATGCTCATGCAGCAGGCGACCACGGAAGCCGAAAGATACGAAGGCCGCCGCCAACAGGCGGCGCAACGGCTGGAGGCACTCGAGCAGGACCAGGGCGCTGCGCCCGAGGCGCTGCGCGAGGCCAACGCGCAGCTGTTGAACCAGACCCGCCGCGCTGCGCTGATGCAGTCGCAAACGGAGGTACTGCAGGGCAAGCAGCGCGGTCTGCAGCGATTGAACTCCCTCGTGGACGATGTCCTCGGCTCACTCGACACGGCCGTCAGCGGTGAGCGCCCACCGGCAGCGGCCGAGAACGGCCGTGACGAAGGCCCGTCGCGCGAGGTGCTCGCCGCTCAGGAAGAGATGCGCCGCGAGATCGCCCGCCAGATGCATGACGGACCAGCTCAGAGCATCGCCAACATCGCCCTCCAGGCCGAGGTGGTACAGCGCCTGTTCACGCGCGAGCCGTCCCAGGCCGCGATAGAACTCGGCCAATTGGTGGAGATGGTCCAGCACGCCCTGGAGGCGACCAAGACATTCATCTTCGACGTGCGCCCCATGGTGCTTGACGACCTGGGCCTGGTGCCCACCCTGCGGCGGACCGCGGCGGAGCGCAGCCGGCGGTCCGGCATCGAGGTCGGCTTCCAGAGCGCTGGTATCGATCGCCGGTTGCCTCCCGAGCTGGAGAGCGGTCTGTTCCGGTTGATCGATGACGCGGTGGTCGGCTACCTGGCACGCCAGCCGGTAAGCGTGGCCGTGGTCCTCGAATGGAACGACAGTGGTGTGCAGGCAGTCGTCCGCGCGCGCCCGCCGGACGTGGAAGCACCCGAGAGCAGCAAGGCGCGCGCGGTGATCGAGGCGGCGCAACGCGACAAGCGCCTGCCCGCGGCCCTGGTGACGATGATCCACGACCAGGAGCGCAAGGAAGCCGCCGAGAGCGGGCTGCCCGAGGAGGTCTGGCTGGAGATCAGGCAGCGCGCCGCGAGCACCGGCTTCGAGGTAACGCTCAGCCCCGACGGTTGGCAGTTCGAGGCCACGGTGATAGCGGCGTGAGGCCGTCGGTTGGGCGCAGCATCTGGCGCCGCATCGGGCTCCGCGGGCCGGCCGGACAGAGCCTCGCAGAGTATGTGCTCATCGTGGCCCTGATAGTCATCGTCGCCCTGGTGGCATTGACGTTCTTCGGCACCCAGATAAACGACATCCTGTCGGCCATCTCACAGCAGATCAACGGCTGACGGTCCCCCCGGCCATGAGGGGGAGCCGCCCGTGGACGGTACCGTTTTCCTATAGTCGGGGCTACTGTGCTGCGCGACATTCAGGCAACGCCACGTCAGGCGCAGGGAAGGAGAGGTGCCGCATCGTGACTCGATTCGTACGCAGGAAGACCCAGGCGGGTCAGGGCCTGGCCGAATACGCATTGATCCTCGGCCTGGTGGCCGTGCTCGCGATCGCGGCGCTGACGTTCCTGGGTAGCACGATCAGCGCCATGATGTCGACGCTGGGCAACGCCCTCTAGACGCGCATCTCCTTTCGGCGCAGGGAGCGCTTCCCGGTCCGCCCTCCTCCGGACCAGAGAGCGCTCCCTGTTCGTGTTTCCTGGCGACCGTGGTGACGGGTGGCGCAGGACATCCGACGACTCGTGGTCCTAGCCCTTTCGTAGGATCGCGACCACCCCAGACCCCCTCTAGAGTCGTTGACACCTGTCACTTTGGGAACGGAGAAACCACCTTGAAGCGTGGCTGCAGCCTGATGCGCACAGATGGCTGATGCGATCAAAGTCGTCATCGTCGACGACATAGCGGAAACGCGCGACCACCTGACCAAGCTGCTCAGCTTTGAGTCGGACATCAACGTCGTGGGCAGCGCCGCCTCCGGCCCGCAGGCGCTCGAACTCGTGGCGCATGAGTCGGTGGACGTGCTGCTGCTCGACATAAACATGCCCGACATGGACGGCATCGCCACTGCCGAGCAACTGGCCCTCCGCGCCCCCACGGCGGCCACGATCATGATGAGCGTCCAGGGTGAAGCGGACTACTTGCGCCGGGCGATGCTCGCCGGGGCGCGGGAGTTCCTGGTCAAGCCGTTCACCTCGGATGAGTTGGCCGCGTCGATTCGGCAGGTGTACGACCGCGAGCGCAAGAAGCTCGATCGCGTAGCGGAGACGAGGCCGGCGGCCGACGCGGGCGAGCCGACACGCGACGGCACTTCCGGTGCACCGGGCAAGGTCGTGTCCTTCTTTTCGCCCAAGGGAGGCGTGGGCCGTACCACGCTGGCGGTCAACTTCGCGGTCGCCGCCCACATGCAGATGAACAAGCGCGTCGCGATCGTCGATGCGGGTCTCCAGTTCGGCGATGTTGGGGTGCTGTTGAACCTCAACCCGAAGAGCCAATCCATCGCCGACGTTGCGCGGGAACTTGCCAGCGGCGATCTCGGGACGCTCGATTCGACGCTGATCGACCACAGCTCGGGCGTGCGCGTGCTTACGGCGCCGCCCAGCCCGGAGATGGCCGAGCTCGTCACCGCTGATCACCTGGCCAGGATCATCAACGGCCTGCGAGCGACGCACGACCTGGTCGTCGTGGACTCCTCGCCGCTGCTCCAGGACGTCACCCTCAGCTGCCTCGACCAGTCCGACGTGGTGCTGACGGTGCTCACCCTTGAGATCACCAACATCAAGAACATCCGCCAGTTCCTGGAACTGACCGATCAGCTGGGTTACCCCAAAGGGAAGGTCCAACTGGTGGTCAACAGGGCCGATTCGGGCTATGGCATTCGCCTCCAGGACGTGGAGACTTCGATCGGGCGAAAGATCACCCACAGCGTCGTGTCCGATGGACGGACGGTCGTATTTGCGCTCAACCGGGGTGTCCCGTTCGTCGTCACCGACCCGCATGCGCGAGTCAGCGAAGACGTCGTCCGGATGGCGCGTGAAGTCGTCGGTACTGAGGTGGCCCTTCAGCCCGAGGTGCCGCTGCGGGCGATACCACGCAAGGGCATTTTCCAGTGGCGAGCCCACTGAATAGGAGGAAGTGAACGACATGTCGCTCTTGCGCCGCATTGAAAGTGCCCGCCCGGCCGGCGATTGGACGGGGGTCACACCACCGCCAGTCGCGCCACCGAACGGCCAGGATGGCCAAGCGTCGCGCATCCCCGCGCCGGTGCGTAGCAAGCCGGCCTCCGCGTCGCCATCGAACGGCGGCGCCGGCACGGCGACCCCAAGCGCCCCGGGCCGGATGCTCGCGCAGGTTCCGCTGCGCGAGAGCTTCCGCGATGCCAAGCTGCGAATTCAGCAGCGGGTGATCTCCGATCTCGACCCCAAGCTCGACCTGGCCAACCAGGTCGAGGTACGGCGCGAGATCGAGGAGGCATTTGCCCGCGCGCTCGACGCCGAAGGACTGGCACTCACCCGTGCCGAGCGGACGCGCATGCTCGAGCAGATCACCGACGAGATCGTCGGCCTGGGCCCGCTCGAGCCGCTACTGCGCGACGAAACCATCACCGAAGTGATGGTCAACGGGCCGCGCCAGGTCTACATCGAGCGCTCCGGCAAGATCGAGCTTTCGCCCGTCAGTTTCCAGAACGACGAGCACGTGATGCGCATCATCGACCGCATCATCTCGCCCATTGGCCGGCGCGTCGACGAGTCGAGCCCGATGGTCGATGCCCGACTGGTCGACGGCTCGCGCGTCAATGCCATCATCCCGCCCATCAGCCTGATTGGGCCGGTGCTGACGGTGCGCAAGTTCGCGGCCACGCCCCTGACGACCGACGACCTGATCCGCTTCGGCACGGCCACGCCGGAGATGTTCGACTTCCTGCGCGCCTGTGTTG
>CAZSWK010000097.1:0-8984 GCA_964610835.1 uncultured Anaerolineaceae bacterium | reverse complement strand
GACGACCGTGACGGACAGTTGGAAAGTGTCGGCCCTACTCCTCTCGCCCCGACCAATCCCTCATCCTGGGCGGTCTCGTGCGGGGCGAACTCATCGGCAACGGACCCGCGAAGTTGTTCGCGTCGATGAAGGGTTCGGCAGGATGGAATCGGTTCCCGCAGCCGGTTACGCGCCCGGGGATGAGACCCGGTAGACCTGCAACGGCTCCTCGATGCCCCGAAGTGTCACTTCAGCCGAGTCGACCTTGCAGCCGGACGCCTCTAGCAGCTCCTGGACCCCGTCGGCCGCGAACATCGGCTGGGTGAGCAGCATCTGGTTGCCATCGGCGCTGCCCTGCACCCGCGCCGCGATGTTGACCGTCTGCCCGAAGTAGTCCACCTGGTCGTTGAGGTTCACCGAGATGGCCGCGCCGTGGTGGATGCCCACCTTGAGCACCAGCTCGCCGTGCACCGAGGAGCGGTTCATCGCGGGAAGCTCGCGCAGCATGTCCAACCCGGCCGCGACGGCTTCCGCAGGGTGCTCGAAGGTCGCCATGATCGCGTCGCCGATGGTCTTGACCACCGCCCCGTGCTGCCGCGTCACGCAGTGGCTCAGGATGCCGTAGTGCTGCCGCACCAGGGCGTAGGCGTTCAGGTCGCCCTCGCGCTGGTACAGCTGGGTCGACCCCTTGAGATCGGTGAACAGGACGGTGATGTCCTTCACGCCGAAGCCCTGCGACTCCTGGAAGACCTCCGCGCGGAACAGGTCATGGAACGTCTGGGTGGCGAAGAGGCGCTTGGCCGTCAGGCGGGGCGACGCGAACCCGACATCAACGACACTGGTCGTTTCGAGGTTGCTCGTATCGATGGGGCCGGTGTTGGAGCCATCGGGGAGCGTGAGGCCGTTCGGCAGGCCGAAGACGGGGAAGTAGATGACCATCAGGGCGGCCTCGGCGGCGCTGCGCTGCTCGAACTCGATCACCACCCGGCCCGGCCTGATCGGGTAGAACGTGCCTGCATAGCTGAACGGGCCCAGGTCGAACTCGCCCGGATCCATCGGGCGCAGGGGCACGTCGAAGCCCGTCTCGGTCAACGTCGCCTTGATACGGCGCGTCTCCGGATCCGGCTCGCCCTGCGCCAGGAGCGCGAAGCTGTGCTGGCCGAAGGGCTCGACACAGCTGAGGAGCCCCGGTTCCAGATCCGTCTCAACCGCCACGCTCTCACCGGGATGGAGGAGTCCCTGGTGTCGCCCGAACATCCGCATCGCGTCCTGGGTGGTGAAGAACCCGAGGGTCCTGACACTCGGCTCGTAGAGGTACTCGAACAGGTAGTCGTCGAGGGCGAGCGCCTGTGGGTCGTGGTAGCGGATCCGCCGCACCGTCGGGGAGATCGTGAAGGTGACCTGGACGTAGTCGTCCAGCGTGGCTGGATCCTTTCGGAAGCAGACCGTGCACGTGTTCTGCGATTGCAGGCCGTGCAGTTCGCGCAGGCTGCGCATGACCTTGCCGCAGCACGGGCAGATGACGTTCCAGTCCATGTCGAACAGGCCGACTTTGGCGCTGTGCAGGAACAGGTCAATTGCCTCGTACTCGTCGACGCCGTGCTCGGCGGCCCACTGCAGAGGATTCAGGCGGAACAAGCCCTCGTCTGGGGCGGTGCGGATGAAGTGCTCCAGTCGCGACACGACGCGGGGGCTCCAAGTCCGCACCTGCTCGATGGCACCGAGTGCCTCCTCGAGCGCGTTCTCGTTGACCTCGGCGTCCATCTGGTTCCTCGACCTGTCGCTCGCGACCGGCGGGAGAAATGTTCGCTTCGCCGGCACTTGATGGTCATTATCCGTGCCGGGCGGCATCTGAGCAGATCCGTAGCGTGGCGCGGCCCAGGATTGGTGTTTCGCGATCGGGCGTGGTCGCGCTACCTTGAGCACATGCAGCTACGGCATCAACTGATCCCATCGAGGGACGCCTGCGATCACATCCCGGACGGCGTGCCTGAGCCCCAGGCCGACCAGTGCCAGGAGTGCGGCAGCGGCTTCAATCTGCGCCTGTGCGCGACCTGCGGTCACGTCGGTTGCTGCGAGTCGCAGCGCGGTGATGCGCGCGCCCATGCCCTGAGCGAGGGGCACCCGGTCATCTATCAGATGCCCGCCCCGCAGGGCTTCGTGTGGTGTTACGAGGATCGCCGCTACGTCGGCTGACTGACTGTCGAGCAGCCGGAGCGGTCAGTGCCAGGGCGAGGGCAGATGGGTGAGCGGCTCGAAGTCGGGCAGCACGTCAGTCTGCAGTCCGGGATCCGCGGCCGCGACGTAGCGCTCAGGTAGTCCCAGTTCCTTGAGCACGATGTTGCGACCCTGGGCGATACCGGCCGCCTTGTAGAACGCCACCAGCCGGTTGAAGCCCTGGCGGCCGAAGCCGCAGTCGCTCGACAACACCAGCTTGTCGGCCGGGATCACATCGAGTGCCTTGCGGATGCGATCGGCAACGACCGGCGGCATGTCGGCCTGCAGCGATCGATGGTTGACCACCCCGACTGCCACCTTCTTGGGCAGGTTGGCGGCGTACGCCTTGAACAGGCCGATCTCGGCGAAGTCGCGCTCGGTCATCTCGACCGTCCACACGTCGCCCTTGAGTCGGTTGAGGTAGATGTCGATCGAGTTGGCGTACGACTCGCCGCTGTAGACCTTCTGCATGTTCGGGTTGCCCCAGCAGGTGTGGATCCATAGCTCGACGCCGTCGAGGCCGTCCACCTCATGGTTGAAGGCGTCGACCATGAAGTCGAGCATCTCCTTCTTCTCCGGCTCGAAACAGGCCGTGAAATGGATGGTCGGCTCCTCGATCTGGATGACCCTGGCGCCGGCCGCGGCCAGCTGGCGCAGCTCCGTGTTCATGGCCGTGGCCATATCCCAGATGAGCTGCTTCTTGTCGTCGAGGTCGTAATCGGGTGTGTGGCTGTCGAGGAAGATCGAGAGCACCTGCGAAGAACAGGTCCCGAACTTGACCGGCTTGCCGGACGCCGCGCGCGCCTGGGCAATGCGCCACAGCTTGGCGTACTCGAGCGGGTTCCGGGGATCGTGCTCCACCTTGCCGACCACCCGCGGCCAGCGCCACGTCGTCTCGATCTCGTTCATCAGCGTGCCCGGCGCGAATGCGAGCAGCGCGTCGCGCGAGCGCGCGTACTGCAGCTCCTCGTGCTCGAAGCCCTGCCAGCGCTGCAGCGGGTAGTGGTGCCACGACCGACCGGCGAAGTCCTCGTCGAGGTGGTAGTCGCCGTTGGTCAGGATGTCCAGGCCGGCACGCTCCTGGTCGGCGATGACCGTCGCGTGCGCATCGAGGAACTGCTCGCGGAAGGCGACGTCGAGCAGCGCGGTGTCGAGCGGGCGACCCCACAGGCCCCGGTCGTACCAGCGCGGCCGTGGCCAGGATCCGGTCACGGTTGCCGGGAGCATCAGATCCTTCGTAGCGGTCAGCATCGCGTCGCCCTCCTCGTTCCGGTCACAGGTCGTGGATCGAAGCATATGTGCTGACCTCAGCCCTTCGCCCCGACGCTCGGAGGTCGTTTGGCCGTTTTGACCGCGCGGGTAGGCTGGGCAGGGGAGGCCTCGATGGCAGTTCGCGTGGAGCAGTCCGAATCGATCGCCATCGGTCGCCCGCAGCACGTGGTGTGGCGGCTGGCCGGCCACCCGCGCGCGTGGTCCGCGTGGACGTCCACCAGGAACGTCCGTACGACGCCGGATGGTCCGCTGGCGGCCGGAACCGAGGTCACCTACGGCTACGGAGAACGCGAAACTCACGCCACCATTGCCGAGTTCTCGCCGGAACGCCTGCTGGCCATCCAGGCCTCGGAACCTGGCTACGATTTTGTGGAATCGGTCGTCCTGGCCCCAAATGGCGCCGGCACGCTGGCAACGATCACCATGGGTTTCGTGACCAGGGGCCTGCTGTACTCCACGCTGGCGGTGCTGGTAAAGCCCTTCAAGCGTTGGGTACTGGGCCGGCCGCTGCGCAAGGACCTCCTGGCATTGCGTGCTGCCGCCGAACACGCGGGGCACGCCGAAGGCGCCAAGCAAGACTCGTCGGGGCCGCCTGCGCCGTAGGCTGCCAGTGCCAGCGGTGGTACCATACGTCATGTGGATAAGACCACCATCTACCTGTCGCCCGATCTCAAATCGGCCGTCAAGCGGGCGGCCCGGCGCCGAGGTATCTCCGAGGCACAGGTCATTCGCGACTCGATCCGCGACGCCGTTGGCGGAGAGCGACCGCGTCCGCGGGGCGGCCTGTTTGCGAGCGGCCGGCCCATCGCGCGTGAGCTGGACGATCACCTCGCCGGGTTCGGCGAGCGGTGATCGTCGACACGAGCGCGCTGCTCGCGCTCTTTGATGCCGACGAGCCGGATCACGCTGCCGTCGCGGGCACTCTTGACACTGTGACCGAGCCGCTGGTCGTCTCGCCGTACGTGGTGGCGGAGCTCGACTACCTCGTCGGGTCGCGCATGGGCATGACCGAGGAGCTCGCCGTCCTCAATGAGCTGGCGAGCGGGGCATGGGACCTGCCTGGGTTCGGTCTCGACGACCTGAAACAGGCCAGCTCGTTGATCGAGCGCTTTGGCGACCAGCAGATCGGCGTGGCGGACGCATCGAACGTTGTCCTCGCGGCACGCTATCGCACGCGGACGATCGTTACGCTCGACCATCGGCACTTCGACGTTCTACGGCCGATCGGTGGCGGTCGCTTCACGGTCCTGCCCTGAGGCAAGCGGCCGAACGCGGGGTTGGTCAATAATGGTTGGCGATGGAGCAGAAATTGCTCCGCTGCGTCGCGTGCGTGATCGCCATCTCGGCGTTGGTGGGCTGTACATCGGTGCCAGCTCTTTCCAGCCTGGCTCCGTCCGCCACCGTGAGTGCGACGCCGACCCAGACTTCCACGCCCGCGGCGAGCCCCACGGGCACGGCTTTGGCCCGGGCTTCATCGACGCCGACGCTTCCGCCCACCCCAACGCCCACGCCGACGCCAATTCCCACGCCCAGCCGGGTCATGATCACCTCGTCGCGGACCTACGAAGGCAAGCCGGGGCTAATCGCGTACGACTACTGTCCGGGTACCCCGGACCCGTCGCTGCCGGCCAAGTCGCGGATCGCAATCAGCGTCTCGCCCAACGGCACTGACATTCCGTCCACTCCTCCGGCCGACACCTGTGCCGCATTCGCCCACGATGCGAACCCGGATGTGCCCGGCCAGCAGGACAGCTGGCAGGAGGCCGCGCTGAAGCTGGGCTTCGACGTCTACACGGTCACCTATGCCGACAGCTGGGACTACGTTCAGCGCAACGCCCTGGCGCTTGTCGACCTCTTCCAACAGCTGTCGGCGGAAGGGAGGTTGAGCAAGGCGGCCGACGTCGTGCTGGTCGGCGCCAGCATGGGCGGTCTCGTCGCCCGCTACGCCCTGCAGTACATGGAGGCCAACGGCATCCCCCACGACGTCGACCTGTGGGTGGCCGACGACAGCCCGCTGCACGGCGCCTATGTGCCGCTCGGCGTCCAGTTCCTCGACCAGTACTTCGCCGACGTCTGGGGCGTGGCGTCGGCCAAGGCCCAGAAGAGCCAGATCCTCGACTCGCCATTCGCCCGCCAGGCTCTGATCCACCACTACTCCGCGTCGGACGGCGGCCAGGCTCAGCCCACGCCCGAGTTTCAGCAGCTGTTCGGGGCGGAGCTCGGGGGCACGCTGGGCGACTTCCCCAGCGCGCCCGGCCTGACGACGATCGCCCTGTCCAACGGACGCGGCGACGGCGGCCGTGACGACCCGGGGCCCGGCTCCCAGATCCTGCACTGGACTTCCAACTGGTCCTCGATCAACGGGCTGGGATCAGCATCGACGGTGTCGCGCAAGCTCGACGCGGCAGGGGCCACCAACACCGCGACCATTACCATCACGCCTGCTTCAGACGGCTACGACATTCACGTCAAGGTGACCCGGCCGTTCCTGCTCACGACCATCACCCTCTTCGAAGGGGACTTCCACTTCACGCTGGCGGTATCGGTCACGGCCACCGTCAAGGCGTCGTCAGGGTCGTCGCCCGCGACGGTGTTCTCGGCGACGCCACTCTTCCAGTTGAACGGCCAGAACGTCGACCTGCTCGACGCGGACAGCGTGCGCGCGCTCATGAAGCAGATCGTCAAGACGCAGATCCCGGCAGGCGTGGCGAACATCAACTGGACGGTCTGGGACGCCATCGGCGACACCGTCCTGCAGTCGCCTGCGAAGGGCGCAGTCGACGCCGTGAAGAGCTACGTGGGCGCCCATCCGGAGTACGGCTTTGCCGATGTCAAGGTCGCCACTGCCTACTCGTATGAAGGCGGCCCCGGCGGACGAAGCAACAAGTCGGGCGAGGCCATCGACCTCATCGCGCAGGCCAACCTGGGCAGCTTCAGCGGCGCCCAGCAGCGCGACCACGACTTCATTCCCGTATCGAGCGCGCTGCTGCTGTCAGGCGATCCGGGCGCGGCGGTCAGCCCGGCGAACTCGCCATTCGACGAGATCCATTACGCGGCGGACGGCAACTCGGGGCACCTGTCGAACGTGCAGTTCGAGGACGGTCGCTATGCCTACGAGATCATCACCGATGCCATCGCTCGCGTTGTCCAGGCCGGCCTGCAGCAGTGAGCGCCGGCTCAGAGGGGAATTGAATCTGGCCCTCAGCCGCCTGAGGACAGCTCATAGCGGACCTTGAAATAGACGAAGCCAAAGGCGGGCACGGCGTACTCGTCGGCCGACACGACGCGGTAGCCGCGCGCGGTCATCGCGGCCACGTCCTTCTGCATCGCCTGCGCTGCGGAATCCTCCCAGCCGCGCATGCCGGCGCGGGCCATGACGAAGGCGATGGGCAGGCTCAGGACTCCCAGTAGGCTGCCGAGACCGTACGTCTTGACGATCGTCCGCTGTGGCTGGCTGGTGCGCCGGATCCAGCTGAAGACGCCCATAACCGGCCCATGGTAGGTCCGCAACCGTCGTGCGTCCGGCGGCCAACGTGCGGACGTAGACCGTGCTTTCCAGAAGCTGACCGCCGCGGGCACTCCCGTCGAGCAGCCGCCACACGACACCGGCAACAACAACCGCAACGCGCTGCTGCGCGACCCCGACGGCAACCTCGTGGAGATCGTGGCGAAGAGGTCCTGATCGGCAGTAGCCTCTGACCCAACCGGCCGGCCTTCAGCCGGGTATATAGAGCGTGATCGGGGTTCTGTTGGAGTTTGCCCAGCCCGAGGCCGCCGAACTCGACCAGGCGGACGGCTTTGACGCGGCCGTGCGACCGTTCCTGCCCCTCATGAACCGCCTGGCAGCACGCCTCTCGCCGACCGCGACGTACGAGGACGTGGTCCAGGAGGCGCTGCTGCGGGCGTGGGCGCACCGCAGACAGTTCGACGCCGCCCGCGGATCACTGTTGACCTGGTTGCTGACGATCGTGGCTCACGAGGCCCGCCGCGCCGCAGGCCGGCGCCGGTTGCCCGTCCAGCTGGTGGGAAGCGTGCGGGAGACACCGCCGGAGGATCGGCTCGACATCGAAGCGGCGACCGCAAAGCTGCCGGAGCGGCAGCGCCTCGCGGTTGACTGCTTCTACTACGTGGGCCTGTCGGTCGCCCAGACGGCGGCGGTCATGGGCTGCTCGGAGGGCACCGTCAAGTCGTCGCTGAGTGACGCCCGCAAGCGGCTGCGAATGGAGCTCGAGGCGAGATGAGCTATTCCGACGACGACATCAACAGGCTGCTGGAAGGTTCAGCCGAGCGCTGGCGGGAGACGCTGCCCGAAACGACCGAGCCGGACATCGCCACCCTCGTCCGCGGCGCACAAACACACCGGGCGGTCGCCTTCCCGCTCGGCAACGTCGGTGCGCTGGCGGCAGTGATGGTCAGCGTGGCCGTCCTCGCGCTTGTAGTCGGCGGCCTGTACGGCGTATTCGGCCCGGCTGGAACATCGACACCGAATGCTTCTGGCGGGCCGGTGACCGGGACGGCCTACGACGGGCCTTTCACGCTCTGGATAACAGCCAACAAGGCGAACTACGGGAACAGCGAAGCGATGGATGTGACCGCGACGCTCATCTACGAGGGCCCGGACGCCTCGACAACCATCGGTCACGGAGGCAGCACCCCGATTGGTTTTGGGATTGTTGAGCCGGTGAACGGAATCCAGCTCCAACCCGTCGTGGAGCTGAATTGCGCGCGGACCACGCTGACCCGTGGGGTTGCGCTGGAGCAGGCATTCGGGAAATCGGGCAGCAACCCCGATGCCAATCCATCCTTCAGCGCCTTCATGCAGGACCCGGTGCTGCGATTGCCGCCGGGGACGTGGCACATCTACGCCGAGGCGTCGTTCCTGGAAGACCCCGGCTGCACAGGGACCCAGCACGACATCCGCGCCGAGGTGACCGTTACGGTGAGCACAGCCCCGGCGCCCACCGAACCGCCGGCGCTCTACCTGACAAACTACGGAGGACCATCGTTTGCCGTAGCCGTAAACGGCGTGTCTGCAGGCTTCGTGGCATGCGGCGCCGGCTCAACGCTCACGCCGGGCCACGGGGGTCTGCCGGGGCTGCCCTGGCAATTGACAATTACCCGAGTAGCCGGCGGTACGACGCTGCTCGATGAGCAGGTGAAGTTACTGCCCCGCTGGTTCTACCAGACTGGCCTCGATCCGTCGGGCCTGGTGAACGCCCCGCGGATGGGACCGGCTCCGCCGACCTGTCCGCCGAGTGGCACGCCCAGTCCGTCAGTGACTCCAGCCGGTCAGCCGCAGGCGCTATATGTCGAGAACCGGGGCGGACCAGCGTTCACAGTCATGATCAATGGCATGGTCGCCGCCGATGTCGGCTACGGGCAACTGGCCTGGTCCCTGCGATCCGACCCGCGCGTGGAGGTGCGTGACCGGACCAATGTCCGCGACCTGACGCCCCAGATGATCGGATCGCCCGTTGAGCTGATCGTGGGTGATCTGTCGTTCATCTCCCTGCGCC
>CAZSWK010000096.1:0-9060 GCA_964610835.1 uncultured Anaerolineaceae bacterium | reverse complement strand
CAGTCCCCTGGCGGCCGTCGAGGCAGCGATCGAGGCGCAGCGCGGGTTGCTCGCCGAGAAGTGGCCCGACGACGCGCAGATCCGCGTGCGGATGGGCCTGCTGACCGGCGACGGTATCCGCGGTGGCGACAACTATGTCGGTCTCGACGTTCACCGCGCGGCGCGCATCGCCGCGGCTGCCCACGGCGGTCAGGTGGTGGTCGCCGATTCGACGCGCGGCCTCGTTGAGCACCAACTGCCCGAGGGCGTGACGCTGCGCGATCTGGGCATGCATCGCCTCAAGGACCTGCCCGTGCCCGAGCACGTCTTCCAGCTTGTCGTCGATGACCTGCCGGCCGATTTCCCGCAACTGCGCTCGCTCGACGCCCGGCCGAACAACCTGCCCTCGATGATCTCGAGTTTCGTGGGTCGTGGCCACGAAACCACCGAGATCATCAACGAGCTCGGCTCGGCCCGCCTGCTCACATTGACTGGCCCGGGAGGTACCGGCAAGACGCGCCTGGCGCTCAACGTGGCGGCCGAGCTGCTCGACCAATACGAACACGGTTGCTGGTTCGTGCCGCTCGAGGTGTACACCGATCCAGAGCTCGTGCCGCCCGCCATCGCCAATGCGCTGGGCGTGACAGTGGCCGGTGATCGGCCGGCGATCGAGGTGCTCGAGTCATGGCTGCCCGATCGCGAAATCCTGCTAATCCTCGACAACTTCGAGCAGGTCATCGACGCGGCGCCGCTGGTGGCGCGCCTGCTGAGCGCGGCGCCGCACCTGCGTGTGCTGGCGACCAGCCGGACGCCGCTGCACGTCTACGGCGAGAGTGAGTACCCGGTGCCGCCGCTCGCCGTGATCGCCGAACTTCGCGCGGCCGCATTCTCGGCCGCTTCCCTTTCCCAGTACGAGGCGGTGCAGCTGTTCATCGAGCGCGCCATGGCGGCCAAGCCTGCCTTCGCCGTGACCAATGCGAATGCGCCCGCGGTGGCCGAGATATGCGTCCGCCTCGACGGCCTGCCGCTGGCCATCGAGCTCGCCGCCGCGCGTGTCAAGCTGCTCAGCCCCGAGCAGATCCTGGCCCGGCTCGAGCAGAGCCTGTCCCTGCTCGCCAGCTCGGCCAGCAACCTGCCCGCCCGTCAGCGCACCCTCAACGGGGCGATCGACTGGAGCTACAACCTCCTCACCGCCGAGGAGCGGCGGCTGTTCGCCCGGCTGTCGGTGTTCAACGGGGGCATCGCGTTCGAGGCCGCTGAGCAGGTTGCCGGGCAGGACCTCGGGCTGGACATGTTCGACGGCCTGGCGTCGCTGGTCGACAAGAGCCTCTTGCGCAGCATCGAGCTGGCCAGTGAAACGCGCTTCACGATGCTCGAGACGATCCGCCAGTACGCGGCCGAGCTGCTGTCCGCGGATGCGGCGGAGCACGACGCCACTGTGCACCGGCATGCCGGCTACTTCTTCGAGCTGGCCACGGCCAGCGAGGTGGAGCTGACCGGCGCGGCGCAGGGCGACTGGCTCGACCGGCTGGAACGCGAGGACGACAACCTGCGCGCTGCGTTTGGGGCCGCGCAGGGTGCCGGCATGCTCGACGAGGCGCTGGTTGCCGCCGGTTCGATCTGGCGCTTCTGGCAGCAGCGCGGCCACTTCGCCGAGGCGCGCTCGATCTTCGATCACCTGCTCGCCGGCACGGGCGCAGCGCCAACAGCGCGGGCCAAGGCGTTGATGGGCGCGGGGGGCATCGCCTACTGGCAGGCCGACTACGAGCCGATGACGCGCTGGTACACGGAGGCGCGCGAACTGTACGAAGAGGCCGGCGACAAGCCAGGCTTGGCCGAGGCGCTCTTCAACGAGGCGTTCGTGCCCATGATGAGCGGCGATCAGGTGACAGCTGCTGACATGTTCGAGCGGGCACGCGACCTGTACGACGAGCTCGGAAATGATCTGGGCGCGGCACGCGCGGAGGGAGTCATGCTCATAGCGCGTTATTGGCGGGGCAATTACGGCGAGGCCGTCCCCGGCATCGAGCGCGCCGTGGCCATTTTCCGCGCAAGGGGCGAGCTGCTCGAGCTGGCCGACGTGCTGACCAACCTGTCGGCCGCCCGCGCCATGCTCGGCCAGTGGTCGGGGTCCATCGCCGCGCTCCGGGAGTCGATGGCAATCTTTCTCGAGGCGGGCAACGAGCTGGGCGTAGCGATGGTCCTCGAAATCCTGGCCGCGTTGGCAGCGTGGAGCTCCGAGCCTGAACGATCGGCGCGCCTGTTCGGGTACACCGACGCGACCAAGGAACGTCTGGGCGGTGCACCCCCGGTGTCAATCTTTCTGACGGATCCGTTCCGATCGCGTGTGCTTGAGGCGCTGGGCCAGGACGAATTCGCCCGGCTGCTCGCCGAGGGCGCCCGTTTGACACAGGCGGAGGCCATCGAGCTCGGCAATTTCGAGCCGGCCGGCGACATCCCGGCCATGCCGAGCTTCGCCGAGCTGCACGAGGGGTGGCAGCCGCCGACACCGAACTGACAGGCAAGCGACCTAGACTCACGCCGACAGACGACCCGGAGGCGATCGCTTGCGCCTGCTCGTAATCGAGGACGAACCCCGCCTGCGCGAGGTCCTGGCCCGTGGCCTGGAGGCCAACGGCTACTTCGTCGATACCGCCGCAACGGCAGAGAACGCCCTGGACCTGCTGCACTTCACGGATTACGCGGTGCTCATCGTAGATTGGCGGCTGCCGGGCCTGAGCGGCCTCGATGTTGTGCGGCAGGTCCGCGCGCAGGGCTTGGGCAGCGCCATCCTGATGCTCACCGCGCGTGACGCGCCGGCCGACCGGATCAGCGGCCTCGACGCCGGCGCGGACGACTACCTGGTCAAGCCGTTCGACTTCGGCGAGTTGCTGGCGCGCGTGCGCGCGCTGCAGAGGCGCGCCGGCGCCGGCGACGGCAGCGTGTTTCGGCGCGGCGACCTGGTCCTCGACCCGCAGACGCACATCGTGACCGGGGCCGGCATTGACCTCCATCTGACGGCGACCGAGTACCGGATCCTGGAGTTGCTCATGCTGCGTGCCCCAGCGGTCGTCGATCGGCGCCAGATCGCACAGCATGCATGGCGAGACGAGACCGCGCCCATCGGCTCCAATGCCATCGACGTGCGTATGGCACGTCTGCGCGCCAAGCTGACCGGCAGCGGCGCGGAGATCGTCACCGTGCGCGGCGCCGGCTACCGACTGGCTGAGCGTTGAACGATCTGACTCACACGGAGTTTCCGCGCCGCGGCATGCGACTTCTGCCGCTGCGCGTCGCGGCGATAAGCGCTGCCGTCGTGGCAGTCATCTACGTCGTCGCCGCGGCGGCCGTGCTGGCCGTTTCCTGGAACAACCTCGTCGCGGGCGTCGACCAGCGCCTCACCGACCAACTGGCGGCGGTGCAGGCACAGCCCAACGTGATCGCCGAGATCAGTAGCGGCAACGGCGGTGACCTGGACAACGACGGTGACGCGCGGCGCTTCGAATCGCCGCTGCTCGTGTGGGTCCGCGGCCCGGGCGACGCGTCCTACAGCAGCGACGCGACTGCGACCCTGCCGTCCGATCTGGCATCGGTCACGGGCCCGACCACGGCGACGATCGGCGGCGTCGACATGCGCCTCGTCGGTGGACAGTTGAGCACGCCGCAGGGTCAGGCCCGGATAACGATCGCCCAGTCACTCGGCGAGGCCAGCAGCGCCCTGGGCACACTGCTGGTGGCGGAGGTGCTGATCGGTCCTTTCCTGTTACTGCTCGTCTTTCTGGGCGCCCTGCTGGTGGGCAGGCGCGTCGCTGGGCCACTGGAGCAGGCCCGTCTCGCTCAGCTCGCGTTCACTGCCGACGCCTCGCACGAGCTGCGCACGCCGCTTACGGTCATTGAAGCCGAAACATCGCTCGGCCTGCAGCAGAAACGCACGGCGACCGCCTACCAACAGACGCTGGGGCGCATCCACGACGAGACGCGTGTCCTGCGCCGGCTGGTCGACGACCTGTTGTGGCTGGCGCGTTACGACTCCGCTCCGGCGCCGCCGCCCGCGGAACCGATCGATCTGGGTGCCCTGGCCGCAACGACCGTCGAGCGCTTCAAGTCGATTGCCGGCCAGCGAGGCACCAGCGTCACCACCAGCATCAGCGGCCGCCTGAGCCCGGTCATCGAGGCACCCCCCGAATGGATTGCGCGCCTCGTGTCCGTGCTGCTCGACAACGCCATCGGCCATTCACCGCCAGGAGCGACCGTCGCCGTCCGTGTCGTTGGCGATGCGACCCGCGCGACGCTTTCGGTCGAGGACAGCGGCCCGGGCATTCCGCCCGAGGAGCGCAGCCGAATCTTCGACAGGTTCCACCGCGCCGACACGGAGCGTGAGGGTGCCGGGCTGGGCCTGGCCATCGCCGATGCAATCGTGCGTTCGACCGGCGGCCATTGGGATGTCGGTGCCGCTTCCGCCGGCGGCGCACGCATGACCGTGTGGTGGCATCGCGCTGGAAGAGCGTTCGATGAGCAGAGCCCCGAGCAGGTCGACGAGGAGGAGCGGGCGGCCGGCCTCAGCCACGCACCATCAGGTGCCCGAAGCCGCTCGTCATGACCAGGTGGCGGTCGCTGGTGACCGCCAGTGCCTCATAGCCGTCGAGCTCGCGCGCCACCCAGTCGACGCCGCGCACGCCCATGGCGAAGGCGGCCGTCGCCCACGTATCTGCCCACGTCAGGCTCGGGCCGACAACGGTCGTGCTGGCCACGCCCTCGGGCGGCCGGCCGGTGCGCGGAACGATCACGTGCTCGCCGCGCTCGTACGTGCCCGACGTGGCGATGGCCAGGTCGCGCGCCTCGACCAGAGCGGCCATGGTCGCCCGGTCCCACGGATTCTGGATGCCGATGCGCCACAGAACGCCCGGCTCTGGCTCGCCGCGGATCAGGACGTCGCCCGCGGCGTTGATGGTGTAGTTGTGTACGCCGGCACGCTCGAGGATGTGTGACGCGCCCTCGACCGACCAGCCCTTGACCAGGCCCGATGGGTCGACTGCGTTGTCACTGCGGTGCTGCCTGATGTCGAAGTAGCCGTCGCTCGCCAGGCGTGCCTGCTCGCACATGGCCAGGACATCGCGCAGCTCCTCACTGATCGCGGTTCCGGGTATCTCGCCGCGGTTGAAGCGGCTGACCTCGCTGTCCTCCCGGTAGGTGCTGAAGCGTTGGTCGACTCCGCGGAAGTGCTCGAAGGCCGCGTCCATCGCGCGCGCCACGATTTGCTCGTCGGGCGCCGGGCCGCGAACGTCGATGACGATTGCGGTTCCCATGATGTGTTCGAAGCGGACCCGGCGGAATGGCGCGCGCGGGTCGCTCACTACATCTGCGCCAGCGCCGACTGGAGTGACTGGTAGAAGCCGTACGAGGTGAAGCTGGCGCCCGACACGCCCATGATGTTGGCGCTCTGAGCCTGGAGCACCTCATTCACCAGCATCGGGCCAGCCTCGCGGCTGATCTGCGCCGACAGCTGGCGATCGGTCGGCATCTGCAACAGCTGCACGTTGGTGATCTGGCCCCGCTGTACCACCAGGGCGATCTGGACCGTGCCGTAAGGCGTGTTGATTGCCGTACCGGTGAAGGTGCCCGAGGCCTTGCCGCCGCTGACCGTGGCCGGTGTCGGCGTCGGGGCCGGTGGCACCGGGGTGGCGTTCGCGCTGCCGGCCCCGGCCGGCTGGCTGGACTGCGGGGCCGGGGTTTGCTGCTGGACGGCGGCTACCGGGGCCTGCGTTGAAGTTGCCCCGGCCGCGCCGACGACCGCACTCGTGGGCAGCGTGTTGGCGGACGACTGCTCTGCTGGCTTGAAGCTGAACAGCAACAGCACGGCAAGAATCGTCGTGACGAGCGCCACGGCACCACGTTTGGGCACGCGCGAGAAACCTCCTGGATCAGTTCGCAAAGCGTTCAATGTGTATCTGGGTGGCCGGCACGTCGAGCGAACGTACGGCACGTCGGACTGCTTCCATCATCTGGTCGGGCCCGCAGATGAAGACGTCGCGAACACGGACGTCGGGTACCAGGCGGGCGATAGAGCGTGCGTCGAGTGGGTGGCTGCGGCGGCCCTTCGGGCGCCGGCCGATCAGGTAGTGAACGTAGGCCCCGTGCGTCTTGGCCAACTCGTCGAGCTCTTCGCGAAATACCACGTCATCCCAGCTGCGCGCACGGTAGAGCACGGTAATCGCTCCCGGGAAGTCCGAGCGGAAGTCCTCGAGCAGGGCGCGCAGCGGCGTGATGCCGATGCCGCCGGCGATCAGCAGTGCCCGCGCGTAGCGGCGGCGCAGGCTGGTGAAGGCGCCGTACGGACCTTCGGCGAAGACATGCGTGCCCGGCCGCAGGTGCTGGATCCAGGCACTGTCGTCGCCGTCGCGCTTGACCGTGATGCGCAGATACTCGCCATTCGGCGCCGCCGAGAGCGAATAGGGGTGCGCTCGCCACCAGCCGCCGCCGGTCAGGAAACGGAAGTAGAAGAACTGACCGGCGCGTACCGGCAGCCGATCCAGGTTGCGGCCGGTGATGTACAGGGAAACCACCCCCGGCGCCTCGCGCCGTATCTCGGCGATCGTGAAACGGTGCCGCTGGTATAGCAGCAGGGGTTGGCCGACACGGAAGATGAGGACCAGCGCGATGACCGCGACATACAGTGCCACCCAGTACACCTGCGCGGCAAAGTCGTTGGTGAAGTCGGTTCCCACGGCGAGTTCGTGCAGGAAGGCCAGCGCGATCGCGACGTACGCATAGAGATGGATGCCGTACCAGGTCTCGTACGAGATTCTTCGCCGCGCCGCACGGAAGGAGACGATGCCCAGGGCGACCAGGGCGAACAACCCCACCGTGGCCATCAGCACCCACGGGTAGGTGAAGAGCAGGGCGCCGAGCTCGTTGGGGATCGAGACACCGGCGTCGGCCGCGAAACCAATCGTGGTCAGGATGCCGTGGCCGACCAGCAACCACAGAGTGGCGAAGCCCAGCCAGTGGTGCCACTTTGAGAGGCCGCCCAGGCCGAACAGCTGGTCGAGCCAGGGGCTGCGCGACATGAGCACCACGCCGACCAGGGCGAACAGGGTCCCGTACAGCGCGGTCAACTGGCCCGCGGCGGTGAACAGCCCTCCCAGCGTGCTGATTTGCATCAGGCCGCCGTGGATCAGCCACATGCCGGTGATGACCACGACGTTGGCGACCACCACCAGCCATACCTCGAGCGGGTGGATGTCCCATACGCGAGGCACCGGCGGGATGCGCGAGCGAAGGCGAATACTCCCCTGCATTGCTGCCGACGCTAGAGCATCGAACCTGACAGTTCGGTGACCGAAACCTGAGCGTTTACTCAGAATCGGCTGCGCAGGACCCCCAGCCGGGCGAGGTCGCGCCTGAGGTCCTGGGCCCCGCTGAACTGGATGGCGGTCAGGCCCGCTTGTCGCGCACCCTCGACATTGACCGCCACATCGTCGACGAAGAACGTGCTCCCTGGAGCCACGCCGAAACGCCTGATGGCGAGTGCGAACAACGCCGGATCGGGCTTGACGCGACCGGCTTCACCCGAGACCAGGATGTCATCGAACAGGTCCAGCTCGGGGACCCGGCCACGCGTCGCTCTGAACGTCTGGGCGGACCAGTTGCTCAGGCTGAAGAGCTGTAGTCCGCCTTCGCGCAATTCACGCAGGAGCGCGGCAACGCGCTGGTCGACCGGGCCGAGCATCTCGGACCAGCGATCCCAGTAGGCCTGGATCAGGGGCGCCTGCTCAGGATGCTCGACCTTGAGCTCGTCGATCGCCTCCTGGAAGGGCCGGCCGCGATCGAGCTCAAGGTTCCAGGCCGGCGTGCACACCTCGGCGAGGAAGCGCTCCATGCCCACGGGATTGCCCGGGAACAGCTTGCGGTACAGGTAGCGCGGGTTCCAGTCGATCAGCACCCCGCCCAGGTCGAAGATCCCCGACTCGTAAGCCACACCTAGAGGATGCCTGATCGTCACGTGGCTGATCAGCCGCTGACCGTACTGGGGAGCGAGTTCGCCGGTCACGTGGCACTCTGGGGCAATGGAAACGGCGATTAATCGGGTGCGCGACCTGTTGAGGACACGCCAATACCGCCAGTTCACTGAAGACCCGGTGAGCGATGACGACCTGCGTTCGCTCGCCCAGGTCGCGCGCTGGTCGGGCAGCAGCCGCAATTCTCAGCCGTGGCGCTTCCTGATCGTGCGCGACATCGAGCTGATTCGTCGCATCGCTGGCATCGGCCACCCGCAGACACGCGCCCTGGACAGCGCGACGGCCGCGCTGGCAATCACGCTGCCTGACGATCAGACGCAGAAGACGAGCCTCGCCTATGACGACGGCCGGGTCGCCGAGCGTGTCCTGATCGGCGCCTCGATCCTTGGCCTGGGCGCCGGGATCACGTGGGTCCGGGCCGACGTGCGCCATGAGATCGACCGGCTGCTGGAGGTTCCCGAGGGACGCTTCGTACGTACCATCATGGCCGTCGGCCACCCGTCGCCGGAGGCCCGCGCGCCCAGGACAGCGCCCGGCCAGGCGCGCCTGCCGCTCGACGAACTGGTTACCTGGCGAGAGTCGACGATGTCATGAGCCATGGCCCCGGCTGGTCCGAGCTCCCCCTGGGCGCGCGGCTCTTTCGGCTTGCCCATGGCCTGTGGGGTGCGCTCAACCTGGCCGGTCTCGCGTACGTGTACCGGTGCGCGGCGCGCCGTGAGCGCGATGCCTACCTCGCCGCCTCGATGATGCTGCTGGGCGCAGAGGGAGTGGCGTTGCTCGTGGGCCGCGGCGATTGCCCGTTTGGGCCATTCCAGGCTCGCCTCGGCGATCCGGTGCCGATGTTCGAATGGGTTCTCCCGCCTCGCGCAGCGAAGGCCGCAGTCCCGATCCTGACCGTCATTTCCCTGGCCGGTTTCGTTGCTGTAGCTCTCCGTCCACCGCTCTCGGGCCGGGCTCGGCGAGCACGCTGAGCGGGTTTCTGGTCCACAATCAAGTCATGGTCCCACGAGCCACGTCCGCCCCGGCCGGCGGACCCATCTCGACCGACAACACCTATCAACCG